>JBJMQQ010000022.1:0-38174 GCA_045802645.1 Polyangia bacterium
CCCCGATGGACCCTTCGTCTTTTCACCTCAGCCCCGCCGAGCTGTATGAGCTGATTGGCGTCGTGGGCGGCCTTGGCGTCACCGGGACCCTGGGCGTCCTGTTCGTCCGCCGCGCCCGCGCCAGCCGCCGGCGCCAGATCGAAGAGGCCGGCGACGGCCCACCCGCTCTGGGGCGTGAAGAACGCTCCGCCAAACCCGCCCGAACCCGGGACCAGGCCCCCGAACCCCGGCCCGAGCCCGAGCCGCGCGGACGCGAGCGCGGCGCGGCGGCCCCCGCGCGGGCGCCGGAGCCTCGGGCGCCTGAAGCCCGCCCGCTCCCCGCGCCCAGCCGCGACGCCGAACGCCCGGGCCAGGTCATCCCCTTCCCTGCCCCCGAGCCGCAGCCGGAGCCCGCCCCGAAGAAGCGCGCGAACGCGCTGGCGCCGGGGCTCGCGCGAACGCGCTCCGGTTTCGTCGCCCGCCTGGGCGCGGTCTTCACGGGACGCAAGCAGATCGACCCCGCGGTGGTCGATGAGATCGAGAAGGTTCTGCTGACCGCCGACATTGGCGTGAAGACCAGCCAGAAGCTGCTCGAAGAGATCCGCAGCTCCCTGTCCCGCAGCGAGCTCAAGGACCCGGACGCCGTCTGGGCATTCTTGCGGCAGCGCAGCACCGAGATGCTGTCCCTGCCCGCGCCCGACGTGGACTTCGGCTCCGCCAAGCCCTTCGTGTTGCTGGTGATCGGCGTGAACGGCAGCGGCAAGACGACGACCATCGGCAAGCTGTCCGCTCGGCTCGCCGGTGAGGGTAAGAAGGTGCTGATGGCTGCAGGCGACACGTTCCGCGCCGCGGCAGCCGAACAGCTGGAGGTTTGGGCAGGCCGCACGGGCGCCGCCATCGTGCGCGGCAAGGAAGGCGCCGATCCTTCTTCCGTCATTTTCGACGGCATCAAGCGCGCGGCGACCGAGGGGTTCGACGTCGCGATCACCGATACCGCGGGCCGGCTCCACACCAAGACGGACCTGATGCAGGAGCTGCAGAAGGTCCGGCGGGTGGTCGGCAAGGCGGCGCCCGGCGCGCCGCACGAGACCTGGCTGGTCATCGATTCGACCAGCGGGCAAAACGCGATCGCCCAGGCGCAGATCTTCACCGAAGCGATGGCGGTTTCCGGTATTGTGCTCACCAAGCTGGACGGCACGGCAAAGGGCGGCGTGATCCTGGGTATCGCGGACCAGCTCAAGATTCCGGTGCGCTACGTCGGCATTGGCGAAAGCGTCGAGGACCTACGCCCATTCGATCCAACCGAGTTCGTGGAAGCGCTATTTGCGCCGCTGGAAACCTAGTTTGCGGCGCACACGCAACCAAGCGGCTAAGCGCAGCTCAGCATTTTTAGTTGCTTGGAATTTTTTACGCGTGCTATAGTGCGCGAAATTCCGAACCCGGCCGTAAGTCTTTGAAATTTTTTGGGTTTTAGCCCCTTCGGCGGTTTTCCCCACCCCAGAGACAGCGAGGGATCATGAAGCGACCGGCCATCAGCCTACTCGTATGCTTTGCCCTCTGCGGATGGGCTGCAACGAGCCACGCGAAGAGGGGCGGCGGGAAGGCGGCGGCGGCACCGGCACCGGCAGTAACCAACGATACGGGCAGTGGAGACAGCGCCAAAGGTGGCGACCCGGCGGCCGGCGATCAGGCCGGAGGCGCCGCGCAGGACACCCAGCAGGACACCAAGGCAGCGGGCAGCGCCGCGGGCGCCAGCACCGAAAGCCTGGATACCGACGAATCTCAGCCGGGCAAGGTTGAAGAGGACGTCGCGGCCCCGAAGGCCAACAAGACGACCTCCACCGGAAGCTGGAAGGACATCGTCGTCATCCCCCGGAAGGCCTTCCTCAAGGGTGGCCGAGTCGAGCTGCAGCCGTTTGCCGGGATCACGATCAACGACAACCTGATCCGGCACTACGTATTCGGGTTGGATATCAATTACTTCCTGACCGACGTGTTCTGGGTCGGCCTGGAAGGCCAGTACTACATCCATCAGCTGACCAACGAAGAGCAGTTGCTGGGGAGCGAGTACAACCTCGCCCCTACGCTGAACGAGTACAAATACGGAGGCGCCCTGAACTTCGGGTACGTCCCCGTGTACGGCAAGTTCGCCCTCTTCAATCGCTCGATCATCAGCTGGGAGATCTGGGCGTCAGCCGGCATCGGCGTGACGATGACGAAGGTCATTCCGCGCGACCCATCGAACGCCGCCCTGGCGTTCACGAACACGGACCTGACGCCGAACGTCGGCCTGGGCGGCCGGTTTTTCCTGACCGACTGGCTCACGATCAATTACGCGTTCCGCGACTACATCCTGCCGGACAAGTTCGAACCGCGGCCGGACGGCGCGATGGCGAATCCGCAGATCACGACCTCGGCCCAGGCGAAGGCGCAGGCGCAGTCGCAGCTGGTCAACAACATCGTCTTCTCCGTCGGTGTCGGGTTCTATCTGCCGACGAAGTTCCAGTACAAGACTCCTCGATAGGGCGGCGTCCATGCACACGGATCACAACCCTCAGGCGACCCGGCGCTCGGAGAAGGACATGCCCATGATCAAGATGCCCAAGAGCGGACATCAGCGTTTCGCGGCGCTGCTCATCGCGGCGGCCGTGACGGCTGTCCCGCTCGCCGCTCAGGCTCAACGCAAGAGCCCTCTCGCGGACGCGCCCGCCATTCGCAAGCGGTACGAGCTTCGCGCTAGCCGACTCGAGGTCGGCGCCGGGCTCGGCACGACCATCAACCAGGACTTCTTCCACTCGATCTTCGTCAACGCCAAGCTCGGGTTCCACTTCACCGACTGGCTGGCGCTGTCCGTGTTTGGCGACTTCGCGGTCGCGAATGTGGAAACGACCTTCCAGTCGAACCTGGTCAACTCGCTGTCGACGCAGACCAACCAGCCGGGACACCCGCCGTCCGAGCCGACGAAATCAGAGGCGCAGGCCTCGATGCAGACGATCAAGGGGATCTACGGCGCGCAGTTCGAGGCTTCCTTCTTCACCGGGAAGTACTCGCTGTTCGGCAAGCTGTTCGCGAACTACGACTTCGAGATCCTGGCTGGCGGTGCGCTGATCAACGTCGCGCCGAAGAACGCGGGCGTACAGGCCTGCGGGGCTTCGGGAACCGGTGGCTTCTCCTGCGGGGTGACCGGCAACAAGTTCGGCGGCACGTTCGGACTCGGGATGCACAGCTACTTCAACCACTGGCTGGCGCTGAACGTCGAGTTCCGGGACACGTTGGCGAAGCTCAACCCGTCCGGGCGCGACAGCAACGGTGATTTGAAGGCCAACAACGACGACCTCAGCTGGACGCACACGTTCACCTTGGGCGCCAACCTGGTCTTCTATCTCCCCGCGACGCCGAACGTTTCGTTCTAGGTTCCCGGGCGGAGGCGGGCGATGGCGTCACCCAAGAAGAAGGTCACTCTCTACTTCAGCTCGGCAGTCCTGGGAGAGACGCAGCAGGAAGCCATCCGCCAGGACCGCTCGATCTCCTGGATCATGCAGGCGGCCTGGCGATTGGCCCGCGACGAGGTGCGCCGCCTGCCCGACTACGGCGGCGGAGGACAGGACTCGAGCGCCGCGCCCTCCGACAGCAAGACACACGTCGAGTCGCTGTAGTCGCCGGTCGGCATTCGGTACCAGATCGAGATCTGGTCTTTGGGCGCGCCGTCCATCGGGGGCGCCGTGAAGGACCCATCATCTCGCGCAGTCGCGATGACGCCGTTGCCCAACCGACGGTTGAACACGTAGTAGAGGCCATTCGCCGCCTGGTCCAGCGGCCCGCCCTCCGTCGTCCAGACCTGCTTCTGCGTCCCGCTCGCGTCCGTGACGAACGCCGCCGTGAAGGTCACCGCGCCCGGCGGCGGCACCGTCAGGATGGGCGCCACGCACGACCACAGGCCACCGGCTGCCGCCAGAAGCCCGCCGAGCCTCAACCACCGTCGCCAACGGGTCATGATCGTCCGTCCCAATTTGTGCAAGCCGCGCGCCTGAGCCGGGCGGCCGAAATCCGCGGGCTTGCCTCACCGCGGCGCCAACAGGGTTGGCAGATGCGGCAACCAGATATCGCCGCGCTAGACCGCAAAATTGTACCTCTTCAGCTTCTTCTGCAGGCCGAAGCGCGAGAGCCCCAGCAACTCGGCGGCTTTCGTCTGGTTGTTGCCGGCCCGGCCCAGCGCCTCGCGAATGAGGGCGCGCTCGAGACGTTCGACCCGGGGTTTCAGCGACACGCTGTCCGTATCCTCCACCGGCAGCACGCCGGCGTCGGCCGCAGCGCCCACCCGGGGTGACAGGTCCGCTGCGGTGATGCGCTCTGCCGACAGCGCCTCCGCGCGCGTCAGCTCGTTCTCGAGCTCCCGGACGTTACCCGGCCAGCGGTAGGCCAGCAGGCGCGCCATCGCGCCGGCGTCGATGGGCTTGGGCGGCCGGCCCGACCGCGTCGCGATCTTCGTCAGGAAATGCTCGACCATCAGCGGGATGTCGTCGCGCCGCTCACGCAAGGGCGGTAGCGCGATGCCCGCGACGTTCAACCGGAAGAACAGGTCGCGCCGGAACGTCCCCTCCTCCACCATGCGCGCCAGATCGCGGTTGGTTGCGGCGACGATCCGGACGTCGACCTTGCGCGTCCGCTCGCTGCCGACGCGCCGGAGCTCCCCTTCCTGCAGGACGCGGAGCAACTTGCCCTGCATCGCAGGCGACATCTCGCCCACCTCGTCCAGGAACAGCGTGCCGCCGTCGGCGACCTCGAAGAGGCCGCGCGTATCGTGCTCTGCGCCCGTGAAGGCACCCCGGACGTAGCCGAACAGCGTCGATTCGAGCAGGGTCTCGGGGATGGCGGCGCAGTTTTCGCCGACGAACGGCCGATCGCGGCGGGGGCCGTTGGCGTGCAGGGCGCGCGCGACGAGCTCCTTGCCGGTGCCGCTCTCGCCCTGAATGACGACCGGCAGCGTGGTGTCGGTGATCCGATCGATGAGGCGGAACAGGTCGAGCATCTTGGGCGTGCGCCCGACGATGTTCCGGTAGTCGTAGCGGACGGCCAGCGCCTCTCGATTTTCGCGCAGCTCGATCTTGATCCCGGAGATCTCCTCGCGCCGGACGGCCAGCTCGGCTTCGAGCCGGCGGTTCAGCGCTTCGATCTGGCGCTCGCGGCGCCGCAGCTCGGCCAGCAGACGCGCGTTCTCGACGGCAATGGCGGCCTGCTCGGCGAAGTCCAGGACCAGACGCACGTCATCCTGACCGAAGGCGCCCTTGCGCAGCCGGTGATCGACGTAGATGGTGCCGGCCGCCCGCCCCTTGATGAGCAGCGGAACGGCCAGCACCGACCGCAGGTGAAGGTCCGACACCGAAAGCGCCTGGCGGAAACGGTCGTCGCCGGCGGCGTCGATCGTGACGACCGGCTCGCCGCCCGCCGCCGCCTGGCGCGCGATCGAGCGCGACAGCGCCAGCTCGTCCGTCTCCAGCGTCCGCTGGTCGATGTTGCGCGCGGCCTTGACCTGCAGCTCGCCCGCGTCGTCCTCCAGCAGCAAGAACCCGCGCTCCGCGTCGGTCAGCTCGATGACGGTGTCCAGGATCATCTCCAGCAGTCGCGGCAATCGCAGCTCGCTGTTGAGGCGTTTGTTGATCCGCAAGAGGCGCCGCAACCGGGCCTCCGCCGCCTGGGCGCGTGCGGCCAGCGCGCCGTCGGCGGCGGGCCCGCTGCCCGGCGACAACCAGGCCGTGTCAGGGTCCTCGGCGAGCGTGGCGCGGTGATGCTCTGGCGTGGCCATGCGAACCTCCTCGAAGGTGCGGCGGGCGAGATCGAGCATGTCGCCGGCGCTGCGACCGGCACGCGTGGCGACGGTCGCAGCGAGCGCAGCCAGCCGCCAGGCGCTCGGACGTCGCCGTTGCTGGGCGGCCGCGCGGGCCAGCTTCGCGAGCCGGTCCACCAGCTCCGTGGCGGTCGACGCCGGAGAATCAGCCAGCGCGAGCACCGCCGCGGCACGCGCGAGATTCGGATCATCCTGATCGGCCGGGGTGGCGTCGCCCCGGAGCACGCGCGCGTCATCCAGCGCCGCCCGCGCTTCCGCGATGCGGCCAAGCGCCGCCAGGACCTCGGCGCGGGCAGCGCTGGCCGCCGTGGCGCCCGCGTGGGAGTTGCCGGCGGCGAATCCATTCCGGCTCTCGGCGTAGCGGGCCAGGGCCGCCTCGGGATCGCCGGCCCTGCGCGCCAGATCCCCCTCGACGAATGCGGCCGTGGCCAGCGCCGCGGGCGCGCCCGAACCCCGCGCCAGCGCAGCCGCCCGGTCGAGTGACCGGCGCGCGGCCGGCAGGTCGCCGATGGAGACCAGCAGGTTCGCCGAGTTGATCAGCGCAGGCAGCAGCTCGACGCTGGCGCCCAGGCGGCCCAGCTCGCGAACGGCCCGCGCGGTGGCGGTCAGCGCTTCGCCGTAGAGGCCCTCGTCGATCAGCAGGCCGCCCAGGTTCAGCGCGACAGAGGCCAGCGTGTGGATGTCGTCCGCGGCAGCGGCCTGCGCGTACGCGGCGCGATAGGCGTCACGGGCAGCCGAGGCGTCGCCGCCCAGCTGCGCCAGAAGCCCGCGGAGATAGGCCCGGCGAGTCTCGCCCAAGCCGGGTCCAATCGCGTCCAGCTGCTGCGAAGCCGTCGCCACGTCGCCCCGGTACGCGTTCGCGAGCAAAGCCGCCTCGCCCGCCAGGACCCCGACCGCGTCACGTACTGGCTCGTCCAGCGACGGGGCAAGGACCGCCAGCGCTTCGGCGTATCGACCGCCGGTCACGAGCAACCGCGCCAGGCGCGCCCGCAACACCCGCGTGCCGGCCGCGTCCGCGTCCGGCAGCGCACGTTCCAGCACGGCGCGCGCCGCCTGCAGCTCACCGCGACGGGCCAGCAGCCAGGCGTCACGCTCGGCGACCTCGACCGATTCGGCGGCGGTCGTCACCAGCGCGCGCGCAGCCGACAGCGCCGCCCCGGCCTCCTCATAGCGGCCGAGCGCGCCGAGCCCCGTGGCCTGGACGATCCGCTCGCGGAACGACAGCGACAGCGGCGCGAGGGCCAGCCCGCGCGCCAGCAGATCTGCGACGCGCGCCGCATCGCCGGACGCCCGGCGCGCCTCAGCACGCAGCGCTTCCGCCGCCTCACCAGGCCGTCCAGCGACGAGCAGCGCGTCGGCGGCTTGCTCGGCGGCCAGGTTTCCCGCCGACAGCGCCCGCGCCGCGATCGCCGGGGCTGATTCCCCGCCGTTCGCCAGGACGACGCGGCGGTGGGCCGCGCTGGGCAGCATCGGGTGGTCATCGGCGGCGGCGCGCAGCCATCCTGCCCGACGCGCCTCCGCCCAGCCGGTGGCCGCCGCCTGTTCGTCGAGGCCCGCCACTCGCTGGACGTCGTCGCGGCCGGCCCCCCCGACCAGGGCCAGCGCCAGCAGCAACTGGCGGGCGGCCGGCCACAGCGCGCCGTATCCCTCGGCCAGCAGCGCATCCAGGTCCTGTCCAGCCCCCAACGACAGCGGCACCGTCGAGCCCTGCCGGACATTGGCGATGAATCGACGCGCCAGCGCGCTCGCCACCGCCGCGTTGCCGCCGGACGCCGCGCCGATGACGCCTGCAGCTTCCGCGGGCGCGTCATGTCCCAGGCCGGCCGCGAGCAACGCGGCGACGTCCTCCGGTCCCAACGGCGGCAGCTCGATGGTGGTCGCGAAAGGGGCCTCCAGTGGGGCGCGCGTCGCGGCCACGACCAGCACGCGCGCCATCGGCGCCGCGCCGGCAATGAAACGCGCGAAGGTCCCGGCGACCTCACCCTCTTCCAGGTAGACACAGAGCGGGCCGGAGCTGCGTGACTCGAGCGCGCCCGCCAGCCGCGCCAGCCGGTGTTCCAGCGCGCGGCCGGCGTCCTCGACGTCCGCCGGAATCGGCTGGCGGTCGAGCGCCCAGCGTTCCAGCTCGGTGAAATCGCCGCGCCACACATCGATGGGCGGGCGTCCGTCCGCGGCGGCGACGACGGCGATCTCGCGGGCCACCACCTCGAACAGCGTGCGTCGCCCGGACCCGGGTGCGCCCAACAGCGTCACCACCGCGTGCGGCGACGTCCCTTCCGTGAGCGCCTCCAGCGCCGCGCGCAGCGCCCGGCGTTCAGCCCGTCGTCCGACGATGACACCGGCCAGCGGATCTCCGTCCGGGTACGGGACCTCCAGCTCGGCGTCGGCGGTCGGCCCGTCCCCGGAGAGTCGCGCAATCTCGCGCAACACCACGCGCGCGCTGGCCGGCCGTTCACCGGGATCGGCGGCCAGCAATCGATCGAGCAGCCGATCCCATCCGGCGCTCAGTCCCGGACGGACCGACGACAGCGGCGGTGGCGGACCCGCCAGCGTGCGTTGCGCGGCAGGCAATCCATGCCCGAACGGCGGCGCGCCGCTCCAGGCTTCGAACAGCGTCGCGCCCAGGCCGAACAGATCGGTGGCCGGCGTGCGCGCCCCCGTCAGGGCCTCGGGGGCCGCGTATCCCAGCGTTCCCCGCGCGCCGGCCCCGCCAGCCAGCGGCGGCCCCGCCAGCCCGAAGTCGATCAGCACGGCTCGCCAGACCGCACCCGACTGGTCTGCCAGGCGGACGTTTGGGGGCGAAACGTCACCGTGCATGATGCCGCGCGCGTGCAGGTGCGCCAGCGCCGTCGTCAGATCGACGGCGACCCGCGCGAAGGCGGCCCGCCGCTGAGCATCGTCGGCGATTGCCGTCAGCCGCTCCAGCGATGCCCCCAGCACGCGATCGGTGACCAGGTACAGGCGTCCGTCCTGCGCGCGCCCGATGTCGCGGACGCTGACGATCGTCGGGTGGACCAGACCCTCGAGGTTTCGAAACTCCGCGAGGGCGCTCCCCTGCCCCGCCAGCCCCGGCGCGAACAACTTCAGGACCCGTTCGGCGCCGTCGTGTGCGTCGACGACGGCAAACGTCTCGCCCTGCGCGCCCGCGGCCAGCCGCGCCTGCACGCGGTACCGCTCAGGCAGTCCCGGGGCGCTGAGCTCGGCGCGATCGTCAACGAAGTTGGCCGCCGCCACATCGATAGAATACGATAATTCTTAGGCTTTTTGAAAGATCCTTCGCAGGTTGGCGTTTTTCGCTGTCATGGTGCAGGGTTGCCGCCCGTGCCCTGGCGCCGCAACATGCGCTCCCGGGCGGCCGCGGCGGCTGCGCGAATGTCGTCGTCGTCGTGGCTAGCGGCCACGAAGCTCAGGTAGTCGTCGGCCTCTTGGCCCCCCAGAATCGAGACGGCCTCGATGATCTTCCGCATCTCGCGGCGATCCCGCAGCGACCGCGAGCGCGTCAAGGCGGTGACCGCCCGCCGGTCGCCGAGCGCGATCAGCGCCCCCAGCGCGGCGTCGCGCGTCCGTTCTTCTGGATCGTCGAGCAGCTTCAGCAGCACCGGCGCCTCTTCGCGCAACCGGCGCTCGCCTGCGGCGTGGATCGCTTCGTCACGAAGCTCGCCGCCGTCTGCCGAAAGCGCCGCGTGAACGGCTGACGGGGGGCCTTCGTGCAATCGGCGGCGGGCCACGAAGCCGTCGACCAGATCACCGGCGATCCGGATCGCCAGCGCGGTCTCGGCGGCGGCTCCCGGGGCCGCGCCGCTCTTCTTTCGGGCGGCGTAGCGCTGGGTGCCCGCCCCATCGAGGGCGACCGCGAACGCCCCGGGTGCGTCGGCCGGCCGGCACTCGATGGCCAGCGCGACGCGCGCCCGGGCTTCCCCGGCCGCGCCCACTTCGGCCGTCTCACCCGCGACCCGAACGACGACGTCGGCACGCACGGCCGGCGCGGCGGCTGGCGGCGCGGGCGACGCCGAGAAGAGGCCGGTCGCCAGCAGGCGCGCGCCCACGGCGGTGCGAACAGCCTCGACGTCGACCGGGGGCGCCGCGCCGTCGTCCGGCGCGCCCAGCTGAACCGCGATCGTGCCCAGCCCGGGTGGGGCCGGCGGCGACGGTGGCGGCGCGGGTCGCCGGCAGCCGATCGCCGTCAGGAACAGCAGCGCGGCCAGCGCCGACGCCACCTGGACCGCGCGAGCCGCAGATCGTCGATCAGCCCGATCGAGCGCCGCCGCGAACCGCGCGGCCGCCCGCGGCCACGCCGGGGTCGACCGGCAGGTCCGGACGTTGCGCGCGCGAACGCGCCGTGAACGGGATCGTGTCCGCATGGGGACGCCTCTGCACCGCGAGCTCGACGATTCGGCCGATTAACGCATCATAGCCCAGCCCAGCCGCCGCCGCGGCCCGCGCAAACCCGGCGCCGTCCGACAGGTCGCAATTCGGGTTCACGTCGATCACATAGGGGGTGCCGGCGGCGTCCAGACGAACGTCGAGCCGCGCGTAGTCCCGCAGCTCCATCGCGGCGAAGGCCCGCGTCGCCACGGACTCCAGCCGCTTGGCGATGTCCGGGGCCAGCGCGCACGCGACCGGGCGCGTCCCCCGGAACTCGGGCGACGATTCGACCCACTTGCCGTCGAACGAGACGATGCGCGGCGCCCCCGCGGGCATCTCGGCGAAGTCGATCTCGTAAAGCGGCAGGATGTCGACGCCGCCGCCCGGCCGGTCCAGCATCGAGACGTAGATCTCGCGCCCTTCGATATACCGTTCGACCAGGGCCGGCTGGTTGTAGTGGGCCAGGATGAAGGTCACCTGCCGCTCCAGCGCGGCGCGGTCGTGCACGACCGAATCGAGCGTGATGCCCACCGACGCGTCCTCACGCGCGGGCTTCACGATCAGCGGGAACGGCAGCGTCACGCCCGAGATGTCCGGCGTCGTGAGCAGCGCCGCTTCGGGCGTGGGGACACCGGCGCCGCGCAGGACGTCCTTGGCCCTGTGCTTGTGCACCGCCAGTCCCAGCGTCAGCGGCGGCGAGCCGGTGTAAGGCAACCCGGCGCGCTCCAGCAGCATCGGCAAGAGCGGCTCGAGGCTGGCGACGCCGTCGATCGATTCACAAAGGTTGAAGACGACGTCCGGCGCCGCCGCAGCGATCGCGCCCGTCAGTCCGTCGAGATCGCCGCCGATACCCAGCAGCTCGACGGGATGACCCAGACGCTCCAGCGCGGCTCGCACGCCTTCGGCTGTGGACAGCACGTCGGCGCGCGCCCGATTTTCTGGGTCGGCGTCAGCGCCCTCATAGTCGCGGTTGTGAACGACCAAGACGCGCGACAAATGGCCTGAGCTCACGCGAGTTCCATTCTAGTGATCCGCTCCGACATTGCAATTGGCTCGCGCGTCATCTCGCGTGAACGTCACACCTACCTCCGGACCAAGACGTGCCGCGATGGCGCTCGCGAGATCTTCCAGCGGTGGCGGCGCGACGCCCAGCGCGGCCATCGACGTCGTGCGGACCCCTTCGATTCCACACGGGACGATCAAGTCGAACGGCGAGACATCGGCCGCGACGTTCAACGCAAACCCGTGCATCGTGACCCGGCTCCGGACGTGCACGCCGAACGCGCAGATCTTGGCGTCGCCGACCCACAGCCCGGCCGCCTCACGCCGCCAGCGGGCGTCGATGCCGTATTCGTTCAGCACGGCGGCGATCGCGCGCGCCATGCCCGTCATGTGGGCGATCACCCCACCGCGCAGCCGGACAATCGGGTAGCCCACCAGCTGCCCTGGCCCGTGATAGGTGACGTCACCCCCGCGCGTCGTCCGCACGACGTCGATCCCACGCCGCGCGAGCTCCGCCGGCGCGGCCAGAACGTTCGCGGCGCGCGCCGAGCGTCCCAGCGTGATGACGGGCGCGTGCTCGAGGAGCAGCAGCGTCTCGGGGCCGGTGCCCGCCAGCAACTCGGCGCGCAGGCGCTCTTGCAGCGCCGCGGCTGGGGCGAACGGCACGCGCCCCAGCCAGCACCACACGCCCAGGGCGCTAGCCTTCGGCGATCTCGGCGAAGAAATCGGCGTCCACGAAGTCGACACTCACCATCGTGTTGATGACGCCGACGCCGTGCCGGATGCACGTCTCGGCCATCGCGGGACCGTCGGCGATCTCGATGGGCGGTCCCGGCTGCTTCCAGGCGGCAATCGCCTCGTCGCTGAGGCGCCCGCCCAGCATCAGCAGGCCTTCATCCTGCCCGCGCGCACGGATTCCGTAGCGCAGCTCGAGGATGGCGCCCTTGGCCGCCGTGGCCCCGCCGAAGCGCAGCCCGATGAGGCAACGCGACGGACGGCCGCCGCGACCCCGCAGGGCTTCGACGTACACGGTCCCCTCCACCCGCTTCACGAAGGTCGCGGGCCCGAACCCCTCGCGCTGCAGCAGCACGCGGGCCAGCGCCTCGAAGGCCGACGCCGGCAGCTCCGCCAGGCGGCGTTCCAGCGAGGCGACCGTTCGTTCGCGCAGCGCGCGGCGCGCTTCGCCGAACACCTGCTCGGCCCGCTCGAGCTCGCCTTCAGGCGGGCGGCGGGACAGCGAGAACAGACCGGCGCCGGCAGAACGCAGGCGCGGGCGCAACCCGCCACGCAGCCGTTCGCGCGGTTCAGCCGCCAGCGCCGTGCGCATCACGCGCCAGGCCTCGTTCGGCTCGCCGTGGATCAGCCGCCGGCGGGAGGCCGCATCGGCGATCTGGCGGACGTGCACACCGCGGCCCGGTGCCTGACCGCGCAGGATCTCGATCGCCGCATCGACGGGCGTCATGATCCGCCGCGGGCCCTGACCGCTGTCCCCGCCCGGGCCTGCGCCCGCGCTGTCGCCACCGGCCGGAGCTCCGGTTGCCGGACCCTCACCCGAAAAGGCGTTCGATTCTGCCGGCGCAGGCGCCGGGGAGGCGCTCATCTGACCGCCACCGAGGTCGCCCTGGCCGCCGGGGGCATCGCCCGTACGGGGCGCGCCACCAAACTCGGCCTCGCCACCCCGTCCGCCGCGACGGCGGCGCCGTCGTCGACGGCGACCCGCGCCCAGCTCGCCTTCAGCCGCACGCTGGCCTTCACCGGCGGGACCGTCGTCGATCGCGCCTTCGGGGCCCTCTTCGCCTTCGTCGTCCTCGCCGTCGTCGCCCTCAGCCGCCAGATCTTCGCGGGCTGTCGCGTCCGCGGCTTCGACGGGCGCCGGGCCACCCGCGGCCTCGTCTTCCATCGGATCCATCGCGCGTGTGGTCTCCTCGTCGCCAGCAGTTTCGTCGTCGCCTTCGAGGACACCGGTCTCGGCCAGGGCCGCTGCACGCGCCTCCGCGGAAAGCCCGCCGTGGTTCGGCTCTTCGATGTCGTTGTCGTCGCCCGTGGCGCCGATCGCCTCGCCGGCGGCGCCCGCGGCACCGGCTGCCGGCCTGCGTTCGTCGCGGCCCCGACCGGCGCCACGGCGGCGGCGGCGGCCTCGGCCGGCCCCCTCGCCTGCGGCGGCGGGCGCAGCGGCTGACTGCCGCGATCGCCCGTTGGACTCCTCGGACTTCGCGTCAGACTTGCCGTCGTTTTTGCCTTCGTGCTTGCCGTCAGCCTTCGGCGCCGACGCGGCGGCGCGCTCCTCCGCTGAGATCTCCGGGTAGCGCAGCAGTCCGAAGACGCCCGGCTTCACGCGGACGAACGGGTTCCCTGGCGCCTTCTTCACGGCGCCTGTCAGCTGCGTCTGCATCGTGACCTCGGGCGTGCGCCCGACGAACGTCAGCAACTTCTTGCCGAGGGCACGCTCGGTCAGCTCCTTGTAGTGTAGCGGCCGACCCTCCCACCGAAGGACCTCGAAAGCCGCCTCCAAAAAAGTCATGGCGCCCGTCTTTATCACAGAATGGAGAAATTGCGTGCCACCGGCGCCGGTCTTCGCCGCCGCCCCCAAGTTTTTTGACGAGCGGGGGCGTGGAGGTTACCCGTGGATGATGATCGGACAGCGCAAGATCGGCGTGCTCATGGGCGGTCTGTCGGCGGAGCGGGACATCTCGATTCGGTCCGGCGAGGCCGTCGTCGCCGCCCTGGCCGACCGCGGGTATGACGCCTGGCCGCTGTTCGTGGACCGCGACGTCGACCTCGTATTGCGCCAGGCCCGCATCGACGTGGCGTTCGTGGCCCTTCACGGCCGCTATGGCGAGGACGGCTGCATCCAGGGCGTCCTCGAGCTGCTCGGCATTCCCTACACCGGCTCCGGCGTCCTGGCGTCCGCCCTGGCCATGAACAAGGTTCGCGCCAAAGAGGTCTTCCGCCTCAACAACCTGCCGACGGCGCCTGGTTACGTGGTGCAGTCCGACGGGGGCGAGGACCTGCTGGAGCTGCACGGGTCTTTCGGCTATCCCGTCATCGTCAAACCGGCGGGCGAAGGGTCGTCGCTGGGGATCAAGATCGCGCGCGACGAGCTGGAGCTGGAGTCCGCCGTCGAGGAGGCGCTGCGCTACGACGACGACGTCCTGGTCGAACGCTTCATCGAGGGCAAGGAAGTCTCGGTCGCCATCCTGGACGGCAAGCCGCTGGGGGCGGTCGAGATCGTTCCCAAGCGGGGCTTCTTCGATTTCCGCAACAAGTACACGAGCGGGCGCACCGAATACCATCTGCCGGCGCGGCTGTCGCCCGAGCGGTACCGGTCGGCGCTGCGCCTGGCGACCCTGGCCCACGAGGCGCTGGGCTGCGACGGTGCGACGCGCGTCGATCTGATCGTCAGCGACCGCGGCAACGAGGTCGTGCTGGAGGTCAACACCCTCCCCGGCATGACCCCCGGGAGCCTGCTGCCCAAGATCGCCCACGGCGCCGGCCTGTCGTTCGAGGACCTGATCGAGGAGATGCTGAAAGGCGCCCGCCTGCGCGCCCACGGCCACCGCCGCGACCGGCGCGCCGTCCAGATCAACTTCGACGGCCCCGAACGCCGGAGCGGGTTCCTGACACCAGCACATTGATCTACTTCGGAACCCTGGGAGGGGTTCCGACCTCCCGCGACGGGCTCCGCTGGGCAAAGCCCAGCTCCGCCCACGCGGGCCAGCGCGCAGAACCGTCGAATCGTTGATAAAATTCGGGGGTGGCGCGTAGAGCCCGCCGAAATCCAACGACCGTTCGCGTGCCGGTGGTCAACGACCCGGCGAACGCGAAGCTGTTCATCAACCGCGAGCTGTCGTGGCTGGGGTTCAATGAACGCGTCCTGGAAGAGGCCCGCGATTCGACCGTTCCGCTGGCCGAGCGGCTGAAGTTCCTGGCGATTGTCGCCTCGAACCTGGACGAGTTCTTCATGGTCCGGGTCGCCGGCCTCAAGCAGCAACTGTCGGGGAACGTCGCCGAGACACCGCCCGACGGCCTGACAGCCTCCGAGCAGCTGGCCGCCATCAGCCAGCGCGCGCACGCGATGGTGGCCGAGCAGTACCGGATCTGGCGCACCGACATCGCGACGGGACTGGGGGAGGCCGGCATTCGGCTGCTGCGCGCGGGGGACCTCACAGCGGAGCAAAAGGCCCATCTGTCGGGCTACTTTTCGCGCGAGGTGTGGCCGGTGCTGACGCCGCTGGCGGTCGACCCGGGTCACCCTTTCCCGATGCTGCGCAACCGCAGCTTGAACCTGGCCATCCTGATGCACCGCGAGCACGAGAAGGTGGCGCGCCGCGAGACGATGGTGGCGGTCGTGCAGGTGCCGTCGGTCTTGCCACGCATCACCGAGCTGGCGGGCACCGGACGGTTCTCGTTCACGCTGCTCGAGGACCTGATCGCGATGCACGCCGGCGACCTGTTTCCCGGGTTCCGGGTGGTCGGCTGCAGCCCGTTTCGGGTGACCCGCAACTTCGATCTGTCGATCGACGAGGACGAGGCGGACGACCTTCTGAAGACGATCCAGAAGGAGCTGCGGCGCCGCGAGCGCGGCAGCGCGGTCCGGCTGGAGATCGCGCAGGACACGCCGGCCGAGGTGGTCACGTTCCTGAGCAGCGCCCTGCGCCTCGAGCCCGACGACGTGTACCTCACCGACGGGCCGCTGCACCTGGCGGACCTGGCGCCCATCTGCGGTCGCGATGATCTTCGCGAGTACAAGGACGAACCGTTCTCGCCGCAGCTGGTGCCGCCGCTGAAGGAGTACGACGACATCTTCCGGGTCATCGCCCAGCGCGACGTGCTGCTGCATCACCCGTACGAGTCGTTCGAGGACGTCGTCGAGTTCATCTCGGAGGCGGCCGACGACCCGAACGTGCTCGCGATCAAGCAGACGCTCTACCGCACCAGCGTGGACTCCCCCATCGTCCGCGCCCTGATCCGGGCGGCCGAGAACGGCAAGCAGGTCACCGCCGTCGTCGAGCTGAAAGCGCGCTTCGACGAGGCGCCCAACATCCAGTGGGCGCGCACGCTGGAGGACGCGGGCGTGCACGTCGTCTACGGCCTCATCGGCCTCAAGACCCACTGCAAGGTGGCGCTGGTCGTGCGGCGCGAAGGCAACCGAATCAAACGCTACGTCCACCTGTCGACGGGCAACTACAACCCGTCGACGGCGCGGATTTACGGCGACATCTCGTACTTCACCGCCCGTGATGCGTTCGCCGACGACGCGGGCGCGCTGTTCAATCTGCTGACCGGCTACTCGTCGCCGCCGTCATGGAAGAAGTTTTCGGTGGCGCCCGTCGGCCTGCAAGAGAAGGTGATCGCGCTCATCGAGCGCGAGGCGGCGCTGGGGTCGCGCGGGCGCATCGTCGGCAAGATGAACGCGCTGGTCGACGCGCCGGTCATCAAGGCGCTTTACCGTGCGTCGCAAGCCGGCGTGTCCATCGACCTCATCGTGCGCGGCATCTGCTGCCTGCGCCCGGGCGTGCCCGGGACCAGCGACAACATCCGGGTGATCAGCATCGTCGACCGATTTCTCGAGCACGCGCGCATCTTCTCGTTCGAAAACGGGGGCAAGCGTGAGGTCTATCTGTCGTCGGCCGACTGGATGCCGCGAAATTTTCAGCGTCGCGTCGAGGTCATGTTCCCCGTCGAGGACGAGGGCTTGCGGGACCGCGTCGTCGACGAGATCCTGGGGATCGCCCTGACCGACAACGTGAAGGCGCGCCGCCTGCTGCCGGACGGCTCCTACGTGCGGGTGCGCCCCGACGCCCCGGCGAGCATGAGCAATGGAACCAACGGAACGAACGGCACCGAGGGGCTCGCGAACGGCGCGCCGGCGGCGTCGGGCAAGGTGGCGCGCAGTCAGGTCCGTTTCATGGAGCTGGCCCGCGAGAAGGCCCACGCCGCGCCGCCTTTGCCGGGCACCAACGGCGGATACCATGTCCGGGGCACCCCGCTGGCACGCACGGCGCCCGTGCCGGCGGCGCCGACTCCTCCGACGACGACACCCGGTTCTTCGGGCGGCTGATCCCGTATGATTCACCCGATCATGCGGTACGCGCGTCGCCTCCCCGCGCTGCTGGCGGTCGCAGCCGGCCTGGGCGTCGTCGCGCCCGCGCGCGCGACCCTGATTGTGGCGCTGGATCTTCCGGCGATGGTCGAGCGTGCCGAGCGGATCGCGGTCGTCGACGTCGTCTCCGTTCAGGCGGGCTGGAACGCGCGACACGACCGCATCACGACCGCTGTCCAGCTGCAGGTGGTCGAGGCGTGGAAAGGCGGCCTGCAGCCCGGGACGCGGCTCACCGTGCTGCAACCCGGGGGTACCGTCGGGGACGTCACGACCACCGTCGACGGGATGCCGCGCTTCGCCCCGGGCGAACGGACGCTGGTCTTCCTGCACGGTCCGCCGGACCGCGCCACCGTCGTCGGCCTGACGCAGGGCAAGCGCCCGCTGCGCCGCGATTCGACCAGCGGCCGGTGGATGGTGCGCGGCCCAGACCGGGCCGGCGCCGACTTCATCCGCCTGCCGTCGACGACCCAGTCCACCATGCCCCCGGCCGCCGCATCAACGGTGGGTGATTCGCGCGAGCGGCCGCTCGAAGATCTGCGCGCGCAGGTCCAGGCGCTGGCTGCCGCGAAATGAGGACGCCGCGCGCGGGCCTGTTGCTCGCGATCGTTTCGGCCGTGGCGGCGTTGCCACGCCCGGCCGCGGCCTACGTCCGCTACTACACGGAGCGAAACGCGCCGTTCTTCTGGGCCGTGCGCACGGTGCCGATCACCGCCTACATGCGCGACTTCAACCAGCAGCCGATGACGGCCGACCAGGCACTGGGCGCCGTCACCGCAGCCGCGGCCGCCTGGGGCGCCGCCCAGAACGACTGCACCTACGTCACGATCCAGCCGTGGACCTCCAACGACCCGGCGCCGCACGCCGCCAATGACGCGCACAACGCGCTGATCTTCCGCAGTCGCAACTGGTGCCAGCTCGCGGACGACGACAGCTGCGAGGTCGAGTACGATCCGTCGGCGCTGGCCTTCACGTGGGACACCGCCAACCGGAGCACGGGCCAGATCTACGACGCCGACATCGAAGTGAACCTCGTCGACTTCCAGTGGGCCGACGTGGTGGCGCAACAGCAGCTCGGGACGAACATGGACCTGCAGAACGCCATCACGCACGAAATGGGGCACTTTCTGGGGCTCGATCACACCTGCTACAACCCGCTCTCGCCGGGAACGACGTCCCGGCCGATCGACAACACCGGAAAGTCCGTGCCGGACTGCGACGTGGCCAGCGCCGACGTGCGCGAGACGACCATGTACCCATCCGCGATGCCGGGTGACATCCAGAAGCGGACGCTGTCGCCCGATGACCAGGCCGGCGTCTGCGGGATCTACCCGATCGACGGCGAGCCGCCCGGCGGCCCTGTCCACGGCGGGTGCACCGCTTGCGCCGTGGGCGAAGGCAGCCCGGCACCCGCGGCGGGCGCGCTGGTGGCGGTGCTGGTCGGGGCGGCGCTTCGCCGGCGGAGGCGCACGTGATGCGTCGAGCGGCGGCGTTCGGCGCGTTGGTTTCGGTGCTGATGGCGCCCGCGGCGTCGCGGGCCTATGTGCGCGCGCGCGCCGCGCAGAGCCCGCTGCCGACGTTCTGGGACGCAGGGTGCCAGGTCGTCACCATCTACCTGAATGGCTTCACGGCGATGTCGGCGGACGAAGTGGCGAAGTCGATCGCCGCCGCCGCCCACGCCTGGAGCCCCGACGCGGTCACGTGCCCGGGCAGCACGGGCGATGGCGGCACGGGTGCCGGGCACCCCTCGTTCGAGATCATCACGCAGATGTCGTCCAGCGGACCGGCGCCCAGCAAAGGTGCCGACGGAATCAACGCCGTCATTTTCCACACCGATCAATGGCCCGCGACTTACGGCGATGCGATCGCCGTGACCTCGCGCAACACCGATCCGTCGGGGCGGATCTTCGACGCCGATATCGAGATCAACGCGGTCACGAACCTGTACCCCTGGGCCAACGCCGATCCGAACGCGTCGACGCACGGCGACGCGTACATCGATCTGCAAAGCGCCATCACCCACGAATTTGGGCATTTTCTGGGGCTGGCGCACACCTGCTACCACGAGGGATCCGATCCGCCCCCGCAACCCACCGACGACCAGGGTCGTCTGAGCCCGCCGTGTGAAGACGGCGCCGGCCTTCCGGAGGAAGCCGCCGTCATGTGGTACAAAGTCGAGCCCGGCGCCACGAACAAGCGTGTGATCTCCGCCGACGACGCACGCGGGGTCTGCGCGATTTACCCGCCCAGCGCCGCCGCGCCCGCCTGCAACGCCAACCTCCCCGAGGACGGCTGCGCGTGTGGCACTGCTGCGACGCCACGCGGGTCTGCGGCGGCATTGCTGGCGCTGTTCGCGCTGGTCGCCACCAGCCGGCGCCGGCGCGCGCGCTGACTCAGGCCGGATCGAGATCGATCCGGAGATTGCGGACCGACGGCTCACCCAGCGTGGGGCTCGCCGGGACATCGACCTGCTGCTCGGCGGGACGCATCTTCGGCGCCGACGCACGGATGCGCCAGGCACCGGGCGCGAGGTGGAGCAAACGGAACGCGCCCGTCGTCTTCGTGTCGGCGGCGGCGGTCGCGCCGTCGGGGCCCGACGCCTCCAGACGCGCGTGCGGCACCAGCGCGCCCGTCGTCCGGCCACGCACCTCGCCCATCACGCCACCCGGGACCGGCACCACGATCGTCGCGAACTGACCAGCGGTCGCGGGCGCGGTGATCTTTGGGTAATCGGGGTGCGACACCTCGATGCGAAGCTCGCCGCCGGGGAGCCGTGGCATCCGGAAGTGACCGCCGGGGTCGGTGGTCGCGGTCGCGACGGTCGAATCGAGGGCCGGCGAACCAGCCCGCGCCGGGCGCGCCGCCAGACGCGCGTGCGCCAGCGGCCGGCCGGCGTCGTCCCGCACGAGACCTTCGAGCGTCCCGTCGGCGCGAGCCAGGCGCAGCTCGACGAGCGGTTGTGCACCGCCGGCCTCGGCCGTGGTGTCGGCGCTGGCGGTCCCCCACCCTTCGGCGCTGGCGGTGATGCGGTAGCGCCCGGGCGCGAGCGCCACCGAGAACTGCCCGGCGGCGTCCGTCACGGCGCCGGGCAGACCCGCGGCGCCGGCGCTGACGCTCACGCGCGCCCCTTCGATCGGCGCGCCGGTCTGATTCACCACCCGCCCGCGCACGGGAAACCCTTCAGTCAGCGTCACGAGGCCGACCTCGCGCCGCTCGCCAGGCCCCAGCGTCACCTCCACGGCCAGCGGCTGATACCCGTCGCGCGCGACCTCGAGCCGATACCGCCCTGGCAACAGGCCCTCCAGCGCGAAGTGGCCGCGCGCATCCGCGACGGCCGTTTGCGCGCCCCCCAGCGTGCCGACGGCGCCGGCAGGCAACGCGGCGGCCTCGGCGGCCAGCGGCAGCGTCCCCGCGCGGACCGTCAGGTCGTCCACCTCCGCGCCCGCGCACCGGATGCGGGCGCCCGCGAGCGGCGCGCCGGTAGCGCTGGCGACCCGCCCTGTCAGACGGGCGCCGTGAAGAAGCTCGAGCAGGATCGCCGCCTTGGCCGCGGTCTGTCCGGGGGCGCCGGCCTCGACAGTCAGGGCTTTCCGCAACACGAACCCGGCGCTGGTCGCGGTGACCCGGAAGGCGCCGGGGGGAAGCGGGGCCAGCGTGAACGCACCGGCCCCGGTCGTCCGCGCAACGACCGGGAGGGGATCCTCGCCCGGTGGCAGCGCGCGATCCTCGGCCCGGACCTCGACCGCCGCGCCCGGGACCGCCCCGTCGGCGGTGACCCGGCCGACGATGGCGGCAGCGGGCGCCAGCACCAGCCGCACGGGGGGCCCGCCCGGTGCCGCGGACGCCGAGAGGCCGCGGATCGTCGGCGAGACGGCCCCAGCGGCCTCCGCGCGCAAGGCGTAGACGCCGTCGCCCAGCCCCGCGACCGCGAATCGGCCGTCCGCGCCCGTGCGGGTGCGGCGTTCGGGGCCGCCCCCCTCGGCCGCCAGGCGCACCGTCGCCGCGTCCGCCGGCGCGCCGTCGCGCGAGACGGTCCCGGAGACCGTCCGCCCCTCACCGTCGACGGAGAGGGTCACGCCGGCGGAGGGGACCTCGACCGGCGCGCGGGCGGCCACCGGAAAGCCGGCCGCTTCGACCAGCAGCCGGTAGGTCCCTGCCGGCGCGGTCAGAACGAACCGCCCGTCGACGTCGGCGGTCGCGCGCACGGCAGCCCGCGCCCCCGGTTGGGTCGCATCCAGGGCAAAGGCCAGCACCGCCGCGTCGGGGACGGCGTGACCTGCGGCGTCGAGGACCCGGCCAGTCAACCGCGCGGCCGTCACGCCTGCTGGTGAAGCGGAGGCCTCCAGGGGGGTGGCCTTGCGGGGCCGGCGGTGGCACCCTGCCGAGCCGGCCAGCACGCCCGCGACCAGGACGGCCCAACACGCGCGCCGCGCGCTTGCGATTTCCATCGACGGGTGCTAAAGGTACGCGCCTTCCGGAGGAAATTGAAATGGCCGCGCACTGCGAAGTCTGTGAAAAAAAGCGTCGAGTCGCCAACAACGTCAGCCACTCGAACATCAAGACCAAGAGCATCCAGCGCCCCAACCTGCGCCGGGTGCACGTGCGGCTGGCCAACGGCACGCGCGGTCACGTGCGCGTCTGCTCGCGCTGCCTCCGTTCAGGCGCCGTCACCAAGGCCTGATCCCAGCTTCTGGGCCCGGCTTCGTCAGGGAGCCGGGCTGGCGCACGTGAACAGCAGGTTCAGCGCCGAGCAGTTCTGGTAGTTCGTGATCGAGAGGCCGCCGCTCATCAGGGCTGCGGCCGTGATCGGTTGCTGGTACGAGCACGCGATCTGCCCCTGGCCGCACACGTTCGGCTTCGAGCAGTCCTCGTCCCCGACCCAGATGCGCCAGGCCGGCCTCGCCGCCATCAACGCCGACGCGCTGACGGTCACGCCGGCCGGTGTGATGGTGGTGTTCCAGGCCGCCGAGTAGACGTCCTGCACGGTCGCGGTGACGCCCGCCGTGGTGGCGCTGACCTCGTTCGCCGGATTCTCGTACTCACAGAACAGATCCGGGGCCACGCCGCCTTCGTCCCCCTTGGCCGGGTCCCAGAACCCGCCATTGGGCGCCAGGGTGGTCACCCGCGCACTTTCCGCCACGATGGTCCACTGCGACAAGGGATTCAGCGCGCACTGGCCGGCGGCCGAGCAGACCCGGCAAGCGCCGCAGGCCGTGCAGGCCGCGCCTCGGCTGCCGCACTGTTTGGCAGTGGGCGTGGGGACGCAGACCGTCCCGGCGCAGCACCCGTTGCAGGTGGCCGGACCGCACCGGGCCGGCATTCCGCCGGCGCCGCCCATTCCAAGGGTGCCCGCCGCGCCCGTCATGCCGGCCGCGCCACCACCCATCCCACCCGTCGATTGGCCGGCGCCGGCGATACCGCCCGCGCCTGCCGTGGCAGCGCCGCCGCCGCCGGTGGTTCCGGAGCCAGCGGCCCCGCCAGCGGGATTCGCGCCGCCCGCACCCCTTGCGTCGCCGCCGGTCCCGCCCGTGGTCACGCCCCCGGCGCCCGTCGACGCACCGCCTGTGCCGCCTGTCGCCGCCGCGACGCCACCGGTGCCGATCTGGTCATCGCCGCCGGTCCCGGTGAGGGCACCCGCGCCGCCAGACCCGCTGCCCGGCGACCCGCCCGTGCCTTCCCCGGTGGAACCGCCGGTTGGGGAGACCGCGCCCGCGTCGTGGCTGAGCTTGGGGGTGCTCCCCAGCCCGTTGTCATCCACGCTGCACGCAAGCGTCGGAAGAATCGACCAGGCCAGCACAGCGATGAACGACCCGGCGTGAAGCCGCGGTCGGGATCGCCGGGGCCGCGTACGGAGCCCGGGCAAGCGAACCATCGCTTCATTGTACCTGCCGGGTGAGCTGGTCTACCAAAAAATGGCCCCCGGCCCGATCATCGCGAGCTGCGTCAGCGCGAGCATGATTCGCACGGCCACGGCCCCCCACACGCTCCCGCTGATGGCGCGGACGGCCGTGGCGAGCGCGACGGCGCTCAGCGCGGCGCCCGACGTCGCGCCTGCCAGCACCAGCGCCGAAGCGCTGAGTCCCAGCGTGAGAATCGCGGCGCTCACGCGCGCAGACCGGGCGCCCCCCGGCCGCTGCGCGAAGCCGCGTTCGAGGGAGCCCTGCAGCACGCCGCGCCAGATGATCTCGTCGGCCACGATTGCCACCAGCCCCCACCCCAACCACAGCCCGGCAGCGGCCGCCACGACCAGCAGCGGCAGCCGCCACCCGCGCGAGCGCGCGCCCGCGCGACGAAGCAGGTGCAGCCCGGCGATTGCCAGCACCACGCGCACGCCGAGAGCCAGCCCGAGCACCGCCGCCAGCGCGGAGCCACGCGCACCCGCCGCGACAGAAGCAACCCCGCGGCCGGTCAGCGCGGCGATCAATGTCAGCGTCGCGCCGTCCGCCACGCGCAGCCGCGGAGCGCGGATCGCCTCCGCGTCGAAGCAGATCTCCGCACGCGCGACGCCGTCCGCCCAGTAGGCGGCCAGCGTGAAGAGGTACAGCAGCAGTCCGGCCGCGCGCGTCGCGGCGCCGCCGGTCAACACCAGGTTGTAAAGCCCGCCGACCAGCAGGAACGCGTAGATTGTGGTTGGGCCGACCGCCGGGCTCTGGTCGTCCGAAAGGTCGGCACCGCCGCTGGACATGGCGACGGCCAGGAAGCTCATCGCGACGGCGCCGCCCGTGACCAGCGCCCCGGACGAGATGACGGCAGTCAGCGGCGACGGCGGCATCAGGAAGCAGAGCGCCGTGAACGTCACCGCCGCGGTCGCGCCGACGATCACCGCCCACGCGCGCGCCTTCGCCCCCAGCAAGCGCCCCAGCGGCACCGGCACGGCGCGGAGGATCCAGAAGGCACGCCGCTCGGCCTGCATGTGGGTCAGCGGGCCGATGGTGGTCATGTAGAGAGCCAGCGAATAGGAGAGGCACGACACGCGCGCGAGGCTGGCCGTCGACCAGGCCCACCCCGCGGCGCCGAAGATCTGCACGCCGACGAAGATCGCGGGCATCGCCACCAGCACCAGCAGCTGCGTCCGATCGCGCACGATGAGGCGCAGGTCCTTGTTGGCGGCCGTGATGGCGCCGCCGCGCCGCGGGACCGACGCGGCGTCCGCCCACGCAGCGCCCGCCTCTTCCCAGCCGCCCAGCCCCGCCCAGCGCGCGACGGCGACCGCGAGCCCCGCCACCGCCGCGACCGCCACTGCGAGCTGGCCCAGCGCCGCCAGCGCCGCGCCGAGGCCAGCGCCGGCCGCCCAGGCGGCCAGCGGCGCCGTGATGAGCGCGCCAGGCGTGAACGACAGCCAGCTGGGCGCGTGTGCGAGGCGCGCCGCCAGCCCCGCCGGATCGCGCAGCACACCCGTGCCGATCATCCAGAGCGACGCCAGCGACAGCGCCGAGAGCAGGCGCATGGCGACCCAGGCACCGCGCCGGCGCGGCGCGCGCACCAATCGCACCAGCGCGACCTGCGCCGTGTACGCCAGCATCGAGATCGCCAGCTGCACCAGCGCCGAGATCGCCGCCGCCATCAGCCACGCCGCCGCCGGCAGCCGCCACACCAGACACGCCGCGAACAGCACGGGGAACAGGAACAGCGCGCCCATCGGATCGGTCAGCGCGTCGGCGAGCCCGCGCCCGGCGACCAGCGCGCCCAGCCCGACCGGCCGCGACAGCAGGAACTCGTTTTCGGGAGATCCGGCGCGCAGCGCCTCGCTGCTGGCCGCCTTGGCCGCCCAGCTGCCAAACGCCAGCACACCGGCGACGACGCCCAGCGCGGCGCCCTGGCCGCGCGGGCCGACGGTGGCGACGACGACCGAAAACGACTGCGCGAACAGACCGACGTACGCGACCGACGTGACCAGCGCTGCCGCCGCGACGACCAGCGGCGCCCGCGCCCGCCCGCGCAGGCGCAGGCCGTTGCGCAGCGAACGCAAGCGCACGCGCACGAGCAGCGCCGCCAGCCGCAGCGGGCCCACGCTGCCGCTGGCCACCGGCGGTGAGCTCACGCGCCGCCGGAGCGCGCGGCCCCGGTGCCGCCGCCCGTCTGTTCCGCCGTCATCCGCAGGAAGAGCTCCTCCAGCGTGGTCTCCGGGCCGGCGCCGAAGCGCGCCCGCAGCTCGGCGGGCGTCGCGACCGCCTGCAGCCGGCCGCGCTGAAGGATCGCCACCCGATGACACAGCCGCTCGGCGGCGTCCAGGAGGTGCGTCGACAGGAAGATCGTCCGCCCGCCCGCCGCGTATTCGGCGATCGCCGCCCGCATCTGCCGCGCGCCCGCGGGATCGAGACCGTTCGTCGGCTCGTCGAGAATCAGCACCCGCGGCTCGTGAACCAGCGCCAGGGCCAGCGCGAGCCGCTTCTTCATGCCCAGCGAGTACGTCACCGTGTAGGCGCGCGCCGCCTCACCAAGCCCGATGCGCTCGGCGGCGGCGTCGGCCCGGCGGCGCGCGTCGGCGGCTGCGAAGCCGTGCAGGCCCGCGACCAGCTCCAGAGTCTCGACCCCCGTGAGGTAGGGGTACAAGAACGGCTCGTCGGGCAGATAGCCGACGTCGCGCTTCAAGGCGACCGCGTCCACGTGACAGTCGCGCCCCAGGATCGACGCCCGCCCGGCGCTGGGGCGCAGAAGACCCATCAGCAGGCGAATGGTCGTCGTCTTGCCGGAGCCGTTCGGGCCCAGAAAGCCCATCACCTCGCCGGGAGCGACCTGCAGGGTCAGGTCGTCGACGGCCAGGGTGTCGCCGAACCGCTTGCAGAGCCCCTGGGTCTCGATCACGGCGCGGCGACGATGGCCGCCGGGCCCGGCGCGGCCGCCACGGGACGCACCCGCAACGCCGGCATGTGCAGCGGATCGATCCGGGTCGCGCCCGTCTCCGCCCACAACGCCCGCCGCGCGAGGTCCGTCTCGGTGGCGACCTCGGCGCCGAACAGCGACTGGATCACCTCGATCGGTCGCACGCTCCCCTCCTGGCTCACCGTGACGGCGAACGAGAGCAGCGCGCCCGCATCCCAGTCGAGGCGCCGGCGCAGCTCGAGGTCCTCGATCGAGGTGATCGACCGCAACGTCTTTCGCACCTCGACGGTGCGCGCGATCCCCTTGTCCGACTCGCGCCGGACGACCAGAGGCGCGTCGCTGCCGTAGACCGCCAGCGACGCCGCCGGGTCGACCCCCGCCGGCAACCGCGCCAGATACTCCGCCTCGGCGATCACCCGGCCCAGCGCGCGGTCGTTGGGACCGACGCGCGAGGCGCCGGTGAAAGCGACACCGTCCAGCGTGACGCGGTTGAGGAGCCGCAGCAGCTCTTCGGGCGTCGGATCATCCAGCAGGCGGACGTCCATCACCTCACCCAGCGACGGGATGCCGAGCCCCAGCGCCGGACCGAACGAGAGATCCGGCTTCGGGTGAAACCCGATCGAGTAATAGATCTCCAGCCCAGCGCGCCGGAAGATGCGCGGCAGGTGGCGCACCAGATCCAGGTGCCCCAGATAGGCGACGTGCCCCAGCTTCGTGTAGCGCAGCCGGTACCCGTGCGGCTCGCCCTGGGCCGCGCGCGGCGGCGGCCGCGTCGGATCCTGCATGGGCCGTGGGCGCGGCTGCGGGTCGCGCGGCGCCTCGCCGGCGGTGGCCACGACGGACCCCGTCCAGGCGTTCATCCGGCGCAGGAAGAAGAGCCGGTCGCCCTTCATCGCCCCCAGGTCGCACGCGATGCCGCAGTCGTAACAGATCAGCTTGTCCTTGGCGCCGGCCTCGGCGGCCGCGACGCTGCTGGGGTGCAGCAGCTTCTTGTACGGCTTGCCACAGGGCGGGGACAGGCGGTCCTTGAGCGCCTTGCGGTATTCCTTGGCCAGGAAGTCGGGCTCGAGGCCGATGTCGATGTGGCTCCAGGGCAGCCGGCCGGTGACCGGCATCGTGCCCAGCGGCCGCGAGACGTCGAGGCCCGTGCGCGCCGTCGTCTCGGCGACGGCCTGTTCCCACAGGTCCATGCGCAAGGCGTCGTCCCAGCTGTCGAACCGGCACCCAAGGCGAAACGCCGCCTCCAGCAGGTCGCCCACGCGACGGTCGCCGCGCGCGAAGATCCCCTCGATGTGGGACTGCTGGTTGTCGTGCATCTTGAGGTTCACGCGCAAGGCGCGCGCCCGCTCGGCCAGCAGCGACTGCTTGCGCGCGATGGTCGCGTCGTCGTCCATGGCCGCCCACTGAAACGGCGTGTGCGGTTTGGGGACGTGCGACGAGACGGAGGCCGTCACCTGCGCCCCCTTCTGGTGCTTGCGGCCGATCGACTGCACGCGAGCCGCCGTCTCGACGATGCCGGCCACGTCCTCGTCGGTCTCGGTCGGCAGGCCGATCATGAAGTAAAGCTTCATGCGCGAAAAGCCGCGGCCGAACACCCGGTGAGCCGACTCGAGGATGTCCTCCTCGGTGACGTTCTTGGCGATGACGTCGCGCATGCGCTGGGTGCCCGCCTCGGGCGCGAACGTCAGCCCACCGGCGCGCACGCCGGCGATCTCGCCCAGCAGGTCCTCGTTCAGGCCGTAAGCGCGCAGCGACGAGACGGACAGCGACACCTTGTCGGGCGCCAGCTTGGCCATGGCCGCCTTCACCAGCGGCGTCACGCACGAGTAGTCGGCCATCGACAGCGACGTCAGCGCCGTCTCGTCGTAGCCGCCCTTCTTCACGCCGCCCACCAGCGCGTCCAGAACGGCGACCGGGTCGCGCTCGCGCACCGGGCGGTAGATCATGCCCGCCTGGCAGAACCGGCACCCCTCGGTGCAACCACGCGCCACCTCGACCGCCATGCGATCGAAGATCGCCTCGGCGTACGGCAGCGGCGAGTCGTCGGGGAACGGGAACCGGTTGATGTCTGCGACCAGCGCGCGGCGCGGGCGGGCCGGCACGCGCGGGTCGACCGGCGCGCCGACGACCAAAAAGCCGCTCTCGCCGTCGAGCTCCGTCGCGTAGAGCTCGGGGATGTAGAGCGGATACTTCTCGGCCAGTCGGATCAGCCGCTCGCGCCGCGGGACGCCGGACCGCCGCAGCTCGGCGGCCTCCAGGACCAGCGGCGGCAGCTTCTCTTCCGCCTCGCCGATGAAGAACGCGTCGACGAACGGCGCCAGCGGCTCCGGGTGCGTCGCTGTTGGCCCGCCGGCCAGGACCAGGGGCGCGTCCTCGCCCCGGTCGGTGGAACGAATGGGCAGACCGCCGAGATCCAGCATCGCCAGCACGTTCGTGTAGGTCAGCTCGTACTGAAGCGAGAAGCCGACGACGTCGAAATCGGCGATGGACGTGGCGGTCTCCAGCGTGACCAGCGGCAGGCCGCGGGCGCGCAGCTCGGCCTCGCAGTCGAACCAGGGGGCGAAGACCCGCTCGCACGCGATCCCGTCCGTCTTGTTCAGGATGCTGTAGAGGATCTTCGTGCCGAGGTGCGACATCCCGATCTCGTACGCGTCCGGGAACGCCAGGCAGATGCGGGCGCGCACGGTCGCCGGGTCCTTGCAGACCTGCTGGTACTCACCCCCGATGTAGCGGGAGGGCTTTTCGACGCGGTTGAGGAACTCGGCGTATGGGTGCCGCATGGGAAACGCCCGAGTCTACAGGATCGCGTTCATCGGAGGTGGACCGCGCGCAACTCGTCCATCCGCGTCGCCCAGGCGCGAGGCCCGCCTTCCTGAATTTCTCGTAGAACCTTGCGCGCGGGCGCGTCGAGCTTCTTGGCGTCGGGAACCCAGCGCGATCCCCAGGCGCCGATTTGCACGACAACCGGGAGCAGCGCAATGCCCTTCTCGGTCAGCGAGTAGATCGCCTTTTGTTTGTGCGTGGGATCATCCGCCTTCGTGAGCAGACCCTGCTCGACGAGACGGGCCAATCGATCCGCGAGGATGTTCGAGGAGATGCGCTCGTCGGAGTGCAGTAACTCCCGAAAGTGGCGCTTGCCGGCGAACATCATGTCGCGCAGCACGAGCAGCGTCCAGGTATCGCCGAAGATCTCGAGCGACAGGTTGATCGGGCAGTAGGAGCGCGGCTGGGCAGAGGGCATCCGTTTACCGCTTGCATTTTACAACCAGCTGACTAATCTGCAAACCGGTTGCGTTTCGCAATCAGTTTCCGGTCTGCCTTCGGAGGAACCCATGATTGAGGTCACCGCCATCGCCAAGATCAAGATTCACCCCGGCAAGCTCGACGACTTCAAGCGACTGGCCGCCCTATGCGTGCGCTCGGTCAAGACGAAGGACTCGGGCACCCTGCAGTACGACTATTTCATCAACGACGACCGGACCGAGTGCGTGGTGTTCGAGCGCTACCGTGACTTCGCGGCGATGCGCGAGCACCTCGCCAACATCGGCGACGAGATCATGCAGGCGCTTCTCGCGATCTGCTCGATGTCGGGCGACATCTTCGCCATTCCGACCCCCGAGCTGCGGAGGATGGTCGAAGGGCTCGACATTCGACTGTACGCCCCTTACGACCCGGCGCAGCCGGCACGATTGACGGAGGAATCATGACGACCAGAGAAGTTGCCGAGCGACTGGTGACGCTTTGTCGCGAAGGGAACGTCGAGATCGCGTGGAAGGAATTGTACGCGGACGACGCGGTCAACCTCGAGCCGTACGGCACGGCCATGTTCCCGCAGGAGACGAAGGGCCTGAACGCCATCATCGATAAGGGACGCCGGTTCTCTGCCCTGATCGAGCAGGTGCACGCGATCTCCGTTTCGGATCCGCTGATCGCGGGCAGCTCGTTCGCCTACGCGATGCGCCTCGATGTGACAATCAAGGGACACGGGCGAATGGGTATGGACGAGCTATGCATCTACCAGGTCGAGGACGGCAAGATCGTCTCCGAGCAGTTCACGGCCAGACTTGGCCTTTGAGTCCACTCCGGCACACGTTGAAAATCGTTCGGGGCATGTCGAGAAGGCGCCTTCGGCTCCGACCTCGGGTTGTAGGCAAGAAGACGGCCCCGGTCCCCGGGGCACCTCAACCCAGGAGCGAACCATGAAGTACATGATGATGATGAACGTTGCAGGCGGCCCCTACCGCATCTCCGACTGGCCGAAGAAGGCGTGGGAGGCCCACATCGGGTTCATGAAGGACTTCGCCCGCAAGCTGAGCGCCGCGGGCGAGCTGGTGGGCGCCGAGGGGCTGAGCGGACCCGACCAGGCCAAGCTGATCCGGGCCGGCAAGGACGGCCAGCCGGTCACCGACGGCGTGTTCCCCGAGACGAAGGAGTTCCTGGCCGGCTACTGGATCATCGACGTCGACAGCCCGGCGCGCGCGTACGCGCTGGCCGCGGAGGTCAGCGCGGCCCCCGGACCCGACGGCAAGCCGTTGAACATGGGGATCGAGCTGCGTCAGGTCCTGAGCGCCCCGCCCGCGTCCGACACGCCGTGAGCGAGCCGACCGCCGTGAGCGAGATGCCCGACGGGCACCTGCTGCGCGAGCTGGCGCCGCAGGTGCTCGCGGCGGTGCTGCGCCGGTACCGGGACTTCCCCGCCGCCGAGGACGCCGTGCAAGAGGCGCTGCTCGCTGCGGCCCAGCAGTGGCCGCGGTACGGGCGCCCCGACGACCCGCGCGCCTGGCTGATCCGGGTCGCCTCCCGCCGCTGGGCCGACGAGCACCGGGCGGCCGTGGCGCGGCGGCGGCGCGAGGAAGCCAGCGTCGAAGAGGACACCGCGGCGACCCCGCCCGCCACCGAACGCGACGACACGCTGAGCCTGCTCTTCATGTGCTGCCACCCGACGCTGTCGCCGTCGTCGCAGGTGGCGCTGACCCTGCGCGCGGTCGGCGGGCTGACCACGGCGGAGATCGCCCGGGCCTTTCTGGTCCCCGAGGCGACCATGGCGCAGCGGATCAGCCGCGCCAAGGCGACCGTCAAAGCCTCCGGCGTCCCCTTCGAATTGCCCGCCCCGGCCGAGACCGCCGCCCGACTGGGCGCGGTCCTGCACGTCGTCTATCTAATCTTCAGCGAGGGATACGTTGCCAGCGGCGGGAACGAGCTGCAGCGCCGGGATCTGGCGGCCGAAGCGCTGCGCCTCGGCCGCCTGCTGTGCCGATTGCTGACGGACGAACCCGAGGTGGCCGGGTTACTGGCGCTGATGCTGCTGACCGACGCCCGCCGCGGCGCACGCAGCGGTCCCGACGGCGAGTTGATCCCGCTCGACGAGCAGGATCGAAGCACGTGGGACCGCGCGGAAATCGACGAGGGGGTCGCGCTGCTGGGCGCGACGCTGCCGAAAGGCGCGGTGGGGCCGTACCAGCTGCAGGCCGCCATCGCCGCCTTGCACGACGAAGCGCCCAGCACCGAGGCGACCGACTGGCCACAGATTCTGGCGCTGTACACGGTGCTGGCGCGCATCACCGACAACCCGATGGTGGCGCTGAACCAGGCGATCGCCGTCGCGATGGTCGAAGGCCCCGCCGCGGGCCTCGCCCGGCTGGACGCCCTCGCCGTCGATCCCCGCCTGGCCGGGCACTACCGCCTGGATGCCGTCCGCGGCCACCTCCTCGAGCGCGCCGGCAATCGAGCGGCGGCCGCCGCCTGCTACGCCCGCGCCGCCGACGCCACCGCCAGCCTCCCCGAACGCAACTACCTGCTCGCGCGCGCGATGCGCCTGAACGAATCGCCCGGCCAAGGCACCTGACGTCCGCGTCCGCCTACTCGTTGCCCTGGAACACGTACACGAACTCGGTGCCGTACTCTTCGCCGGCGGGCGGGAAGGCCCAGCGGCCGACGACCTCGCGAATGCAGGGGTCGATCGCGCGGAACTGCGGCGGGCCCTCGACGGCGGTGTGCTTCACGCGCCCCGAGATGCCGATGCTGACCTTCACCGTGATCTTGCCGTGGGTCAGGCTGTTGTCGCGCAACAGGGCCCGCTGGTAGCAGTTCTTGATGCCGCCGCGGTTGTTGTTGATGACGCGCGAGATCTCGCCCTGCGACGGCGGCGGCCGCGACGTCGAGGGGCCGGCGGTGATGTTCAGGTTGTGGCTGTCGCGGTACTTCGAGTTCGCGTCGTCACCGGCGGCGGCCGCCGGCGGGGCAGCAGGCGGCGGTGTCGTCGAAGGCGGCGGCGCGACCGGTGCGCCCCGCCCGTGTGCCCCGTGGCCGTGGCTCCGGTGGCTGCTGCTGGGCGCCGGCTCCGGCGCGCGCGCCGCTGGAGCGATGGGCGCCGGCACGGGCGCGGCGGGCGCCAGGTTGGGATTCTCGACGACGGCAGCCAGCGGGTCGGTCGTCGCGGCCTTGGGCGGCGGCGGCGGCGTGACCGGCTTGGGCTTCTTCATCATCGTGAACATCAGCACGGCGACGCTGAAGCCGACGATGCCCATGACGGCGACGATGAAGCGGGTCGTCTTCTGGCGCGCGGCGCCCGGCTCGCCCGCGCTGGGTTGCCAGCCAACGACGGAGTCGGGCGACATCAGCCGGGGTGCTGCCGCCACCCCGCTGGCGCCGGCGCTCAAGTTGAGCACGTTGAGTCCGTCCGAATTGTCGCCGTGCGAAGCGCCGTTCGTGCCGACCGCGGCCCGGGCGTCTGAGCTGTCGGCGTGCGAAACGCCGTTCGTCGCCAGGCCGTGAAGCATCGCCGGCACCGGCGCCGGCGTCTCGAGCAGGCTGGACGAATCTAGCGCCGGATGCGAGGTCCCGGTCCCGGCACGGCGGGCCTCCGCGCCCCGTGCGGGCGCGGCGGGCTCCGGCTCGCCGAACGACATGTCGATGTCCGGCTCCTCGGCGCTGGCTGGTGCCGCGGCGGACGCGGCCAGGGCGCCTGGACGCGGAAACACCCCCGAGGGGCTCCTGCGGCCGCCGACCGGCGGGGGCAGCTTCGCGCCCAGGCCGGGGCTGACCGGCGCCGGCACGATGCCGTGCGAGCCGGTGGGTCGGGCCGGGGCGCCAGCCGCCGGAGCAGCCGCGACCGGGAACGAGGTCCCCGTCGGACGTCGAGGCGCGCCCGGGAACGGCGGAGGGGCCGGCGGCGCCGCGGGCATAGGCGGCATCGGCGGCACCGGGACGGGCGGCCGCCGCCGGGCATGGATCTCGTTCGCCAGGGCCGGAACGTCCATCGGCGGCTTCCAAGAACCCAGCCGCTCGTTCCAGACGTGGATATCGGCGTCCTTGGGCAGCGGCGCGACCTGATCGATGAGCTGCTTGCGCGAAAACGGGCCCGTCCGGTTCCCGTCCAGCGCCATGTACCAGACCACCCCGTCGTCGACGGGCGGGGCCGGCGGGCGCGCGGCGGCGCGTCGCTCGAGGGGGGGGGACGGCGGAGGCGTCGGCAGCCGCGGCGCCACGATCGTGGCCCGGGGCGCCGACCCGGTCGGGGGCGCGGCGCCGCCGACGGGGATCACGGGCGACGACGGCTTGCGCGCGCCCTCTTCACGAACCGTGATGATGTTCGCGCAGGATTTGCACCGGACCTTGAGGATCTTCCCGCGAACCTTGTCGTCCGCGATGGAGTACTTGGTCTGGCAGCGATCGCAGACGAATTTCATGAGTCTTCAGCGCTTCGCGCCGCCGCGGCCGTTCCGGCCCAAACCGGTTGGGAAACTATCATCGAAGGGTCAGGATTACCATCGTCCCGATCCCCACCGCGATGAAGGCCGCAATGGCGAGCCAGGCACCTCGAGATGAAGAAGGGGCGGCCTGTTCCGTTTGTGATGGCGTGAATTCGGCGGCTGATCCCTTTGAACCTGGGTCCGAACTCGGCTCAGGCGTCACAAATGCGACCGACGGATGTGGCTGCCGGCCCGGCTCAGCCGCCGCACGCAGCGGCGGGACGATGCGGATGGCGACTCCCCGGGACGGCGTGGCCGGCCCGTCGGGCGCCGGTTCGAGGCGCATGCTGGGCGGCGCCCGCCGATCGAAGTCCAGGTCGTCGGGCTGCCGCCGAGCCGCGGCCGCCTCCGCGCCAGCGCTGGGCGTGAAAAGGTCGTTCATGTAGATGGCCATGCGGCGGTTCCCGCTGCGAAGGCCGCTGTCGTCGAGGAACTCTTCCAAATCGGCGCGCATCTCATCGGCGGATTGGTAGCGATCCTGCGGTCGCTTTTCGAGCGCCCGCATCACGATCTGCTCCAAGGCCGGTGGGTAATCGCGGCGGATGGCGGTGGGCGGCTGGATCCGATCGTTCACGATGCGCTTCATCACGGCCTCGGCGGGGCCGCGGTACAGGCGCTGGCAGAGCGTCAACTCGTACAAGATGATCCCCAGCGCGAAGATGTCGGCGCGGTGATCGATCCCCGTGCCGCGCACCTGCTCGGGGGACATGTACGAGGCCTTGCCGGGCAGGATCCCGGCTTCCTCGCGCAGCTCGTCCTGCGCCCGCGCGATTCCAAAGTCGACGATCTTGGTTTGTCCTTCGTAGCTGACCAGCACGTTCGTGGGCGAGACGTCGCGGTGGACGATGCGGACCACCCGCCCGTCGGCCTCGCGGCGCTCGTGTGCGTAGGCCAACCCGGCGGCGGCCTGGCTCACGACGTGGATGGAATGTTCGAGCGGCAGGTACTTGTTCGCGGCCAGGCCACGCGTCACGATCTCCGCGATCGTTTCGCCGTGGATGAACTCCATGGCGATGTACTTCAGACCTTCGTCTTCGGCGACGTCGTACACGTGAACGACTGAGGGGTGGTTCAGCTTGGCGGCCAGCCGCGCCTCGTCGAGGAACATGGTCACGACCCGCGGGTTTTGGGCGTACCGCGGCTGCAGAATTTTGAGGACGACCGATTTTTCGAACCCGCCCACCGACTCCTGCCGGGCGATGTAGAGCTCGGCCATGCCGCCCGAAGCGAGATGGCGGATCACCCCGTAGCGACCGACCTGACGGCCGATGAGCTCGACGGGGTTCGCCATGCGGCGCGAATCCTAACCAATCTGTTGGCGCTTGCGTTTGATTTCGGTGGCCGCCACGGATAGGAATGACGCGGCTGTGCGCATCGAGCTGCCTCGGGACGTCTCCCTCGACGGGCATCTGGTCGACCGTGCGATCGGGTATCTGACCGTCACGACCGGCATCGCGTTCGCCGTGGCCCTGGGGGTGATGCTGGCGTCGCTGATCCTGCACCGGGCCCGCGCGGGCCGCACCTGGGCCCAGCACACCCACGGCAACCGGCGGCGCGACCGGGCGCTGACCTTCGCGATGGCCCTCATCCTGTTCGTCGGCATCGACGTCACGCTGGCGGTCCGGGCCAACCGGGATCTGGAGGGGCGGTTCTGGAACTATCCGGACCACGATCCGGCTGCCTTGCGGGTCGAAGTCACCGCGCGCCAGTGGGCCTGGTCCTTCCGGACGGCCGGCCCCGACGGCCGCTTCGGCACCCCGGACGACGTCATCACCCTCAACGAGCTGGACGTCCCCGTCGGGCGACCCGTCTATCTGAAGCTGCGGTCGCGGGACGTGGTCCACTCGCTCTACTTGCCCAGCTACCGGTTCAAGATCGATGCCATCCCGGGCAGCACGACCCGCGCCTGGTTCCAGGCCGTCGACGCGGGTCGGACCGAGCTGGGCTGCGCCCAGTATTGCGGCGTCAGTCACTACAAGATGAGCGGCCTGCTGGTCGCGCGGCAGGAGCCGGACTACCGGGGCTGGCTGGCGCGCGCCGAGGCGGACAGCCGCCTGCGGTTCGACCCGACCGCCGGCAGCGCCGCCGATGCCTGGGACTGGGAGACCGGCCGCTGATGACCTCCGCCCCCACCATCCTGCCCGCCGACGGCGAGCCCCTGCCCGTCGAGCCAACGGGCTTCTGGCGGCGGCGCGTCTTTTCGACCGACCACAAGGTCATCGGGCGCCAGTTCCTGTTCCTGGGGCTGGGGTTCCTGGCGGTGGGCGGCATCATGGCGATGCTGATCCGCTGGCAGCTCGCACGACCAGGCGCGCCCGTGCCGTTCGTCGGCAAGCTGTTCTTCCGGAGCGCGGGCGGAGTCATCTCGCCGCCGGCGTACGCCGCGCTCTTCACGATGCACGGCACGATCATGATCTTCTTCGCCGTGACGCCGATCCTGATCGGCGGGTTCGGGAACTTCTTGCTGCCGCTGCTGATAGGCGCGCGCGACATGGCGTTTCCACGGCTCAACATGGCCTCGTTCTGGACGATGGCGGCCGCCACCGGCGCGCTTTGTGCGTCGTTCTTCGTGCCGCTGGGACCGGCGCAGGCCGGCTGGACGGCGTACGCGCCGCTGTCGACCGCGCTGGGGACGCCCGGCACCGGCCAGACGCTGTGGGTGATCGCGATCTACTTGAACGGCGCCTCCTCGGTGATGGGCGCCGTCAACTACATCACCACGGTGCTACGGCTGCGCGCGCCGGGCATGACCTGGCTGCGGCTGCCGCTGACGGTCTGGGGCCTGTTCCTGACGTCGATCCTGAATGCGCTCTTCGTACCGGTGCTGGCGGCGGCGATGGTCCTGCTGCTCTTCGACCGGCTGTTCGGCACGCAGTTCTTCCTGGCCGGCACCACGCCGGGAATCGCGGGCGGCGACCCGATCCTGTACCAGCACCTGTTCTGGTTGTTCGGGCACCCGGAGGTCTACATCTTGATCCTGCCCGCCTGGGGGATCGTGGGTGACCTGCTGGCCTTTTTCGCGCGCAAGCCGGCGTTCGGCTACCGCGTGACGGTGGGCGCGCTGATCGGCGTCGTCATCCTGTCGGGCGTCGTCTACGGCCACCACATGTTCACGACCGGGATGAGCCCCCTTCTGGGCGAGAGCTTCATGGTGTTGACCATGATCATCTCGATCCCCACGGCGATCCTGGTGCTGAACTGGCTGGGGACGCTGTGGCGCGGGGCGATCCGCTTCAACACGCCGATGCTGTTCTGCCTGGGGATGGTGTTCACGTTTGGCGTCGGTGGATTGACGGGCCTGTACCTGGCGGACGTGGTCGCGGACATGTACCTCCACGACACCTACTTCGTGGTCGGCCACTTTCACCTGATCATGTCGGCGGCGCTGCTGCTGTCGCTGTTCGCGGCCGTGTACTTCTGGTACCCGAAGATGTTCGGGCGGATGTTGAGCGAGCGCCTGGGCAAGCTGCACTTCTGGCTGACGTTCCTGCCGCTCAACGGGGTCTTCATCGGGCAGCTGATCCTGGGCGTGAAGGGCATGCAGCGGCGGCTTTATGACCCGTCGGTGTACGAAGCCTGGCGCCCGCTGGCCGGCCTGAACCGGGGCATCTCGCACACCGCGTACCTGCTGGGCGCGGCGCAGCTGCTCTTCGTCTGGAATTTCTTCATGAGCCTGTGGCGGGGGCGAGCCGCGCCCGCCAACCCGTGGGAGGTCGGGACGCTCGAGTGGTCCGTCCCCTCCCCGCCTCCGCACCACAACTTCGACACGATCCCCGTCGTCGTGCGCGGGCCGCACGAGCTGGCCAGCCCCGCCGCCCGCCCGCTGGGCCGCGATTGGCTGAGTCAGACGGAGCTGGTCGACGAACCGGGCGCCTCGGCGACGTCCGCGCCGCCGGCGGGGAGGCCGTCCTGATGAGCGCGCCAGCCCTGACGGCGCGCCGCGAAGCGGACACCGCCGTCGGGCTGGTGGTGTTCCTGGGAACGACGGCGATGCTGTTCGCGGCCCTGCTCCTGGCGTACGCGATCCTGCGGGCGCAGGCGCCGCAGTGGCCGCCTGCCGGATCGCTGCCGCTGCCGCGCGGGGCGGCCGGCGCGAACACGTTGATCCTGGCGGCGGCCAGCGCGGCGCTGTGGCGGGCGCGCCGCACGAACGCGCGCGGCTGGGTGATCGCCGCGGGCGCGCTGGGGGCCGGCTTTCTGGCCGCCCAGATCGGGCTGTGGCGCCACATGGTGGCCACCGGCCTGGGACCGCGCGGGCAGATGCCGGGCCAGGTGTTCCTGGCGCTGTCCGTGCTGCACGCGCTGCACG
>JBJMQQ010000023.1:0-34134 GCA_045802645.1 Polyangia bacterium
AGTTCGGCGAACGCTATGAGGCCGAGCTCGCCTCGTTCGAGTTGCTGCGCGACACGCCCGGCGTGAAGGGGTTCAACGCCGCCCAGCGACGCGCGTTGCACGAAGAGGAGCGAGACGTGTTCGACTGCAGCCGCGGCGCGGTCGAGTCCGGCACCGGCGACGCGGAATACGAGAGCACCGTGGTGCCAAAGGTCATCACCGATCACTGGGCGGTGGTCGAGCAGATCGTCGGCTACGATTGTGGTGGTCCGCATCCAGACTCCACGACGAAGATGACGACCTGGAACCTCGACAGAGGCGAGACGGTGGATGTGTGGAGCTGGTTTTTACCGGCCGCTGCGGCGATCGAGCGGCACGGCGAAGGCGCTGAGCGGTACAACACCGTCGTCTTTGGCAAGTCGCTGCGCAAACTCCTGGCGCCGCGAAGGCCGCCGTCCGACGAGTGCGGCGACGCGGTTGCGTCCGCCGAGGATTGGATGGTCTACCCGACCGGCAAAGGCCTGGGATTCGTGCCAAGACTCGCGCACGTAGAGCAAGCTTGCGCCGACGAAATCGTGCTGCCGTGGGCGCGCGTGCTGAAGCTGCTCAACCGACACGGGCAGGAAGCGGTGGCCGCCTTCCGGTCCGATGTCGAGCATCTTCCGGCGTCGCCATGAGACGCGCCCGCGCGTAGCACGTCAGTGCTCCGGTGCGCGGTCGCGCGGGTGCACGCCGTCGAAAAAGCGCAACGTGTCGGCCAGGTGTAGCCGCCAGTAGAGCCAGTCGTGGCCGCCCGCGAACTCTTCGTAGACGTGCTCGATGCTGCGGGATTCCAGCGCGGTGTGAAGGGCCCGGTTGCCGGGGAGCAGGTGATCGTCGCTGCCGCAATCGAACCGCAACGGGGGAAGGCGATCAGCGTTCACGTCCAGCCAATGCAGCGCCGTGCCGTCGGGCTGGCCGAAGCTGGCGAGGTCCTCGAGACGATCGCCCGTGGACTGGGCGAGTCGCGGCACGGTCGTGACCGCCGAGTGTGCCGAGACGGCGCGGAATCGGTCCGGGTACTTCGCGCCCAGGCGGAGGGCGCCGAACCCGCCCATCGACAGGCCGCCGATGAACATCGGAGCGCGGGGGTCGATGCGGTCGTCGGCCAGCGCTGCCGCTGCGGCGACCTCGTCGACAATCCAACGCTCGTAGTCGGCGTCGGGGTGGGGAACGTAACCGCTGCCGCCGCCCCACAGCCCGTCGGAGGGCATCGCCAGCGCGACGGGTCCGATCTCGCCCGTCTCGATGAGGCGCGCCGTGGTCAGGTGCGCGCCGCCGCGCAACGACCAGGACCAGGCGCTGCCAGCGGCGCCGTGGAGCAAGAGCGCGAGCGGCAGCTTGTCGGTTCCCGGCTCGCTCGGCGGCGCCCAGAAACAGATGTCCGCGCGATGCCCGCGAAGCGCCGGACTCCGCACGGTGATGAAGCGCAGTCCGTCGCGCTCGAAGCGCGGGTCCGAAAGCTCGACGTCGCGGAAGTAGGGTTCGTCCATGACAAGCCCACCCTTTTCCTGCAGCGTACACCGCTAGAGGCGGGCGTACGAATTCGGCTCACGCCGCGAACCGGACCGAGGTCCACGCCTCGCTGCTCTCCCAGAGGCGTTCGGCGAGCTCCGGATCCCTGGCCCATGGGCGAACGCCCGTGGCGCTGGGGGAGTCGGGAGGGACGGGCTGGGCGATGTCGACGTCCTCGCAATAGACGCCGCCTTTTCCCACGAGCTGCTCGCTGGTGGCGCACCAGACGGACGTTGCCGCCCCCTGCTCCGTCGTCTTCATCGAGCCGATCTCGCGGGCGCGGGCGAGAGCCGCTCGTTGCTCGTCCTCGGTCATCGAACGCATCAGCTCGGTGACGACGGCGCCGGGATGGACGGCGAAGGCGCGCACGCCGTGGCCCTGGCCGCGCGCGTCGAGCGCCACGGCGAAGAGAGCATTGGCGGTCTTCGATTGCCCGTAGGCGATCCATTTGTCGTAGGGGCGCCGTTCGAAGTTGGGATCTTCGAGATCGACCGAGGCGCGGGCATGGCCACGTGAAGAGAGGGCGACCACGCGGGCGCCACGCGCCTTCTGAAGCGCCGGCCAGAGCCGCAGCGTCAGCTCGAAGTGGCCCAGGTGATTGGTCCCCAGTTGCGATTCGAAGCCCCGCGCATCACGCGCGAACGGCGTCGCCATGATGCCCGCGTTGTTGACCAGGATGTGCAGCGGGCGGCCGCTCGCGACGAATCGCGCGGCAAAGTCGGCGACCGACGCGGGCACCGCGAGATCGAGCGGCTCGACGACCACGCGTGGCAGGCCTGCGACTGCTGCCTGTGCCTTGTCGGGCGTCCGGGCCGCGACGACGACCGACGCGCCGGCGTCGACCAGCGCGCGGGTGGTTTCGAGCCCCACGCCTGCGTAGCCACCGGTCACGACGGCGGTGAGGCCGTCGAGCGCGCGGCCACGAAGGACCTCGCGCGCCGTGGTCTCGGCGCCGTAGCCCGAGGGGATGGGGGCCTGGACGGTCCTGCTCGGGATCATGGGCAACCTTAGCGCACGGCCTGCGGCCCCAGTGGTATGCAGACAGAAATGGGCCATCGGCGCAGCTGGATCGTCGTCGCCGCCCTGGTGGCGATGGTGGCGGGCTGCGCCCGGAAGCCCTACCTGCACTGGCAGGGCGGCGATCTGTTCGGCGTCTTCGAAGCCGGCGGGCGACCCCCGTCGCGATTCGACTGCCCCGGCACCACCGCCCAACGATTTGCCTGCTTCACCGCGCGGCTGCGCGAGCGGGTCGGCGACACGACCGGTGCCCTGGCGGTCGTCGCCGAGGACGGCGCACTCCTTCAGACCGCGGTGACCGAGAGTGGGCAACCGGCTCCGACGACGCCGGACACGCTGTTCCCGCTGCTGTCCGTGACGAAGATGTTCACGGCCGCAACGGCCGTCCTGCTCGCTCGAGCCGGCGCGATCGACCTTCATCGACCAATCGCGACCTACCTGCCGGAGCTCAAGGCGGACACAGGCCTGGGACGTGTGACGCTTCACCAGCTTTTGACGCACACCGCTGGCCTGGTGGATGATCCCCATCAGTTGCTGTGCGCGGGGGGCGGCGCCCTGTCCGAGGCCCCGGCGCGCGCGCATCTCGGCGCCGAGCCGGGGCAGGTGTACCTGTATTCCAACCTCGGCTACTCGCTGGTGGGGCTCGTGATCGAGCGAACGACGTCCCGGCCGTTCGAGGACGTCGTGCGGGAACGCGTGCTCTTGCCGATGGGGATGTCGGCGGCAACCTTCAGCTTCGCCGCCGTTCAGGTCCGAGGGCATCCCGAGGGCGTCAGCGCGGGTAGCCAGTGCCGCCTGGCCGCGCCAGCCGGCGGGCTGATCGCCAGCGCGCGTGACCTCGCTCGATGGGCACGCGCGATGAGCGAGCCCGCCACCCATCCACTCGGGCAGCCGCTCGTCGAGGCGCTGACGACACCGTATGTCGAGACCGGCGCGCGTCCGGACGAAGCCTATGGGTATGGCGTCGCGATGATGAAGGTCGGTGACGTGTGGGTCTACAACCACAGCGGCGGCGTTCCAAACTTCAGCGCGTTCGTGGCCTGGGTTCCCGCGCGCCGGATCGGCGCCGCCGCGATGATGAACACGACGAACGCGGCGGGAGCCACCCCCGCGTCAGTCGTTCTTCGTGCGCTCAGCGTGCTTGCCGACCTGCCGGACGACTGGAGACCGGGGGTCGGGCGCTCCCCGCATCCTCTGGCCGCGTACGCGGGCACTTACGTCGATCGCAGGAGTTGGCTCGGTTGCCTGCGCGTCCGGGTCGATGGCACCGACCGGCTTGCGTTCGACTATCTCGACGGCCCGCCAGCCGTGTTGCCGGCCAGCTTCGCGTTCCGCTTCCTGCCCGGAGACGAGCACGCGCGGTTCGTCGTCACGCCGGTGGGAGTCGGCGAACGTGTCGGCTTACCTTGAAGTTGGTGCGGGACTCTGAAAGAAGGTCCCATGACCAACGGTCGGTCGGACTTCGATCCGGAGCAGTTGCTGCACGCCGCGCGAGCCCTCTGGGACCGGCTGCGGGGATCGCGACGGTTCGTCGCCGGCGCCGTCGCCGTCGTGTTGGTCCTGGTCGCGCTGATCGGCTCCTACTATCAGGTCGAGCCGGACGAGGTCGGGCTCGTGACCCGGTTCGGCCGCTTCGTGCGGACGACCAACCCCGGGCCGCACGGCAAGATTCCGTTCGGCATCGAGCAGGTGCAAAAGGTCCCTGTTCAGCGCCAGCTGAAACAGGAATTCGGATTTCGAACGGTCAGCGCGGCGGTCGACAGCACCTTCCGGAAGGACGAGAAGACCGCCGCTGAATCACTGATGCTGACCGGCGATCTGAACGTCGCGACGGTGGAATGGATCGTTCAGTACAAGATCTCGGACCCGTACAAGTACCTCTTTCGGTTGCGCGACGTCGAACAGACCTTCCGGCTGATGGCCGAGGCGTCGATGCGCACCGTCGTCGGCGACCACAGCGTCACCGAGTTGCTCACCGTCGGGCGAGAGGCGATCGCCGCCAAGGCCAAGGAGCTGCTTGCGGACCTCTGCAAGCGCTACGACAACGGGATCTCCGTGCAACAGCTGGTGCTGCAGGACGTGGATCCCCCCGAGTCGGTGAAGCCGTCATTCAACGCCGTCAACCAGGCGATTCAAGAGCGCGAGCGCGCCATCAACGAGGCCTGGGCCGAATACAATCAGGAGATCCCGCGCGCCCGCGGTCTCGCCGAACAGAAGATCGAGGCCTCCGAGGGCTATGCCGTCGACCGGGTGAACCGGGCGAAGGGCGATGCCCAGCGTTTCGTCGCGCTGCAGGCCGAGTACCGCAAGGCCCCGGAGGTGACGCGCACGCGGCTTTACCTGGAGACGCTTTCGGTGGTGCTCCCCGCGGCTGGAAAGAAGCTCATCTTCGATGAAAGGGCCAAGGGGATCCTTCCACTGTTCCCGCTCGGCAGCGGACAGGACGTGACGAAGGAGGCGCCGTGACCGGGCGCGGGCTGATCGTGGTCGGCGCCGTGGCGGTCCTGGGGATCGCCACCGTCGCGTCGACGTTCTACACGGTCTCCGAGCAGGAGCAGGTGGTGATCACGCAGTTCGGGGAGCCGATCGGCCAGGCGATCACCTCGCCCGGGCTGCACGCCAAGGTGCCGTTCACGCAAGACGCGAACGTCTTCGACAAGCGCTGGCTCGAATGGAACGGCAGCCCGAACCAGGTCCCGACCCGCGACAAGAAGTACATCTGGGTCGAGACCTATGCGCGCTGGCGGATCGCCAACCCTCTGCTCTTCTTCCAGCGCTTGCGCGACGAACGCGGGGCGCAATCGCGCCTCGACGACATCATCGACGGCGAGACGCGCAATGTGATCGCGAGCCACAACCTGATCGAGATCGTCCGCGTCAGCAACCGCGCCTTCGAAGCCGCCGAGGAGGCGGAGGACGTCATGGAGGCCGAGACCATGCGTCAGGTCGAGCTCGGGCGTGACAAGATCACGCGCCTCATCCTGGAACGCGCGTCGAAGGTGATGCCAGACTACGGCATCGAGCTCGTCGACGTGCAGATCCAGCGGATCAACTACATCGAGACCGTCCAGGCCAAGGTGTTCGACCGAATGATCTCGGAGCGCAAGCGGATCGCCGATCGTTACCGCTCGGAGGGGCAGGGGAAGAGCGCGGAGATCCGCGGCAAGAAGGAGCGCGAGCTGAAGGTGATCGAGTCCGAGGCTTACAAGAAGACCCAGGAGGTCATGGGGGGCGGCGACGCGCAGGCCACCGCGATCTACGCCGAGGCGTACGGTCGCGACCGCGAGCTCTACAAGTTCCTTCGCACGATGGAGACGTACAAGACCACCATCGACAAGCAGAGCTGGTTGGTGCTGTCGACCAGCGCCGACGTCTTTCGCTACCTGGAGTCGGCGAGCAGCGGCGGGTCCGCGCCGCACGCTGCCAAGCACTGATGGCTGCCGGCACGCAACGCGATCCGTACAACGTCCTGAACGTGGCGCGGACGGCAACGGCTGCGGAGATCCGGGCCGCCTACCTTTCGCTCGCGGCCCGTTACCACCCGGATCAGCATCAGGGCAACCCGCTCGAGGAGCTCGCCAGTGCGCGCATGGCGGAGATCAACGACGCTTACGAGCTCCTGTCCGATGGCGCGCGTCGCGCCGCTTTCGACGCACGCGCGCAGACGCGTCCCGCGCCTGTCCGACCCGTTCACGCGACGAGCGGCCGGTTCATGAAGTGGGCGGCGCTGCTGCTGGTGCTGCCGGTCATTTTTCGAAGCGGCGCCGTGATCGTCCGGGCGCTCGCGGCGCTCTTTCGATTGCTGTTCGAGGCGCTGGCGACGCTGCGCGGGCCGCGGCTCGCGGCGGTCGCCGGTCTCGCGGCGCTGGTGGTTCTGGTGTGGGCCCTGCGCCGGCGAACCCGGCGCTAGCGAATCATCGGCGGACGAGCGTCCATCGATCCCCGCGCTTGACAGGTTGAAGCTCGCTCCGTGTCAGCTTCTCCAATCCCTTGCGAAGCAGGGACACCGCCGGTCGCCGTCGATGCTGCTGGAGGTGGTGCAGCCCCGCCGCGATCTGGATCAGCCCCTGGACGAACATCCGTTCGCTGCCGACGAGCCCGTGCCACACGTCCTCCCAGAGCTCATGAGCAGAGAAATACTCGCCCCGACTGAAAGCCGCTCGCCCCCGCTCGAACTGGTCAGGATCAAACACCGGGTCGACAGGGTTCTACACCGGGGTGGTGAACGTTGAACACCCGGGCGCGCCGTTGCGCCGGTCCAGCGGGCTCGGGGGCGGGCACACCGCTTGCTCAGCTGTCGGGCTCGATGCCACGCCTCGGAATCCTGCTCGCGCTCGGAGCGGCCCTGCTCGGCGGTTGCTCGACCACCTACCAGCAAGCACGACCCGCGACCGTCGAGCAGCTGCGCACCCTGATTGACGAAGATTCCGCCCCGCGGGAAGCCCGTCGGACCGCCCGCGACCATGTGACGCTGCTCGAACAGCCCGGGGGTGAGCAGCCGTCCATCACCGTCGTTCCCCCCGCCGCCAGTGAAGCCGGTGATCTTTCGCGCGTCGATCTGTCCAGGCTTCGCGGGATAGAGGTCAAGCGGCGCGCCCGCGGCGCCTTCGACGGCTTGGTGTGGGGGTTCGTGACAGGCGCGGTTGCGGGCGCGATCACGGGCGCCGCACAAGGCGACGACCCGCCCGGGCAGTTCATTCGATTCACCGCCGCGGAGAAGACGGTCGGCGGCGGCCTGCTCTTCGGCGCCGCCGGTGCTCTGGTCGGCGCGGTCGTCGGCGCGGTGATCGGTCACACCGACCGATACCTCTTCTAGCGCCGACGACCTATGCCCCTCCGGGGCGGGTTGCTCAGAACTGCGAGAAGAACTTCCAGGCCATCGGGGGGACCCAGGCCTTCTGGCCGTCGTCCCCGCTCGAGGTCCCGTCATCCACGGCCGACGGCGTGTGGTTGCCATCGAACGTGCACGCTTTGACCGGATAACCCGCCTTGCACCCCGCGAAGTCGTAGCAGACGTATTTCTTGCTGCCCGCGGTCGTCGTCGGGATGGCGTTCCCGGAGGGAATCGTGCAGTTGTTGTCCTTGGCGTGCTGGAGGTTGCAGGCCTTCCCGCCCATCGTGTCGCTCCCCCACGGGCACGTGCCGTCGCTCATCCCGGTCGTCCCCATGTACGCGACCGGCCCCGCGTTCGTGTCGGTCGGCTCATTCGGCAGGTTGTAGTTGGCGGCCGCCATGGCAACCACCGCGCGCAGCTTCGACTGACGCGTGATCGACAGGGCATAGCTCATCATCGCGCCGAAGCTGAAGCCGGTGGAGAAGACGCGGCTGTCGTCGATGCACAGGTTCGAGTCGACGAGCGCGAGGAGGTCGTCGAACAGGGTCACGTCGCGCTTGTAATCCCAGGGAAGGTTGCCGATCCCCTCGGGCGCCACGAAGATGGCCGTGTCGCCCGCGTCGGCCGCGGCGCGTTTCAGCCCGAAGAACGCGTAGTGTGCCGCGTCGAAGTTGGGGCCGTTGTTGGCGGGATACTGGCCGTTGGCGTTCCCGACGTCCGAGCCATACGCCTGGTGCCAGGAGAAGACCAGCCGATACGGTTTGTTCGGGTCGTAGTCCGCCGGAATGTCGATGATGTATTCGCGGTTCATCCCGCCGCTCGTGATGTGCAGGGTGGTCGACGTGGGAAGACCCTTGGAAACGGACGAGCCGCCCATCGTCATCGTCTTCGCGCCATTCGCGACGCCACAGCCCTTGCTCGGACGCGCGGCGGTGCTGCTTCCCCCACCACTGCCGCCAGTGCCGGTCGCGCCGCCGTTGGGTCCACCACCGGCCGCGCCAGCGCTACCGCTGGAGGTCGCGCCACCTCCGCCATGAGTCCCGGCGGTACCCGATACCGACGTCCCGCCTGTTCCCACCGTGCCGCCGGTCGACGAGCCACCCTTTCCACCGCTCCCGGTCACGCCGCCACTCGCGGTCGTGCCACCGGTGCCGGAGCCCGATCCGCCGGTCGCGGTCGAACCGCCCGAGCTGCTACCCCCCGTTGCGGTGGTGCCGCCCGTGCCGGCGGCAGTTCCAGTGAGCGCGCTCCCACAGCCGCCGGCGAGAAGGGCCAGAGCCCCCATGAAGGAAAGGAATCGACCGGATGTCATCGAGTGCCGCCTTGTTCAGGGATTGAAGCGGATCAAGTCCGCTTCTCCATCTGTCGAGATGGTCCGCCGTTTGTCTGGTCATTTTGGGCGTTTCGGGAGCCCCCGCCCCACCCAACGCGACGCGTTGGCGCGGCCGACCGTAGTTACAGGCCGGGAACGCTCGTTCTTCTCGGTGTCACGAGACGGCCCCGGCGTTAATCGGTCGCCGTAAGGCATTGCTTCGACGGACGGACCCCCGCCTCTCTGGCCGAGCCAGGTGAACGCGCCGAGGATCGCGGGCTCGAGACGGCACCGCCGACCGCAGTCCGTTCCGGCATCTCGCTTGCTCGATGTCGGTGCGCAGCCACGCCGCGCGCCGGTACATCCGTCGTACGGGAGTGCGGGAGGTGTAGGGATGAAACGTGTAGGGCGATGGGGGAATGGGTGGGTGTTCGTGACAGTCCTCGCGACCGCGGCGGTTGCCGCGTGTAGCAGTGGAACTGGCCCGTCGGGGAGTCCCGGGATCAGTGCAGCCGGCAGCAGCAATGGGACGGCGAATCCCGATGGCGGCGCGGCGGGTGGTGGTTCTGGATCGGGAACGCCGGTCGGTCACGCGGCGCTCTGGTCGGAGCTTCCGGTTGCGGAGATTGCGTTGATCGGCGGCGCGGCTTCATCCGACCGCGGCACTGCGCCGGGGGGTGGAACCGCTCATTTGATCTCGTCTGGCGGAATCGCCCTGGATTCGTCACTTCCCGCACCTCAGGTTCCGGCCGTTCCGCCGGCGTCAGCCGGCGCCATGTCGCTCTCGGCCTCGTCGCTCGGTGCTGACGTCAGCGCGCCCGCCGCCGTCGCCGTGTCCGGAACGGTTCAATCCAGTAATACCGACCCTGTTCGCCACATCACAGCCGGCGGGGACATCTTCATCAGCGGTACGCTCCGCGGCGGAGATCTCGGAGCGAGCCGGCAGGGCTTCGACATCGAGGCGCCCGGGCACACCGTTTACATCAGCGGCACCGTCGACAGCAGCGGTGCCACCGGCCAGGCAGGTGGCGCGGTGACGATCGTTGCGGATCAGATCGTCGTCACCGGCAAGGTGTCGACTGCGGGCGGCGCCGGCGCCCAGCCGGGAGCCGCCGGGCCAGTGACGGTCAAGACGACGTCGGCGGTCTGGTTGGCCGGAACGCTGGACACTTCAGGTGGCGACGCGACCGGCGGCGACAACGTCACCGGAGCGGGCGCCGGCGACGTGACGATCGCTGCGGGCGGCGATATTTCGGTCGCCGGAACGGTGCGAACCCGTGGTGGGGCTGGGGCTTCGTCCGCGGCGAACGCACAGGGCGGCGCCGCAGGCGCGCTCGACATCGACTGTTCCGGGACATTGACCTGGCAGGGCGCGCTGGACGGTCGCGGCGGTCTCGGCACCGCCAAGGCAGCCGGCGGAACCGTGGCAGGGGGCGCCGCCAGCACCCTCACTGTCGGCGCGACGACCCCACCCAAAGCAATCAACGTTCTCGTTCCGGTCGCTGTCACCGGCGGTCCCGGAACCGCCGTCGGCGGCGACGGCGGCAACGCCGAGTTGGACGCCAAGGGCGGCGACCTGGTGATCGCCAGCAAGCTGGACGTGAGCGGCGGCGATTCGGCGGGAAAGCCCGGAAAAGGTGGCACGATCCTGGGCTACCCCGGACCCAGCAGCCCCACCGCGAACCTGCACGTTTCCGGGCACGTTCTGGCCAATGGCGGGTCCGTACCGGCGAAGTCCAGTAACGGGTCGGTGGCGAACGGCGGCGCGGGCGGGCTGATCAAGCTGGTGCAGCAATCGCTGACCGGGAACTCGACGATCGACGCCACCGCGGATATCGGAGTTGACGGCGGACAGTCGGGCGGAACAGGCACGGCCGGGGCGGGCGGTCTCCTGTATCTGTTCACCAAACAGGGCAATGCGACCGTCCACGGTCAGTTACACGCGCGCGGCGGCGACGCCCCGGACAGCGGCGGAACCGGCGGCGGCGGCGGGTTCGTGTACGTCTTCACCGGCGATGGCCACGACCGGATGAGCGGCATCCTGACCATCGCGACGGACGGGGTCGTCGACGCGTCGGGCGGCAACGGCACCGTCGGCGGGAGCGCCCGAAACAACGGGGGCGCCGGCGTTGCCGACTGGCCTTCTCGGCAAGATGATGAATTCGACGTCGAGCAAACGGCCGTTCTCATCAACAGCGACGGTGTCCACGGATCGGATCGGGGCTGGCTCGCCAATCAGGGCAAGGTGATCGCGCGCGGCGGAAAGTCCAACGGCGCCGGCGGCGACGTCCAGTACCACGGTAGGACGCAGGACGGTAACGAGACACCGGCTTCAGGAGACGTCGAAAACGCGGGCGACGGCACGGGCAAGAAGGGCGATTTCGCCGGCGAGTGACCGCGCCGCCGGCGGTTTGACGGGCGTGGGCACACGACGCGTGTCATGCCCCAGCGCCGGCGGCTGGCTCCTGCATCCAGCGCGGACGAGCGAAGTAGTGGGCGAGGTGGTCGATCAGAGCGCGCGTGCGTGGCGCGACGGCTGGTCCACCGGCGGTCACCGCGTAGATGCCGATGCGTGCCCGGCGCGCACCCTCCAGCAGCAGCACCAGCTGACGGGCGTCGACCTCGCGCGCGACCATGAACAGCGGAAGGACCACCACTCCGACCCCCGCCAACGCAGCTTCGCGGAGGACAGTTCCGTTGCTGGACGAGAACCGTCCGCGCGTGGGGACCGAGAGCACGCCACCGCCCGTGGCCCGAAAGCGCCATTCCGCCGCGCGTGGAACCAGCGAGTAGTGGAGACACTCGTGGTGGACCAGATCGGCCGGGGCCGTGGGGGCGCCGTGTCGTGCCAGGTACTCGGGCGACGCGCAGACCACCAGTCGATCGGCCGCCAGCTTCCGACTCCGCAGCGCTGAATCCGCGAGCCGCCCGATACGCACGACCACGTCGAACCCGCCCTCGATGACGTCCACCAGCCTGTCCTCCGCGAACAGGTTCACCTCGACCTCAGGGTGGCGATGCAGGAACCCCGCGACGGCGCGGGCGAGGTGCATCTGCGACAGCGTCACCGGGCCATTCACCCGTATGCTCCCACTGACCCCGGCGCGCGCACGTGCCGCCTCCTCGGCCGCGCGCGCCGCCGCCAGCAGGGCGGCGCAGTGTTCATACACGCGCAACCCGTCATCCGTGACGGATAGCGCCCGCGTCGAACGCCGAAGCAGCGAGATCCCGAGCCTGCGTTCCAGTGCCGCGATTCGACGGCTGACCGCCGACTTGGCCATCCCTGCCTCGCGCGCCGCCGCCGAGAAGGACCGTTGATCGACCACCCGAGCGAAGAGAGCGAGCGACGGCAAGTCGTCGAGCGGGATCATGATTGTTCTTTTAGGGCAACAGTATGTGCTCGACAAGCGCCGTCGCCGCCGCCCGCCAGAACGTACTGTCCAGCGCAGGAGGTGCAAACATGAGCTCTTTCGAACGAACAGACGTCAATCGCGGGCTGGGTGTTACCGAGGTGGTGGGAAGTCTTGTTGGAGGGGCGGTGGGTCGGGCCATCCTCGCCGGCGGCGCATGCGCTGCGCTGCTGGATGGGCTGGACGCCATCGTGGCGTACAAGCTGGCGCTGGGGCTGGGGCCGCTCACGATCTATCAATTCGTCGCGAGCGGCCTGTTGGGGCCCGCCGCGTACCAAGGTGGGCTGGCCTCGGCACTGGTTGGGGTTGCCGTTCACTGCCTGATCGCGTTCTCGGCCGCTACGGTCTTCGTCGTCGCGAGCCGTCTGGTTCCACGGATCGCCGTGCGATTCGTTCCGTTCGGCGCGCTGTTCGGCGTCGCGGTGTTCGCGGTGATGAACTACCTGGTGATCCCGCAATCACGCATACCGCCGGCCCCCTTTTCGGCCCCGCTCTTCCTGAACGGGATCATCGGTCATGCGCTTTTCGTGGGAATCCCGATCGCGTACGCCGCGCACAGAGCCAACCTCCCGCGTTGAGCTACAATGCGTCGGAGGTGAAGCCGCCGACATGAGCAAGGGGATTGTGCGGATTGCAGCTCTCCTGGCACTGGTGAGCTGCGGGTCGAGTGCGAACAAGATGACTGGGACCGGCAGTGACGGCGGTACCTGCCCGATCAGCAGGGGCTCGATCGGATCGGCGAGCTGGAAGGACGACGGGACCCCCTTCTGCGGCTTCGGCGCGTCCGTCGCCCGCTCGACGACAACAGCGGCGGATAGGATTCAGATCGCCGTCTCGACCAGGCTCAGCCAGTCCGTCGACATCGTCGTCACGAGCTACTCAGGACCGCTGGGTGGAACCTACAGTTGCCAGCCGGGCAACGGGACCACGGCGCCCGAGGTGATCTTCGATTACGTCGGAACCCATGGCGGCGGCTCCGCGAAGATGTCGGACTGTTCGGTCACGATCGGATTCAGCGAGGACAGCGCCGGGAAGCAGCACGTGCAAGGGACGTTTTCCGGCACAGTCCTCAGCGACGCCATCGACGGCGGCACCTACGCCATCACCGATGGAACGTTCGACCTGACGGTGACGCTCACGGGCGGCTGAGGACGAGGCGGCAAGGGTCTTACCGCCGTCGTAGAACTTCGAGCGCGGCCGTCATCGCGGCCAGCAGCAACACCAGTGGCGGGATCATCAGGGGGCCCGCGTGGGCGCCCACCTTGCCGAGCAGCCAGGGGAGCGTGGCCACCCCGATGCTGCAGGCGGCGACCTGATAGCCAACGACGCGGCCGCCTGAGGTCCCGTAGCGGAGGGCGGCGTCGCGCATGGCCAGCGGGTAGACGGGCGCCAGCGAAAAGCCGAGGGCCGCCAGCGCCGCTCCCGTGAACCACAAGGGCGTGCCAGGCACCGCCAGCGTCGCCGCTGCCGCCACCGCCGCGCGGATGGCCAGCGACAACAGGCGCGTCGGACCCACGGCGTCGGCGATGGAGCCGAGCACGAAGCGCCCGACGGTCAGCGCGCCCCAGTAGATCGCCAGCAACGCTCCGGCCTGCGCCGCCGAGGCGCCGCGGGTCAGCGTGAGCAAGCTGGTGGCCCAAAGACCGGTGCCTGCTTCCGCGCCGCCGTAGAACAGGAACATGAGCACGCTCGCCTGCATCGCGCGCCTGGAATCGCCGAGCGCAGCGGACGCGCTTTTCGCGTCGCGCGCGTGCTCATCGCGCCACAACTTCCGCGTGGCGACGAAGGTGAATGACAGCGCCAGTTCGACGACGGCCAGGACGCGGTAGGGCGCGCGCCACGAGCGGCCATGCGCCAGCAGCGCGGCGACCAGCATCGGGGTCAGCGAGGCGCCGACACCCCAGCACGCGTGCAGCCAATTCATGTGCCGCGCCGCGTACCGGCGGGCCACGAGATCGTTCAGCGTCGCGTCGATCGCGCCGCCACCCAACCCGGCCACGAACGCCGCCGCCAGCATGACGTCCCAACGCGGGGCGATCGAGGCGAGCGCCAACGCCAGCGCGGCCAAGACCGTGCTGCCGGTCAGAACGGCCGCCGTGCCTGCCAGCGCGCGCACACGCCCACTGACAGCGCTGGAAACAACGATGCCTCCCGTGGTCAGAAGAACTGCGCCGCCGGCCGCATCCAGCGGCAACCCGAGGTCGGCGCGGATCGCCGGCCAGGCGGCGCCGAGCACGGTGTCCGGAAGCCCGAGGCTGACGAACCCGATGTAGCTGAGCAGCAGCGCGAGCGACACCGCTGATCCGCTTATCAGCGCCCGCGGCCAGACACGACCCGCACCGTGCCGGCGGCGTCCACGTCCACGCGCCCGGCCTTCAACAGCGTCCCCACTGCTCGCTTGAAGGCCTTCTTGCTCAAGCCGAAGCGGGCGCGGATCTCGTCGGGGGAAGATTTGTCGCCGATCGGCGGGGCGCCGGGACGCGCGAGCCCGCTCAGGATGGCCGCGGCGTCACGCTCCAACTCGTCCTGAACGAGCCGGCGCGCCGATAGCTCGATCTTCCCGTCGGGGTGCACGCGCGTCACGCGAAACTGCGCCGCTTCCCCGCGTGTCAGCGTGTGCGGTTCATCCCGGGGCACCAGGCCAAGGAAGCGCCGCTGGATGATGACGAACAGTCCGATATCGGGCTCGTTGCGCCAGGCTTCGCCCTCGACCCATTCACCGCGCTGAAATTCTCCGTCGCTGGTCAGCATGTCGTTGAAGCGCATGGTCCCGGCCAGGCGTCCGGTGTTGTCCAGATAAAGGCCAATCGGATGCCGCTCCCCGACTTTCACGTCACGCGTCTGTTCCGCGAACGGCACCAGCAACTCCTTGGGCAGACCCCAATCGACGAACGCGCCGAACTCGGTACAGGCGGTCACCGTCAGGAAAGTCACCTCGCCCAATCTCAGGCGAGGCTCCCGGGTGGTGGCCAGCGGTCGCCCCGCCGAGTCGAGCGCGACGAACACCGGCAGCTGGTTCCCTTCCCGAGCACCCTCCGGAATCTCGGCGCGGAGGAGCAGGATCGTATCGGCGTCCGGCCCGGCGCCGGGCTGAACCAGGAACGCTCCCGGGTCGCCGAAGCGGCGAATCTCGAGGGAGGCGAAGCGACCGACGAGGTCGTGAGACACGAGCTTGGGCGGGGCCGGCAGCCGAGACATCGACGCCCAGTGTGCCAGGAACGCCCTGGTGTTACTGTCACCAATTCCCCTGATCCCGCAACCGCTTACCGGGAATTGTGAAGTCATGCATCGCGGCTCCCCCGCTTGGCACCGGTCATTGGCTCTTTTCTCGTCCCTGTGCGGCCTTGTGCTGCTCGGACCGGCGTGTGGGGGCGGCGCCGGGGATGGGAACAACGCGACCGGCGGGCAAGGCGGCGGGCCGACCGGAACCGGTGGCACCATCGCAACAGGCGGCTCGCGGGCCAGCGGCGGCGCCTCCGGACAACCGGGCGCGACCGGAGGCGTGGTCGGCACCGGCGGGTCAGGTGGCACGCCGGCATCGGGCGGTGCGGGCGGCGTTGCCGGAGGTAGCGGGCAGGCCGGCTCCGCTGGTGGCCACCCTGGACAGGGCGGCGGCGGGACCGCGGGCGGCCACGGCGGCGCGGGCGGGGCTGGCGGTACGGTGGGCGGGGTCGGGGGCGGGGGCGGGCGCGGAGGAAACGGGGGCGCCGGGGCCTACCTGCCGTGCCCGGCGACGGCGGGGACCGCGTGCGCGGTGCTTCCGCTCGGTGACTCGATCACGGAGGGGTGTTGCACCGCGCCCGAAGGCGGCTATCGCATCGAGATCTTCCATCAAGCGTTGATGGCCGGCAAGAACATCACCTTCGTCGGATCGCTGACGAATGGGCCCGCCACCGTCGACAACAAGACGTTTCCCATGCGCCACGAAGGGCACGGGGGCTACACGATCTCGGGCGGCGGGAACGGCGGAATCGCCGGCAGCATCACGGACAACGCGATCTCGACCTACCATCCGAACATCGTGTTGCTGATGATCGGGACCAACGATCTCAACGACAACATCGACGTCAGCAACGCGCCGTCCAGGCTAGGCAAGCTCATCGACGAGATCATCACGGACGCGCCTTCGGCGCTGGTGGTCGTCTCCACGATCATTCCGATCTCCGCGCCGGGCAGCGATCAGCGCACGCAGACGTACAACGCGGCCATCTCTGGCCTGGTGAATGCGCGCGCGTCGGCCGGAAAGCACGTCGTCATGGTCGACAGCTATGCCGGCTTCTCGAAAAACGCGAGCTACCAGACCGCGTTGAAGGCCGACGGCCTGCACCCCAACACGGCCGGCTACGTGATCATCGGCGACACGTTCTACGGTGCGATCGGACCGCTGCTCCCGTGAATCGTCGTTGCCGACGAAGTCGTCCGGCTCCTGTCAATTCACGCGGTAGATAACCAATTCTGAAGAGCCTGCACCGATTCCCACGTAGACATACTTCCCATCAGGAGAGAAGCGTGCCTTGTTGATGACGGACGACGTCGTATAGGAGGCATTCACGGTTCCAGTGCTGGAATCGATGATGCGCAGGACGTTATCGTAGCCGCCAGCGAGCAGCTTGCTGTATCCCGGAATGATCGCGACGCTATATTGGTAGCTGATGGCACCGACGAGGCGCCTCAGGTAAGTGCCCGTCGTGGCGGGATTGAAAGCATAGACGTATCCGTCGCTGTAGCCGCCGCCCACGAATAGCTCCGTGCCACTTGCAGTGAAGGCGGGGCTGTATGTCGCACTGGCGCCGGTCGCCGTCTCGATATGGGATACCCCGTTGGATACGGCAAACACTTGGACTTGCGGGTTCTCATAACCGCCCGAAAGCGCAAGCTGGCTGCTGTCGGGCGAGAACGCCAAGTCTGCGTCGCCATTGGCGACGGCGATGTTCACGGTGAGGGTCGTTTGCAGCGACAGTCCGGGGTAACTGTAGATGCGTACCGAACTGAGGGCCCCGCTGAGGACCGCCAGCTTGGTTCCATCCGGTGAAATAGCGAACCAAAACACGTCCGTCAGCGACAATGTCGTTGGACTGCCGGTTTCCGGGACGCGGATCAGGGAACCACCGTTCGAATAGAGAAGCGTCGTTTGACCGGGCACGAACGCGAGCTGTGTCAGCCAATGCGCCACGGTCAAGCGACGCAGTTCCTTCAGGCCCAGAGCATCGTAGATCACCACGCTGTTGCTGGTGTCGTTGCCGGAGCTGTCGATGTAGGCCACCCACTCCCGCGTCGTGTCGGAAAAGCTGGTGAGGTTCAGGATCCCGTATCCCTGGGATCCAGGGACCGAGGCTACCCGGGTTAGACAAGGCCAAAGCGTCCCGCCACAGGTGCAGACCGAGGAGGCGCACTTCTCGTTGGCACCGCAAGCCATGCCGCACCCGCCACAGTTGTTGCTGTCCGTGCTGGTGTTGACACAGCTGGCGGCGCACCCCATTTGACCGGAGGTGCAGCAGACACCATTGGAGTTCGATGTGCCGGCGGCGCAGCAGAGCCCGCTGGAACAGTTGCCAGATGAGCATGCGTTGTTGTTGCCAACGGGGCATGCCATGGCGTTAGCAACCTTGGCAGCGCAAGTGGTGCCGTTGCAATACTGGTTGGTATTGTTGCAGCACGTCGTTCCGCAGGCCGTCTGCGAACTACTACACGCACCCGCACACGTCGTACCGTTGCAGCCGGTCGACGGGCAGGTCTTCGTGGGCTGAGCGCCGCAAACACCGTCGGAGCAAGTGGCCTGGTCATACTCGGTTCCCGCCGTGCACCTCTGCGCGGCGCCGCAGGGAGTCGAATTGGGCTTGTTTCCGCTGACCTTGCAGACGGGATTTCCCGTGGCACAGGAGATGGCAAAGGTGTGACATTGGTCGGTCGTGTCGCCCGTGCAGGGGGAGCCGGCGGCGCACGTCCCAGCGTCGGTCGAACCTCCCGTCGAGGAGCCGCCCTGGCCACTGCGACCGGCGCCACCCTGGCCACCGCTGCCACCCTGGCCACCTCTGCCACTCTGGCCACCGCTGCTAGCGCCGCCACTGCCGCCAGCCTGACTGCCGCCAGCCTGACCGCCGCCACTGCCGCCAGCCTGACTGCCGCCACTGCCGCCACCCTGGCCGCCGACACCGCCGCCACCCTGGCCACCGCCACTGCCGCCACCCTGGCCACCGCCGCTGCCACCGTGGCCTCCCTGACCACCGCTTCCACCCTGACCACCGCCACCATGGCCGCTACCGCCGCCGGACCCATGATGGCCGGCTCCGCCCGTGGCAATCGCGGCGTCGGGGCAGCTGGCGTCCGCAGCGCAGGCCGATTGGCCCGACCCGCTTCTGAAACAACTCGTGACGCCGAAGCAGGTGAGAACGGCCAGCCAAAAGCCGCAGAGACGATGGCTTGAAACAAGAAACCGAAAAGGTTGGATCGTCTTCATTTGGATGCTCAGGTGAGTGGCGGATTGGCGAGGCCTCGAGGACAGACTATCGCGTTGCCGGATCAAAACAACATCGCGCAGTTGATCCCTGGCGTCCCAATTGCGGGAACGCAGGAAAACGCCTGACTCTGATCACCTTGCGCGGCTCGGCTGAACAGAATGGCTGAGGTAATGCCGAGAGCAGCCCCAATTGCGAATCCCCCGATGGCCAGGTCGCGTGCCGTGTGGCCTTCACTGAGAATGCTGGCGCACGAACCGCCTCCCGCATTGGGAGCGTTGGTGTCGCACAGCGGGGTATTCCCGGGCCCCTTCACATTACCGAAATCCGAAGCTTTCGAAGCCCACCGGACGGCTTCCACCGTGCCGAAAGAAAGAGCCAGCAAGCTGCCGCCGGCCGCAATCCAGGGCCATGGCGACCCATTCGACGTGGCAACGGAGCCACCCGAAGGAGAAGCATCCGGGCTCGGTTCGGTGACGGGTTCGCTGTTGGGAGCCTTGTCGGCTGCCGTTCCCTCGGAAGGCTTTGCGCTGGATACTGGGTCGGATCCCTTGTCCGCCGCGCTCACCAGAGTGAAGATCTGATTGGAGATCGTGCCCGCTTCCACCGAGACGGTTCGGGTGATCGGTAGATATCCGGGCGCCCGGACTCTCACGACCACGTCGCCTGCCTGGACGTGCAGCGAACACGGAAGCGAGCCAGCCGTCGTTCCGTTCACCTCCACGGCGGCGCCTTTGGGGTCTCCATTCACATTCAAGGTGCCAAGATGGCTGCGAATTTTCGTCAGCGCGTCGCTCAATGTCGCGCGATGGGCACTCACCCATGAATCATCCCCGGAGGATGAAAGGACCTCCGAGAGCGTTACCTCGGCTGCTTCGAAGAGACCGATGGCCATTTGGGCAAGACCGACCTGAGCCTTGGCCCTCGGCGAAGGCGAGATCTTCATCGCCTCCTCGAACTCGGCAAGACCATCTGCGTCTCGGCCCTTCTTGCGCAACTCCAGGCCCCTTTGAATATGCGCGTCTGCCGATGACTGGGCGGCGCCGAATACCTTCGAGCCAACGGTGCAGGGAAGCAGGGAAAACGCCGCCACGGCAGCCACGGACGCCGCCCAGATTCTCATCGCCATGAACGGGGACAATAGTCTGGGCTGGCTACGTCGCGTAACTAGTTTTTGGACTGCGTGTCCCGCCCGTTTACGCAGGGAATGTGCGAACTGTGATGGGAATAAAAAGGGCGGAGATCGTAGCTGCGGCCTAGGCAGAGGAGTTGCCGGACTCAGGAACTGCAGGAGAGCATCGAGCAGCCTGCGCGATGGCGGGCCCAGTCCGGGCGCTTGGCGGCGTAGCGTTCGCGCCCGGGCTGCTCGTCGTAAGGGTGGCGCAGCACCTCCAATAGCTCCAGCACCAGCGAGGCGTCGCCTGCCTCGGCGGCGTCGATGGCAAGCTGGGCGAGGCAGTTGCGCAGGATGTACTTGGGATTGACGGCGTCCATGCGCTGTTTGCGCAGTGCGGCCGGCGTCCCCTCCGCCCGGATGGAGGCACCGTAGCGACGCAGCCAGTCGACGGTTCGCGCGCGCACGTCGCCGCTGAGCTCTTCTGGAGTGTAGTACGCCTCGACGAGCGGCGCCAGCAGCGCTTCGTCGGATGATTCCAGATGCACCGGGACGTTCGCCAGACCCCGGAAGAAGAGCGTCATGTCCGTCTCCGCCATCGCCAAGAGCTGGAAGAGCTCGTCGGCGAGCGGCTTGTCCCGGGTGATCAGCCCCAGCTTGGCGGCGAACAGGCGACTCTCCTCCGCCTCGTACGTCTCCGTGTAGGCGACCAACGCCTCCTCCAGCGGCGGGATGCTGCCGATCAATGGGTAGAGCGCCTCCGCCAACTTGATCAGGTTCCATTTGGCGACGCGCGGCTGATTCGAGAATCGATAGCGGCGCTCACCCGCGTCGGTGGTGTTGGGGGTGAAGTTGGGGTCGTAGTTGTCGAGAAAGCCGAACGGCCCGTAATCGATGGTCAACCCGAGGATCGACATGTTGTCGGTGTTCATGACGCCGTGAACGAAGCCGACCCGCATCCAGTGCGCCATCAGCAGGGCTGTGCGGCGGCAGATCTCGGTGAACCAGGCGGCGTAGGTCTCGGGCGACGGCGCGCCGAGCTCGGGGAAGTGATGCCGGAGCGTGTAGTCGGCGAGGCGGGTCAGCAGATCCATCTCGCCGCGTGCCGCGAAGAGCTCGAAGTTGCCGAAGCGCAGGAAAGAAGGGGCGACGCGACAGACGATCGCGCCCGGCTCGGCCTTTGGGTGACCGCTGTAGAACATGTCGCGCACGATCTGGTCGCCCGTCGCGACGAGGCTCAGCGCGCGCGTTGTCGGAACGTCGAGATGAGCCATCGCCTCGCTGCAGAGGAACTCGCGGACGGACGAACGAAGCACGGCTCGCCCGTCGGCCGAACGGGAGTAGGGGGTGGCGCCCGCGCCTTTGAGCTGCAGCTCCCAGCGCTGGCCCGCCGCGTTCACCACCTCCCCGAGGCTGATGGCCCGTCCGTCGCCGAGCTGTCCTGCCCAGGTGCCGAACTGGTGCCCGCCGTAACAGGCGGCGTACGGCGCCATCCCTTGCACGAGCGCGTTACCGGAGAACACTTCGACGAAGCTATCGGACGCGGCGGCCGTCTCCGGCAGGTCGAGCAACCGTGCCACCTCGGGCGACCAGGCCACGAGCCGCGGCGCGCTGACCGGAACCGGCGCGATCGGCGAGAAGCAGGCCCCGCGCACGGCGCGCACGGCCCTCAGCGTCTCGGCTTCGCCTGGCAGCTCGCGCACGAAGCTGTTGTCGAAGCGGAGCGATCGAAATGCCCCGTCCGGCTCCAGCCAGACTGGCGCCGTCGGCGACGTCTGGAGTTTGGGCAAGCTCACGGGCGTGGTCTACGCTTCGTCCAGCGCGTCGATATCAGCCAAAAGCGCTGTCACACTGGACGCGGCGAGCGGCGTCCCGTCGGCGGTCGCCATCGCGAAGCCGAGCTCGCAACGCTGGCAGCGGTTGAGACAGTCCTTCACCACCGGCGTGTGCTCGCGTTCCCGCAGCGCAGAGACCAGCGTGGGGAGCGGCGCCCCCAGCCGCTCGAAAGACTTCCGGCACAGCTCGACTTGCAAGATGGCGCCTACCCTACACGCAAACACGATGGTGGCGTAACCTGGGCGTCCAGCCCGTTACGCCGGCCAGGTGAACCGATTTTCCGGGGTGGCGGAACATCCCTGGTAACCCCATGCAGCAACGTCGTGTGTCCTCGGTCGATGGCTAGTCAAGGCGACAAGGCGTCGCTCCGGCTGGTGCGGCCCGGCAATGAGGCCACGCATTCTGACGCCGAGCTCCTGGCCGGCTTGAAAGCCAACCTGCCCTGGGCCCGACGCGAGGTCTGGGAACGGTACTCCGGCATGATTCGCCGCTATCTCTCCGCCGCGCTGGGCCGTCCGCGGGAGGATGTCGAGGATTTGACTCAGGAGGTCTTTCTCCGTGTGTTCGTCAGCCGTTCCTCGATCCGTAACCCCGAGGCGCTGCGCGAGTTCACGATGGCGGTGGCCGTGCGGGTGCTCAAGTGGAACCTCCGTTCTCGCTGGGTGCGCCGGAAGATTCTGCTATCCGATGACGGCGATCTGCCGGACACAGTCGGCGATCGCGGCTCGGAAGAAGAGACCCGAGACGCCCTCCGGCGGTGCCGGCGGATCCTGGACGCGCTGGGTGCGGGTGAACGGGTCGCGTTCACCTTGCGGTTCATGGAGCAGATGACGATGGAAGAGGTGGCGAAGACCATGGCCGTCTCGCTGAGCACCGCAAAGCGGCTCTGCAACCGCGCCGTGGCCACCGTGGCTGAGCGGGTGGGCGGAGATGACGACTTGAGGCGTTACTTCGTCGAAACCGGGGGGCGCAGGCGATGAGTCCACACGGCGTGGAGAACGAGCTCGAGATGCACGTCGCCGAGAGCGTGGGACGCGTGATGGTGGCCAGCGCCGGTGGCCCACGCTCCGTAGCCGCCGAGGAACGATCCCTTGCCTTGGTCGAGCAACGGCTCGCCCGTCGGGAGCGGGTCATCCGCCGCTTGCGCGCGGCAGTCGTGATGGCGGTGATGGTGGGCGGCGGCGCCTATTGGGGCCGCGTCCACTACGGCGACCGCAGCGGCCAGGAGATTACCTATGAGCTCCGACGTGGATTGACCGTCGGCGAAGGCGATCTGGTCGCATCCGCAGCGAATACCGAACCCGCGGATCTTCGGTTCTCGGACGGAAGCCTCGTGCGGATGGAGCCTCGCACGCGCGGTCGTGTCCTCCACCTCGATCGAAACGGTGCCACGGTCGCGCTCTACGACGGGAAGGCACACGTCGAGGTCCAGCACCGGGCGAACGCTCGCTGGTTGTTCGACGCCGGCCCGTTCCAGGTGCGCGTGCACGGCACGGCGTTTTCGATGTCGTGGAATGCGGCCACCGCACACTTCGATTTACAAATGGAGAGCGGGGTCGTCTCGGTCTCGGGCCCGATCTCCGGCGGAGAAGTGGTTCTTCAGGCGGGGCAGAAGCTCTCCGTTACCCTGAGCGATCACGAGACGGCACCGGCCCCGGCGAGCGCGCCGGCGCCGATTGCCGCCTCGACGGTGCGCCCGGCGGAGCGGGCGGTGCTTCTCAACAAGTGGCGCGCGGAGCTGGCCGAAGGTCATGCGAGCGCGGTGATCGCGGAGGCCCAGCGTTCGGGGCTGGGGCGCGTTCTCGAAATCGCCGATGTCGAGGACCTCGCCGCCCTCGCCGATGCCGCCCGCTACGTCGGCAAGGAAGATCTTGCCCGCCGGATCCTTCACACCGAGCGCCGGAGGTTCCCGGGCTCGAAGCGGGCCGCCGACGCCGCGTTCTTGCTCGGCCGCCTCGAAGACGAATCTCCTCCCGGCGTCGCCCGCGCGCTGGCTTGGTACGATCGTTACCTCACGGAGGCGCCCTCAGGCGCGTACGCGTCGGAGGCGCTGGGCCGCAAGATGACGGTGCTCGAACGGTCCGGCCAGCACGAGAACTCGGTTGCCGTCGCGCGTCTTTATCTCCGACGCTTTTCCACCGGCAGCTACGCCCATGCCGCCACCGTGCTCGTCGATCCCTCGGCTTTGGCGTCCGGCTTGCCACGCACCCCATGATCCGCCGACCGCGGCCGCCGTTCCGTTTCGGCGTCGGTGTCGCGGTGGGGTGCTGCGTGGCGATCGCCTCTGCCGTCGCTTGGTGCGCGCCCCCGCCGTCCGGGCGCGTGGCTTTGCTCGACTCGTCCGAGGCATCAGCGACAGCGCGGCATTGCTTGACGCGTATCCGCGAGGAACTGGTATCGGGCGGATTCCAGGTGTCCCTGGTCGATCCGGGGCCGAATGGGGACCCGGTCTCGATCGTGAGCCGCATGCAGGCGCAAGAAGGAGCGGTCGCCGTGATCGCCCTCCTGGGAGAACCCGAACGGCCGGGGGCAGAGCTGTGGATCGTGGATCGGATCGGCGCGGTGGCCGAGGTCCGCCGGATTCCGGTCCCCGCGGAAGATCCCGACCACGTGGCGGAGGTGCTCGCCATTCGGACCCTGGAGCTTCTCAAAGCGAGCGCCCTCAGGGCCCTCCTCGAGGCGACACGCCCTAGACGAGAGATCGCGCCGCCGCCAGTGGCAGATCCGCCAAACGCGCGTTTCCACGCTGCGGAGGCCAAGCGTCGGATTGGCATCGAGGCGGGCATTTCGATGCTTGAAAGCGTGGGCGGTCCGGGTCCGGCGGCGCTACCGCTCGGTCGGGTGCGGGCCTGGCTCGGCGACCGGGTATGCGCTCGCTTGACGCTGGCCGGCCTTGGTAGCCGGCCGCGAATCGACACGTCGACGGGATCCGCTTCGGTTGCCCAGAACTTCGCTCTCGCGGAGCTGGCGCTCGCCCTTCGTCCGGGTGCGCGCTGGCGGCCGACCTTCAACGTCGGAGCGGGGGCGCTTTACGCCCACAGCGACGGTGAGGGCGTCTGGCCCTATGCCGGCCTGGCTCAGACCCGCTGGGCGGCCGCGCTGGAGGCAGGGGTCGGCGTTCTGGCCAGCATCGAAACACACGTTTCGTTCGCCCTGGAGATCGGCGCCCTCATCGCCGTTCCTCACCCCGTGGTGCGCTTCTACGACGTCGAGGGCGCGAAGCTCGCGTTCCCCGCCGTCCTTGCCTCGTTGACGATGGTCGCATGGCTCTGATGAGGCTCGTGGCCGCCATCTTTGCGCTTATCTTTGCGGGCCTGGGGCTGGGGGGGTGCGAGAGCGTCCCGCTCGACGCGTTGACGATCGATCCCGGAAGCCTGTCGCGCGATCTGGTCGCGCACTGGACGTTCGACGCCACCGGCGGAACGAACGTCGCGGACAGCTCCGGGAACGGCTACGAGGGCACGCTGACCGGCGGGACGTGGATCTCCTCCGGGCGATTCAGCGGCGCGCTTTCGCTCGCTTCCGGCGACTCTGTTGCCGTGGCCGGCTTCCCGCAGGCCGCGGCGAGCTGGACCGTGTCGGTGTGGCTCCGCATGTCGGCCGCCGAGCTCGCCGCCAGCACGGCGGATTTCTCGATGATCATCAGCACGGAGCTCCAGTACGCCGGCGGCTGGGAGATCGCCCTCGACAATCGCCCAAGCTATCAGCGTTTCGACGCGAGCTATTTCGCCGGAGCGACCGTCAATGATTACGTGCGGACGGTGTGCGCCTGCATCGAGGCCGATCGCTGGATTCACCTCACGAGTGTTTGGGACGGCGCAGCCGAGAAGTTGACCCTCTATCGGGACGCGCAGGCCGTTGACGAGGTCGCCATGCCTTCGCCGATCCAGACCGGCAACGCAGCGCTCTACATGGGGAAATGGACCCAGTCCGGACGGCATCTGGCCGCCGACATCGACGATTTCGCCATCTGGCGTCGTGCTCTTCAAGGACCGGAAATCGCGGCCCTTTCTCGGAACCCGCCGGCGCCGTGAACCGTTTCTTCGGGCAAGCGGAACACCCCTGAACATGCCAACACCCGCCTGGACCGCGTTCGCATTGACGCTGGGGCTCGCCTGCAGCTCGACGATAGGGGGGAGCACCGGCGCGGGCGGAACCGCATCGCCCGCCGGTTCGGCGGGATCCGGGGAGGGTGGTACCGCCGCTTCAGGCGGGACCGGCGGGTCTGGCGCACCGGGAGCCGCTGGAACAGGGGTGTCAGGTCGTGACGGCTCGGTCGGTGGGGCGGCCGGAGCCGCGGGCGGCACGGCCGGTACGGGGGGGGCGAGTCAAGCTGGTTCGGCGGGTGTCGGCGGAACGACCGCAGGCGGAGGTCGCGGCGGCGTCGCGGGCAACGGCGCGAACGGCGGCTCGGGATTTTCGAACCCCAAGTCTTACGCCTGCAACCTCGTTCTGGGCGTCTCGATCACGCATGACTGGTTCGTGGGCGGATTCGAGACCTCTGTCGACGACGCCAAATGGGAGGCGATGGCCCCCGACGCGACCGGCATGGCGTTCGTCGAGACATGGGCCGACCCGAACGGCGCAACCTGGAGCTTTCCAAAGTTGTCGCCCTGCGCGACCAATTCGATGCAGCCCGAACGTGTGATCTTCACTGGCGTCAATTGGACGTACACGACGGCCGCGCAATGGGTGACCGCGCTCGAGGGCTTCGTCGGGACCGTTCAGAAGAAGTTCCCCAGCGTCCGCGAGATCGATCTCATGACGATGCTGCGCGCGCCCGGCAACATGATGGGCCCGGGCTGCACGAGCACCGAGGACGTCGTACAGCCGTTCATCGACACGGCCATCCAGACGGTGGTGGCGAATCATCCCCAGCTCGTGCGGGCGGCGCCCAAGTTCTACGCGCCAAGCTGCGACGTCTTCACGGGCGGCGGCCCGCACCTCACAGCCGCCGGCAAATCCGTCGTGGCGAAGATCTACGGCGATAGCTACGCAGCCGAGCTTTGAACGGCGTCGAGGAGACGACATGACGACGCGATACGCGATGGCTGTTGCATTCGGGGCCGCGCTCGCCGCATGCAGCGGAGGCGGTTCCACCAACGGCAACCCGGGGTCGGGCGGTAACAGCGGCGGCAGCTCGGGAACCGGCGGAGTCACCGGCACGGCCGGCGCCTCGGGCAACCCGGGCGCGGCCGGAACGACAGCGGGTGGCGGTACGGCAGGGAGCTCCGCCGCCGGCGGCCAGGGCGCGGGCGCGGCGGGCACGGCCGGCGCAACGATGACCGGGGGCGCCAGTGGCGGGAGCAATGCGGCAGGTCGCGGCGGCGGCAGCGGCGAGGCTGGCACCGCCGGGCACGGCGCCGCCGGTGGATCAGCGGGCCCGGGTGGTGCTGCGGGCGGCGCGGGGGGGCGCGCGGCCTTCGATCGGGCGGCCGTCATGTCGATCATGCGCCGGGTCGCGGATTACGAGATTGCTCGCTTTGGATCGGGGAACGACAACGGCTGGGTGCGTGCGGTGTTCCACACCGGAATGCTGGCCGCCTATCGGGCGCTCGGCGACACCAAGTACCGCGACTACACGACGCAATGGGGGCAGGCGAACAGCTGGAAGCTCCACTCGGATTCAGACGGGCTTCGCTTCGCCGACAACCAGGCCTGCGTCCAAAGTTATGCCGAGCTCTACCTGGCGAATCCGGTCTCGCAGAACGACGTCATGATCGCCGCCGCGCAGACGACGTTCGACGGCATGGTCGCCGCCCCGATGCCCGGGCGCACGGAGTGGTGGTGGTGCGACGCGCTCTACATGGCGCCGGCGGCGCTGGCGCGCGTCGCCCAGGCCACCGGGAAGACCCAATACCTCACGCTGATGAACAACATGTTTTGGGATACCAAGGCGTACCTCTACGACCCGGTCCAGAGCCTGTTTTGGCGCGACGGTACGTTCCTCCACACGAACACCTATTGGTCGCGCGGGAACGGATGGGTGGTGGCGGGAATCGCGCGCATCCTCGAGGTGCTGCCGGCGACGGACAGCCGCCGCGCCGATTACGAAACGCTGCTTCGGCAGATGGCCACCAAGCTGGCAAGCATCCAGGCGAGCGACGGGTTTTGGCGCTCCAGCCTCACCCAGCCGAGCGCCTACACCACGCCGGAGTCGAGCGGGACCGCTCTGTTCTGCTACGGCATCGCCTGGGGCATCAACCATGGCGTGCTGGATCGGGCGACCTTCCTGCCCATCGTGCAGAAAGCCTGGACCGCGCTTGGCACGGCGGTCACCTCCCAGGGGCGCCTGGGCTGGGTCCAGGCGGTCGGCTCCAAGCCCGGCCCCTCCACGATGGACAGCACCAATGATTATGCGACCGGAGCGTTCCTGCTTGCGGGGAGCGAGGTCCTCGAGCTCTGAGCGCGCCCGCTCACGACCCGCCGCCGGCCAGAATGAGCATCAGGACCTGCTGCTGATAGTCCGTGTAGGCCCGGTACGTCCCGCGCAGCCACAGCAACACTTTTCGGGCGGCGCCGTCGGACACCACGATGGGACGGAGGTTGTCCTGCGTGGAGCTCGTCGTCACGGGCGTCCACTGCCACGTGGCGCCGGCGTCGCTGGTGTTGCCGCGGAAGATCTCCCAATGGCGGCGTCCATCGCCGGCGCTCATCAGCGGAGCGCCGGTCGTCGGGTTCGCGTTGGTGGAGATGTAGACGACCGAGGTGTCCGTGGGATCGATCGCCGCGAGACCGGTGTAGTCGTCCTCACCCGAATAGAGACGGGTCCCCGCGTAGGCCAGTTGATGATCGCGCCAGGCAGTTCCATCCCAGCGCGCGTAGCGGTACCGCATGTCGTTGCCGCCCTGCCCAACAGGCAGTCCGGCCGAGCCCACCTGAACCGAGTACACCATGTGCGGCTGCGCCGTCGCGGGATCGAGGACGATGTCGATCGTCCAGGCGACGTTGTCGGCGTCTCCCTGGAACACCCGCGTTCCTTCGGTCGGCGTCGCCAGCCCTTGCGTCAGTGGGCGGATGGGCGTGCCATCGCTGTGATAGAGCGTCCCGCCCTTGTAGTACATGTGATAGATGCTGTTGTTGTAGTCGCGCGGGTGCGCCTCGGTGTACGTGATGTGGACGGTGTCGACGCCGTTCGACACGTAACGCGCGTAGGGCCGCTGCAGGGTCCCCGTCGACGGGACATTGACGATGACGTTGCCGCTGTGCCACGTCTGACCGAGATCGTCGGAGTAGGCGTAAGACGGTTTGTAGCTGCCGTCGAGCCCGCGATAGAAATCGTAGATGCGGTTGTTCTCCGCCGGCAGCAAGAACGGGTTGCTGTACGTGAGCTGAGTCGCGGCCGTGGGCGTGAACGTCTGCTCGGCAGCCCAGGTCGTCGGATCGTTGGCGGTCGACAGGTGATAGTAGAAATGGTTTTCCGTCCCGTGCTTCGCGTACAGGGTCAGCATCCGTCCGTCGGGGCGGATGAGGAACGCCGGAGCGTCGTGGTCGTCGAGCTCGAGCTTGTTGTGCAGCTCGATGGTGCTGGTCGTCCCGCTCGTCATGTCGTGGACGATGGCGTTGACGTCACCCTTGCGGCTCGCGTCGTTCCACCCGGACGCGATCGATCCGATGATGAGCCGGTTGCCCTGAAACAGCGCACGCGGCGACTCGAACCAGCACCAGCCACCGTCGTCGCTGAGCATGATCGGCGCGGCGGAGCTCGCGCCGCCGCTTCCCGCCGCGCCAGCCGCACCGCCGCGTCCCGCGCCGCCAGCGCCGCCGTTGTTGCCGCCGCGACCTGCGGAATTGGTCCCGCCACCAGCGCCCCCGTTCATCGTTGCGCCGGCGGTTCCCGTGCCGCTCGCTCCTCCTTGCGTGCCCCCGCCGGTCCCTGAGCTCCCGGCCGCTTCGCTGCCGCCTGCGCCAGGGCTGCCGGCCATGGACCCAGTCACCCCCCCGCTGCCCGCGACCCCGTCGGTTCCACCTTTCCCAGCGCCCCCCTGTCCCTGGCCAGCTGACGCGCTTTGCCCCGAACAGGCGCCGCCGAATAGAAGGAGCGTGACCAGACATGCGCTCGTGAGAGGAGTGTTCCAGACCGGTGTGGGCATCCTGAGGGGTGTTCCGCCTGCTCGGAGAAACGGTTCACACTGAATCGACGTTCAGCCCGGGCCAGCGCTTCTGGACTACTTTCGCCACCTTCTGGAACTGACAAGATCGGAGGGGACTTCTTGCGCGATAACGGGTTAGCTCCGAGGAGGTAACGTCATTCAGTCGAAGCCACACCTCGGTCGGAGGCTTGCCCCACGTCTGCGGCTCGTGCCAGAGCGCGGCGGACGGGCGGACACGGCGCGGACCCTCACGGACGCGGAGCTGGTTCATGCGCTCCGCGCCGACGATCCGGCGGCGCCCGCTGAGCTCTGGTCTCGATGTGCCCCCGCGGTTGGACGGGTGCTGGCCAAGGCGTTGGGCCCCTGCCCGGAGATCGAGGATCTGACCCAGGAGATCTTCTTGCGCGTCTTCGTGCGCCTTCCGTCCCTGCGCGACCCGTCGGCGCTCCGCGCATTCGTTCTCTCGTTCGCCATGAATGTCCTCAAGTGGGAGCTCCGCCGCCGCTGGGTTGGCCGCAAGATCGGGTTGTCTGTGACCGGCACGCTTCCCGATGTCGAAGATCCTTCGGTCAACACGGAGGCGCGCCACGCTCTGCGTCGCTGCTATCGCATCTTCGACGGCCTCCCGACCTCGGAGCGGCTGGCGTACGTGCTCCGCTACATGGAGGGGATGACGATCGAGGAGGTCAGAGCAGCGCTCGGCGTGTCGACCAGCACCGCCAAGCGGTGGGTGAACCGGGGCGCGGCCAAGGTTGCGGACCAGGTCGCGAGTGATCCCGATCTCGAAAGATTCTTCGCGGACGAGGGGAGGGGCGCGCGTGAGCTCTAGATCGTCCGGCCAGGGACCGCTCAACCCTACGGCGGAACGTGTTGCCAATTTCGTCTCCGCACAGGTCGACGCCTCGAACCCGGCGAATTCGGGCGATCGGGAATTCGTTCGCCGCCTGGCGAGCCTCCGGCAGAGCCGACGCTACAGAAAGCGGCTTGCCGTCGGCCTGACAGTCGCAGCTACACTGGTCGTCGGTGGGACAGCTGGTTGGAGATTCCGACGCGAAGCCTCCCCGGCACCGGTTCTGAGTTACCGCGTGGACAACCAGGGTCCGCCCGCCGGCGGATATATCCTCGTAGCAGAAACATCCGAGTCGCTGCTCGCGTTTTCAGATGGATCGAGCGTGAGGATGGCAGCGCGGACCCGTGGCCGCGTCGTCGATGTGAATAGTCAGGGAGCGACTGTCGCTCTCGACAACGGCAAGGCCTCGGTCGACATCGTTCCGCGTCCACACGCACGCTGGATTTTCGAGGCCGGCCCCTTTCGCGTGAACGTGCATGGGACCTCGTTCACCGTCGCCTGGAACCCGGCGGACGCCGTGTTCGAGGTGCGTCTCCTACGTGGCGCGATCTCGGTCGTTAGCCCAGTCGCGGGGCCCGAGGTCGAAATGCGGTCCGGACAGTCGCTGAGGGCCAGCTTGCGCGATCAAACCCTCACCATGGGTACGACGAGCCGCGAGGTTCCACCTGCTACTGACGACGCGGCCGTCGGGTCCAAGTCGCCCGGGCCGCCTCGCGAATCGCCTGCCGCGCCGGTCGAGTCGGCAGCGCGCTGGTCGCACCGGGGCTGGATGGCGACTCTCGCGGAAAACAGGGCCGCCGACATCCTCGCCGACGCGGATCGCCGTGGTCCGACGGCGGCGCTCGGCCGCGCCGACAGCGATGACCTTTGGGCGCTGGCGAACGCGGCGAGGTATGCGGGACGGTATCCGCTGGCCGAACAAGCACTCGAGGCCCATAGAAGACGCTTTCCGTCGTCAGCTAGATCCCGCGAAGCAGCTTTCTTGCTCGGACGCTTGCACGAAGGCGACCACGGCGGACCGACCGATGCCCTCGAGTGGTACGATCGCTACCTGGCCGAATCGCGCGGCGTGGGCGTCTCCGACGCTCTCGGCCGAAAGATGACGGTCCTGCAGCAGTGGAATCGGCGCACCGAAGCTCTTGCCGTGGCGCGAGACTACTTGCGAAGGTTCCCGCACGGGACGTATGCGCAGGCCGCGCGAGCCCTGGCGCGGTCGTCGACAGCGGGACAGTGACTAACCCGTTTCGGAACCCGCGCGGTCGCTGCCGTCAGGCGGGAGCAGCGCTCCTCCTCCTGGCGCTCAACGGGTCCGTGGCGGCCGCGGAGAGCGCTGCGGCCGCCGAGCCGGTGATCCTGCTCCAACCCACGACCGCGTCGTCGGGCGTTCGTCACAGCCTGGCTCGCATCCGGGACGAGCTGTCCGCCGACCGATTTCGGGTCGTCGTCGCGGACTCGGGCACCTCTGGCGAGACAGGGACTCTCGTCGACCAGGCGGCGCGCGACGGCGATGACGGCACGACCCTGGCGCTATTCGGCGACCCAGAAGCCGGTGAGGCCGAGTTGTGCATCGTCCGGCGAGCGGCCGGGCGCACCGCGGTCCGTTGGGCCACCGTCGCCGTCGACGATCCGGCGCAAATGCAGGCGGTGCTCGCCGCAAGGGCGTTGGAGCTGGTACGTGCCACTGCGCTCGAGCTCTCGATCGACAGCGAACGAGCACCGCTCCCGCAGAAACCGCCGGAGCCCGGACCCACAGTTGACGGTTCCCCGTTCGCCTCGCCCGCAACGGCGCGCGAGGAGCACATCGTCGTGGCCACCATGGGCGTCGGGATCTGGAGCAGCATCCAGGGGCCGCCGGCCGCTGTGGTGCCGATCGGTCGGATCGGCGTGCGCCTGTCGGATCGGGGTTGGGCCCGCGTCAGCGTGGCGGGCCTCGGAAGCCGCCCCCGCGTCGACACTGCGGAGGGATCGGCCAGCGTTTCACAGAACGCGGCGCTGGCGGAGATCGCCGCGGTACTCCGACCCTACAGACGTCTTCATCCGATGCTGAGCTTCGGTGCCGGCGTCCTCAACGTGGCCGTCGTCGGGGTGGGAACGGCGCCGTATGAAGGCCGGGAGGCGCGACAATGGTCGGCGGCGTTCGACGCGGGCGTAGGTGTCGCCTTGGCCGTCTGGTCACGCGCCGCCCTGGTGACGGAGGTCCACGCTCTCATCGCCTCGCCGCGCCCCGTCGTCCGCATCGCCGACACGAACACAGCCACCATCGGTTTCCCCTCGCTCATCTATACGCTGGCGCTGCAGGTGGACCTGTGAGGCTAGGCGCCACTCTCCTCGCTGCGACACTTAGCTGGTCGGCCATCGGCTGCAGCCAGGCTCCGTTGGTCGCGGTCGACCTGCCGCCCGGGGCTTTCGACGACGGTCTCGTTGCGCATTGGGCCCTCGACGACGGATCTGGAACGGTCGTGTCAGACAGCTCGGGAAGCGGATACGACGGCCAGCTCAGCGGCGGAACATGGATTCCCGACGGGCGATTCGGCGGCGCACTGCGACTGTCGGCGGGAGATACCCTCACGATCTCCCGCTTCGCAGCGGCGACTCCGAATTGGAGCGTGTCGGTCTGGATCCGTCTGTCCGCCGCACAGTTGGCCGCCGACAGCGGCCTGTTTACCGAAATCCTGAGCAACGAGGTCATGGACTCGGCGGGTTGGCAGATCAACATCGACAAACGGCTGACGCAGCCGCGATTCGTCTTCTCCTACTGGGCACCTCCGTTGACGGACTATGTCGGGACCGAGTGCAGCTGCGTGGATACCGGCGCTTGGATCCACCTGGCCGCCGTCGTCGACGTGGATGCCAACCTCCTCACCCTTTACCGTGACGGCGCGGTTGCGGACCAGAGGACCCGCCCGTCCGACATCCTGCCTGGCGATCCGACGCTCTATTTCGGAAGGTGGAACATGCCCGGTCGCGTCCTGAACGGCGACCTCGACGACATCCACATTTGGAGCCGCGCGCTGACCGCCGAAGAGATCGCTGCTCTCTTCACCCACTCGCCCTGACCGGCACCGTCTCGATTACGGCAGAGAATATTGCGAAAGGAATTGCCACATCGGCGGGCTCGCTTTGAACGCCTGGAACATCGTGTTGTTGGGGTCGAGGTAGCAGTTGTCTGGCCAGCAATGAGGCATGCCAGTGACGGCGCAGAACTCTACCTCCACGTTCTGGTCACAGCCCTTGTACACGGTGCACAAGGTCGAGCCCTGGCTGTACACCGTGACGGGCGTCGTGTTGCAATTCTCGCGTTTTGCCCAGGCAAGGGCGTTCGCGCCGTTGTCCCAGCCCACAGTCATGTCAGCGGTGCCGAGTACGTAAAAAATGGGCAGCGGGCGCGCTGGCGCCGAGCATGCTTCTCCGCCGGCAACACCGCCGACGGCCGCGAAAACGTTCGCAAAGTGGCAACCCATGTACTGAGACATGAGCGATCCGTTCGAGATGCCCGTGACGTACACCCGCTTCTGGTCGACGCATGCGTGACTTTCGACTTCGGCAACGACGTTATTGAGAAAGCCGACGTCGTCGTCCGCAGTGGTGCAACCGGGAAGGACAGTCGTGCCAACCTTCCAACAATCCAGAGCCGCCGGGTAAACAATGATGAACCCGTTCTGCTCCGATACCGCATCCAT
>JBJMQQ010000024.1:0-21462 GCA_045802645.1 Polyangia bacterium
CCTGTTCGGTGTCGGGCAGCTTGCCGCCCCCCGCGGGGTCGACGACGACGCTCAGCTGCTTCAACAGGTCGACGATCGAGACGACCTTGCCGATCGGCAGTGGCTGGTGCGCGATGAACGTCCCCAGCGCGTCCATCCGGCGCAGCACGTCCGGGTTCTTGATCGCATCCGGCGACTTCCCCTCGACCAGGACCTGGATGACGCGCGTTCCGGCCAGGTGCGCGTCAGCCAGCCGGAAGCCGCGCACCGGGGCGTTGCCCTCGAAGAACTGGGCGTTGAGGCTGTTGCCCGCCTCCAGTCGCGTCACGCCGAACAGCGCCAGGACCAGGATCCCGCAGAACACCCAGATGATGGGCCGCTCGCGACCGGCGCGGATGGTCGCCGCCAGCTTCTCGAGGATCGGGTCGAAGTACTCCTCGCGCTTTTCGCGCTCGGTCTGCCGCTCGGACGGCGGCGACATCAGCACGCGGATCGCCGGGATGAACGTCATCTCGACGGTCAGCGCCGCCACGATGCCGAACGCCGTGCACAGCCCGAAGTTCTTGATGGTCGGCAGCCCGAACGTCGCCAGCGAGCCGAAGCTGAGCGCCGCGATGGTCCCGGCGGCCAGCATGACGACCCCGACCTTGGTCGTCGCCTCGATCACCGCCAGGCGGTTGTGCTCGACGCCGGGCAGCTCCGGCCACTCGCCGCGGGCGCGCGCGTACTCCTCGTAATAGCGTTTCAGGATCTGGACCGAGTGTCCGGCGCCGATCGCCAGCAGCAGGATCGGCGTCATGATGTTCCACGGATCCATGGGGGCGCCGACGAGGCCCATCAGCCCCAGCGCCCAGAGCACGCCCATGATCGCGGTGACCAGCGGGACGATCATCCCCTGCACCGTCCGGAACGCGCGGTAGTGCAGGTAACCGATCATCGCCAGCGCCAGGACGAACAGCAGCGCCACCCGCCGCGTGTAGATGAGCAACCAGTGAAGGATCGTCGGCGCGCCGGCGGCGCGGATCTCCAGGTCGGGGGTGCGCGCAGGCGCGACGATCGCCTCCAGCTTGTCGTAAAGGTGCTTCGAGCCGCCCGCCTTCTCGAAGTTTTCGAAGTCCACCATCAGCGCCGTCGCGCGGCCGTCGTCGCTGACCAGCAGGCTGGTCAGGAAGCTGTTCGCCTTCACGCGCTCCCGAAACGCCGTCATCTCGGCGTCGGTCTGCGGCACACCGTGCGCCAGCGGCGTGATCTCCAGCGCGTCAGCCGAGCTGTGGACGTCCTTGACCCGCGGCGACATCAGCGACAGCACGCTGCCCGGCTTGACGCCGGGTAACTTCTCGAGCGCGTCGGTCATTCGCTGGACCCTGGCCAGAATGTCCGGCGTGTAGACCGTCCCCTGCCGCGGGTAGACGCCGATGACGGTCATGTACTTGCCGCCGAACAGCTTCTCGACGCGCTGGCCGACGATGACCAGAGGGTGTCCGGGCGGGATCTGGGCGTCCACGTCCAGCAGCACGTGCAGGCGCGTGGTGAAGAACCCCAGCACGACGGTGACGGCGGCGACCAGCGCGATGATCAGCTTGGGGTGGCGGACGACCGCGGTGACGTAACGACGCAGCATGGACGACCTCTATTTCGAAGGCAGGAGCGAACGCAGCAACGGCTCGCGGGTGTCGCTCTTCGGCGCGAAGTAGCTGGCCAGAACCACCCGCCGGGCCTCGTCGCCCCGCTCGGTCATGTCCAGCAGCACCTGGCCGCTGGCAGCGGCGACGACCGTGTGAAGCGCGTCGGGGGTGACGGAGTAGGTCACCCGGTCCCCCTTGAGGTAACCGCGGTCCTTGAGCCCGGCGAACCAGACCGGCAGCGCGTCGCTGACCCGCCGCTCGACGTCGCGGGTGATGAGGCCTGCCTCACGGGCGTCTTCCAGGTTGTCGCGCACGACGCCCATCCAGCGGTTCAGCGGCACGTCGCGCACGAACTGCATCTGCACGAGGGCGCGGGCCGCGCCGATCGCGATGGGCGCGAGCTGGCTCTCCAGCGCCGGCGAGTAGCCCTGCCCCGCCGCCACCTGCGCGAACCGCGACTGCGTCGGCCGATCGACCCGGACCTCCACGTCGGCGACGTTGATCTTGAGAAAGGTCTTTTGCAGCCGCATGTGCATCATCGCGTACGGCCCCTGGGCCAGCTCCGCGGCGTTCAGGGCGGGGTCCGCGCGGGCGACGCCGGCCGCCCAAATGCTCAGCGCCAACACGAAGGACCAACGGGCATGTTTCATGGCTGCTCCTGTCGGGGGCTGCCTGCGCTGCCGAAGCGGTACACGAACGCCAGCGCCAGCAAGTGCGAGCTGGCGGTGTAAGTCCCGGCATTGACCGCCGGCGCGGGCTGTCCCAGATAGTGCGCGTTGCAGGTGTTCGGGTCGGTGTAGGGCGCCGCGCACGTGCTGGCGGGAACCTGCTGATAGACGCGCGCGTTGGCCTCCGACACGGTCACCGACGGCTGATACCGAAACTGGTAGGTCAGCGCCACCTCCCACCGGTCGAACAGAAACGAGCCCCCCAGCGCGCCGCCGAACTGCGGGCCGCCAGGAAAATCGACGTTCGCGTAGGCCGGGGACGCGACCGCCGATTCGTAGTAGGCGCCGGCGCGCAGCGTCCACCGATCGGGGACCAGCGCCAGGTCGCCGCCCAGCTTCAGGCTGACGACGTTCTTCCACTGTTTGGGGACGACGATGCGGCCGATCGGGATCGGGACCGCCTGCCCCGTCGCGGTCGCGTCCAGGCCGTGCGTGTCCAGCACGAACTGGTTCGCGCGCGACCAGGTCTCGTACTCCACGTCCAGCTCGAGGTCGTATCGTTCGACGGCGCCGTCGAGACCGATGTACCGCGCGCCCAGGCGCGCCATCATCGGCAGCGGCAGCGTGATCGTCACGTCGCTGGCTTGTGAGCCGTTGCGAGTCAGCGTGACCTGAGTGACCGACGGATCCAGCGCCGTCACTTTCAGCGTGCTGTGCGTGACGAGGCTGTTCGGCACGACCTGACCGGCGGCCCCCAGCTGGAGCCACGGCGCGGGCCGCACCCAGGCGCCGAGCCGCGCGTTGAAGGTGAACCAGTCGGAGCCCCGCGTGTCGGCCAGCAGGTCCAGCGGGCCGGAGACCGGGTTCGCCTGCCCCACGAACGGGTTGCCGTTGATGACCAGGGAGTAGTCGAGCCGGGGGACCGAGATCCATTCCGCGGTCACGCCGACCCCGAACAGATCGTGAAACTTCCAGGCGGCCGTGGCGGCGTAGTCGAGGATGATCGCCTCACGGCGAACCATCAGGTAGTTCTGACCGCCCGTCGCCGGGAACTGTTCCTGCGCGATGCCGGGCGGCGCGAACGCCGCCAGGCCGAAGCCCCAGTCGCGCAACCCGAAGTCGGTCGCGACGCCGATGAAGGGGTCGGCCGCCTGCGCCGGCGTTCCGTTCGACACCCGCGCGAAGCTGACCAGGGGCGCCATCCCGTTCTGGGCGTTCCCCCAATCCAGCGTCGGCGCCCGCGTGTACGCGTAGTTGTTGTACGAGAACTGATTGCCGATCTCGATGCGCGTGCCGCGCAGGTTGGCGAGACCAGCGGGGTTCACGCTGATGGCGGTGACGTCGTCGGCGCGGGCGACGAACGCCCCGCCCCGCCCCGCGGCCCGGGCGCCCAGCGCGCCGGTGTAATAACCACCGTCGGCCAGCACGGGCGCGCTGCCGAGGGCGATCGCCGCGGCAACGCCCAGCATGGATTTCTTCACGCGGTGGTGCTCCGGAGCGTGGCGGTGACTACTGGGGTTGCAAGATCGTGAATGCGACCGGGGCCGGCACCGAACAGGTGCTACAGCGCAGCGCCAGGGCCCACGTGCCGTCCGTCTGGCTGAATCCGGAGAACGCCGTGCCGCTGGTCGTCGTCGCCCCCTTCAGGTCGAACGACTTCTGTCCCGAAAGCTTGGCTGCATACAAGGAGGTGGCGTCGATCTCGACGTCCAGGAAGTGCGCCATCAGATCGGAGGTCTGTTTCCCCTGGTAGTACGCGACCTCGACCTGGTCGATGGTCTGAAACTGGATGGCGTGGCCGAAGCTGTCCTTGGTGAGCTTGCTCCAGTCCACGGTGTAAGGCCCTGCCGCGGGGACGCTCAGCGGTGTTCCGAACGTCGGAACGAACGTCGCCAGCACTTTGCTCGCGCAGGCGTCGGGCGCCGTGACGGTCGTGTTCGTCGACGCGGCCGTCGGTTGCAACAAGAGCATCGACTGGGCTCCGACGCCTTGTACGGTGCCGTGGGTGAACAGGAGCAAGTACTGCGTGGTTGCCGACTCCGTGTAGTCGTTCATCACGTCGATCGCGCCGCCGAACTTCAACGAAGACAGCATCGCCGACGTCGCGCCGGCCGTGTGCCACTCGTAGTACTTGCTGACCTGGGAGGCGGCCAGCGTCCCTTCGGCAAGCGCGGTCTGGATCTGCTCCTTGCTCATGTTCGGGACCTTCAGGAACGCGACGTTGTCGATGGACGCGGCCGGGTGGCAGAGAAGGTCCTTCATGACGTCCGGCCACGAAATCGAAAGGTCGGCCGCCGCTTTGGTCTGAACGACCGGAAGGTTGAGCGTGCTCATTGACGTGTAGTTGTTCTGATCCGTCATGGTCACGTTGCCGTTCGTGGTGCCGGTCGTTGACCCGGAGCTGCCGCACGCCGCCATCGTGACGGCCAGGACCAAGGCGCATCGAGGAGCTGTCATGCGGTCGACCTTACAGCCGAATGTCGTCGGTGCTGCCCCAGAATCACACACCATTTCGTGCGCGACGCCCGGATCCGGCAAGTTCAGAAACCGGCTCACACAATCGACGTAGGCCGTTCGATTTTTCTGCACGTTCGGCCACCTATGCAACCTTTCAATCGATCGCGCGCGTGCTACGTTGGTTTCGTTTCGCGGCCCAGGGTGTTTCCTTGAACTTGCCCGAATTGCATCTTTCCCGGCCGGGCGTGGCGTTCCCGGCGCACCGGGTCGACAATGCCGAGACCATTCGACGCGTCCGCGCGCGTTTCAAAGGAACGTCGGACGAATTCGCCACGTTGGCGGCGGCCATCGAGCACGTGTTCGGGCTTTGCAAGACGCAGGTTCGCTACATCGAGCCGAACGTGCGTCCCGGCAGCGTCGCCGACCTGGGCGTTGCGGCGATCACTGATTGTCTGGAGACGAACGACGTCTCGCTGGACGAGGTCGACCTGGTGATCTGCGGCAGCATCGCGCGCCAGTACTTCGAGCCCGCGACGGCGATGGAGGTCGCCGCCAAGCTGGGCCTGAAGCGGACGCACGCCTTCGACGTGACCGCCGCGTGTGTCGGCCACCTGGAGGCGATCCAGACCGCAGCCGCGTATCTGATGCTGCATCCCGAGTACCGGACGGCGCTGGTCTTCACCTCCGAGCTGTCGGACCACTTCCTCAGCTACGACATCCAGACCGTCCGGGATCTCCAGATGAAGACGGCGGGGCTGACGATCGGCAACGCCGCGGGCTGCGTGCTGCTGCGCCGCACGCCCTTCCCGCGCGGCGGCATCCGCATGCAAGCCATCCACACCTTCACGGCGCCCGACCACTGGCACCTGTGCCAGGTTCCGATCGACGGCACGCTGATCTCGTCGTCCGTCGAGCTCATGCGCCTTGGCAAGTACATCCCGCCGTTCGTCGCCGAGCGGCTGGCGGCCCTGGGCCTCACCCCCGACCAGATCGACCACTACGTCTTTCACCAACCGAGCGAGATCATGGTTCGCAAGATCCTCGAGGACATCGGGGTGGACCCCGCCAAGGGCGTCTACACCCACTCGCTCTACGGGAACACGGCCAGCGCCAGCGTCTCCGTGACCTACCGCCAGCTGTTGATGGACCGCGATGTGCGTGCCGGCGACAAGCTGGTGCTGGGCAGCGCCGCCGCCGGGTACTCGATGGTGATGGTGACCGGCACCTGGACCGGGTCCCAGAGCTGACTCCGCCGCGACGATGCCCTTGCCGCGACATGCACGTCCTCCCTGTCTGCGACACTTGATCACAGTGGCGCTGGTTGCGCTGATCGCGACGCCGGCGCGCGCGCAGCCGGCGTCGGGTCTCCCCAGCGGCGACAACCCGCCCGGCATCCCCCCCACCGACGCGCCCGGTCCCGAGACGCCGTCGCCGGACGCCGTCGGAAGCCAGCCCTCGGGCAGCCCGGGGGTGTTTGAACAGCGCGAACCCGCGGCCGCCGAGCCGGCCGGCGCACCAGCGGCCGCCCCCGCCCCCCTCCCCGGTGCGTCAGGCTTTGCTCTGTCGGGCTACGTGCGCGGCGACATGTTCGTGGGCAAGGTCTCGGGCGCGCGAGCCGCGGAGCTGAAGTCCGGCACGGGCGAGCTGTCGCTGATCGCGCGGACCCCGAAGGAGACCTTCGGCGACGGGTTCGCCGAGGCGCGCATCCGGTACGGACTGCAGGGCGACCAGCAGCAGGGGACCGTCGTCGAGCTGCGCGAGGCCTACGTGAACGCGTACGCGGGGCGGCTGTCGCTGCGCCTTGGCCAGCAGATCGTCGTGTGGGGACGCGCCGACGCGTTGAACCCGACCAGCAACCTCACGCCGGTCGACTTTCGGACCAAGTCCCCGCTGGAGGACGACCTGCGTCTCGGCAACGCGGGCGCGCGCGCCTTCCTGAAGCTGGCCCCTGCCCCGCTGCGCCTCGAAGGGGTCTGGATGCCCATCTACCTGCCGACGCAGCTGCCGGCGGTGTCGCTGCCCCAGTACGTGTCCTACGGCGCGCCGGTCTGTCCGTCGCTGGACCTGCGCCACGGCACCGAGGCGATCCGGCTTCACCTGGAGCTGCCCGCCATCGAGATGTCCGTCTCCTATCTTTACGGCAACGCGCTCTTGCCCGGCCTCACGCTGACCGGGTTGACGTTGACCGCCGACCCGAACACGGGGATGCCGGGCGCGCTCCCGCCGTCGGTGCTGGTGTCCCGGACCGCGTACGACCAGCAGGTGTTCGGGTTCGACTTCTCGACGGCGCTGGGCGATGTGCTGACGCTTCGCGGGGAAGCGGCTTACCGGCGCCCGTACGGGTACGCCGGGGTCGCGGACGGCCACATCGCGTACCCCGACGTTCAATACGTCGTCGGGGTGGACCACAACTTCGGCTCGCTGAGCGTCATCCTGCAGTACATGGGCCGCTACGCGCTGGACTGGACGAAGCGCAACGGGCCGGAGATGCCGCTCAACCCCTCGATCCTGCTGATGGAGCCGATGGCGAACCAGCGCTCGGTGACCGAGGTGATCAACGCGCAGCTCGCGAAGACGAATCAGATCCTGTTCTCGCAAACGGCGCAGACTCAACACCTGGGCACGGTGCGGTTCGAGTGGCTGGGCCTGCACGACACGCTTTCGATCTCGTCGCTGTGCATGCTGAACTTCACGACGCGCGAATGGGTCGTCACGCCGCGCATCGGCTATCACCTGTCCGACGCGCTGATCGCCTACGCGGGCGCGCAGGTGTTTCACGGCCCGCCCGACACGCTATTCGGCCTCATCGACGCCGAGCTGAGCGCCGGGTACGTCGAGCTTCGTTACACGTTCTGAGGAGGACGCCCCAATGAACCTACGCCGCTGCCGCCCGCACCTGTCGTCCCTCGCCGGCCTGTTCCTGTTCCTGTTCCTGGCCGGCACCGCCTTGCCCGCGCTGGCGGCGCCATCCGCGCGCGAGATCATGGACAGGGTCACCGTGACCCGAAAGCTCGACGGCTCCGAAGCCCAGGTCAAGATGACGACCGTCGACGACAAGGGGCAATCGCGCGAGCGTGAGCTCACGATGGCCACCAAGCTGTACGACGGCGGCAAGACGGAAAAACGCGTCTACCGCTTCGTCGCGCCCGCGGACGTCCAGGGGACCAGCATCCTGGTGTTCGACTACGAAGCCAAGCCCGACGACGTCTGGATCTACCTGCCAGCGCTGCGAAAGACGCGGCGGATCGTCAGCTCGCAGCGCGCGCAGAGCTTCATGGGCAGCGAGTTCTCTTACGGCGATCTGAACATTCCGGCTCTCGACGACTTCGACTACAAGCTGGCGAAGGAAGAGGTGGTCAACGGCGAGCCCTGCTGGGTGATCGAGCTGACGCCAAAGAGCAAGGACGTCGCCGACGCCGACGGCTATTCGAAGAAGACCTACTGGGTCAGCAAGGACAAGTTCGCCGTCGTGCGGGGGCTGTACTACGACAAGGACGGCAAGCTGCTCAAGGAGCTGGTCGCGGAGAACATCAAGCTCCTGGACCCGAAGAACAAGCGGTACCGCCCGGTGCACATGGAAATGATCAACAAGCAGAACGGGCGAAGGTCCATCTTCGAGTCCACGAAGATCGCCTTCGCCCCGAACACCAAAGACGACTACTTCACGACCGCGTACCTGGAACGCTAGCGCTCGCGGGATTCCAGGTCAGACGCGGGCGTTTACGTCGTCGTGATCGCGGACGCTCCGGTCCGCCGGGTCTGTTCCAGCGGGGGCAAGAAGGTCTCGTAGAAGAACGCGCAATCGCGGCGCACTTGCTCCTCGGTCAGCCCGAACTTCTCCAGGTCGTATTTGTGCTCGGACTCGTACTTGCGCTGCTTCTCGCCGCGCTTGGCGATCGTCGCGCGCAGCTCAGGGGTCATCGGGTGATTCAGGAACGTGCACATCTCGTCCATCATCCCCTCGAAGTCCGCCATCATCCGATCGTAACGAACGATGAAGACGCGCTGGCGATCGATGGCCCCGGTCGTCCAGTCCTCGTGAAACTTCTGTAGCAGCAGGATCCAGGCCTTGTACATCCGGTCCAGCCAGCGCGCGCGCACGGGCTCGGGCAGCGACCAGAAGCCGAAGGCGCGATCGAGCACCCCGATGACCAGGCTCATCGAGCTGGGGATGACCGACAGCGGGTCGCGCGCCATGTACAGGATCTGCGCGTCCGGGAACCGCTGCAGGAACTGCGGCAGCCGCACGGCGACCGAGAACAGCTTGGCGATGTTCCGGTCGGTGCCGTGGAGCACGAGGCTCCGCCGCCACAGCTTGTCCAGCCAGTCGAAGTCCCGGCCGGACGTGTCCCGCACGCGCGGGTCGAACGCAGGCAGCATGTCCTGGTCCTCGAACGACAGGAAGAACCCGTACAGGAAGAAGCCGTCCAGGTAACGGAACAGCACCGCGACGTCGTCCGTCTCGACGGAGCTGAGGCTGGTCTGGTGGGCATCCGTCGTGTGGAACTTGGCCGGGCTGATCTTCTCCAGCAGCGGCAGCAGCGGGCGCAGCAGCCGCTGCAGCAGCAGCGACGGGTAGAGCATCAAGAACAGCTCCATCCCCTTGCCGAACCCCTCGTCGGAGAGAAACCGCTGCAAGAAGGTGGTCCCCGTGCGCGGGTTTCCGACCAGCACGATGGGGCGCGTGGCCTTCGTCCGACGCAACCGCCCGGACGCCACGTTGTCCAGCGCCATCGCGAGACCGACAATCGTCCGCACCACGGCGAACAGCAGCGCCAGGAACAGCGGCGCGACCGACACCTTGAACGTCCGCCGCAGCACGCGATAGACGTGCCCCATTCGGCCCAGGATGCCGTTCACGCGGACACCGCCCGGAACTCGGTCTCGAACGCGCTGCCGAAGTCGTCCAGCGCGTCGATGGGCAAGTGATTGATGCCGGCGGCCGTGCGTCGCCCGCCGCCGGTCGGGAACCGCCGGCAGAACGCCTCCGCGGACACGCGCGCGTCGCGCGGCACGCGAATCGACACGACGTATCCGCCGCCGGTCTCCGGCGATTTGGGCGACAACAGCGCGACCGCGTCACCGGCGTGCGCCTTGGCCAGATCGTTGGCCAGCGTCCCCGAGACCCGCCGCGCCCAGGCCGCGTCCGGCAGCACGAACAGCACCGCCCCGGCGGATCGTCGCGCCGGTTGAACGCCGCGGGCCAGCGCCATGTCGGCGCGATAGCCCTCGGCCACCCGAGCAAACAGGGTCGAACGTTGGGCCATCTCCAGCGGCTCCGCGAACCGCAGCATCTCCTCGGCCAGCGCCGCGGGCGGGACGTGCAGGTCAGCCACTGATTCGCCGTAGGCGTTGTAGTTCACGGCGACGCCCATGTCCCGCAGCGTCTCGAGATCCCCGCCCGCGACCCCGGCGGCGGCCGCCAGCGCGCGCCCCTCGTCGTTCAAGCTGTCCCCGAACGCACCGACGGCGGCCCAGACGCGACAGCGCCCTTCCAGGTAGCGGTCGACCAGGATGCTGGTGCAGACGTTCGGCGCCAGGTCGATGTGCGCGGCCAGCCCCGGGTGCGCCGGAACGTCGCCCGCGAAGTGGTGGTCGAAGTACTGCACGTGGACGCCCGCCTCCAGCAGCGCGAGGACCGCCGCCCGGTTGACGTCCAGCGAGACGTCGAGAACGGTACAGGAGTCGCCCGCGGACGCCGAGACGCGCGCCAGCAAGGCGATGTCGCGCTTGACGCCCGTGACCAGCCCGCCCGCCGGCTGACCGCCTAGACGCAGCTGCTGCAACGCGCACAATCCGTCGGCGTCGCCGTTGAACACGTACGTGTGGGCCATCTGTTCCTCCTGCGCGACGGCGGCCGGGCGCCACCGCCAAACGTGATCACTCCGGGTCCAGCAACCGCCGCGTGTCCAGATACGCAATGATGGTGTCGGCCGCCTGCTCTGGCGACAGGCAGGTCGTGTCGATCGTGATCTCCGGGTTCTCCGGGCGTTCATACGGCGAGTCGATGCCGGTGAAGTTCTTCAGGTCACCGCGCCGAGCCTTCTTGTACAACCCCTTGGGGTCGCGCTCTTCCGCGACGCTCAGCGGTGTGTCGACGAAGATCTCGATGAACTCGCCCGCGCCCAGCAGCGATCGCGCCATGCACCGCTCGGCCCGGAACGGCGAGATGAACGCCGTCCCCACGATGAGCCCCGCGTCGACCATGAGGCGCGCCACCTCGGCGACGCGGCGGATGTTCTCGACGCGGTCCGCGTCGGTGAATCCCAGATCCTTGTTCAACCCGTGCCGCACGTTGTCCCCATCCAGCAGATAGGTATGGCGGCTCATGCCGTGAAGCTTCCTGTCGACCAGGTTGGCGATGGTCGATTTTCCCGCCCCCGACAGCCCGGTGAACCAGAGCAGACAGGCGCGCTGGCGCTTCACCGCCGCGCGTGCCGCCCGGTTCACGTCCACGGCCTGCCAGTGCACGTTCTGCGACCGCCGCAGCGCGAACCGCAACATTCCCGCGCCGACCGTCTGCCCCGAAACCCGATCGACCAGCAGGAAGCTACCCGTCGGGCGCGCCGCCGCGTAGGGGTCGAACGGGATCGGCCGATCGAGCTGCAAGTTCCCGATTCCGATCTCACCGCGTTTGAGCGTCGACGCGGCGGCGTGGTCCAGGGTTTCGGTGTTCAGCTTGTACTTCAGGCGAGAAACCGACGCGCCGACCGTGCGCGTCCCCGCTTGCAGGACGTAGCCGCGGCTGCGCAGCAACGGCGCCTCGCCCAGCCAGATCAGCGTCGCCTCGAAGTGGTCAGCGATCTCGGCCGGCTCCGCGGCACGGACGATCAGATCGCCCGCCGCCGGAAGGTCGCCGGGCGCGGCATTGCCGTCGACCGAGACGGCGACGGCGCACCCGGCCGCCGCCTCCTCGACTTCGCCCCCCGCCGTCAGGATCTGGGTCAGCTGACCGGTGCGCCCGGAAGGCTGAATCCGGATCGCGTCGCCCCGACGGAGGCGGCCCGACAGAACCGTGCCCAGGGCCGCGCGAAAGTCGCCGCTCTTGCCGACCCATTGAACCGCCAGCCGCGCCGGACAGTTGTCTGCGGCGGCGGCGTCCACCTGCTCGATGACCTCCAGCAGCGTCGGCCCGCCGTACCACGGCATCGCGGGTGAGCGGCTACCGACGTTGTCGCCCATCACGGCCGAGACCGGAATCGCCGTGTCATCCACCAAGCTCAGCTCGCGCGCCAGGCTCCGGAAAGCCGATTGGACGCGGGCAAACGCACTCGCGTCGTACGAGACCAGATCCATCTCGTTGACGGCCAGGATGACCCGCGGCACGCCCAGCAACGACAGGAGCACGATCTGACGGCGCGCCTCGGGCGTCAGGCCGCGGCCGGCGGCGGTCACGACGACCGCGAGGTCGGCCGCCCAGGCCTGGGCCAGCAGCTCGCGCGTGCCGGGCTCGCCGGACGGCGCGTCGGTGACCACGACCTCGCGCGCGGCGGCGTGGAACCGAACCGGCGTGCCCGCCGCCGCGCCGCCCGCCATCTGGCGGGCCAGCGCGCTCTTGCCGTCGCCGGGCCCGCCGCACAGCACGACGCGCACCTCCGGCCCAGGATCCGCCCGCAGCTGCGCGGCGATCTCGGGCGAGGGATCGCGCGGGGGCGCAATCCGCTCGCGCGCCAGGTAGCGCCACACGTCCAGCTCGGTCCAGCCGGCCAGCGGGCAGACGCGCACCACCTCACCGGCACGGTGGCGCAAGTTCAGGAGGAGCCACGGGTCGGCCGCGCGGTCGACGATCCCCGGCGCTGCGGCGCGCACCGCCAGCGCCGCGGAAAGCAAGACCGGGGGAGCGCCGGCCACCTCCGTCTCGCCCGTCGTCCCGGCGTCCACGACGGTCCACGGCGGGACTGCGGGATGAAACGCTTTACGCGCCAGGTGCGCGAGCACTAGGTCGGTCACCGCGGCGCCGCGAACCAGGACCGCGCGTTCGGCGCCGGCGACCGCGTCGCGCACCAGGCGGATGGCCTCGTTCTCCAGACGCTCTAGCCGGGAAAGGTTCATGGCAGGCCGCCGCGATCCGACCCCGCGCGGCGTCCGCGGGGTTCGATCGAAACGCCCTCGAGGCTATCCGCGCGCCCCGGCAGAAGCAACGCTTCCGGCCGCCAGAACCCCGCGATTTTCCGAGGGAATTGTGCGTTGCAGGAAAGGCCCATTTCGGCTCACGAGATTCGTTCGCTTCTTTGAACGCCCCCGCTCGGCAAGGCGCGCGCCAGCCGCCAGCGCCCCCGGTATGCTCGCCGGCATGCGATCGGAAGCGATCTTCGTCCCGGTGTCGGTGCTGGCGCTGTGGACGACGTGCGTCCTGTTGATGACGGGGTTTCGCCGGGTCCGCGCCGTGCGCGCGCGCCGGATCTCGTCCGACGCCTTCCAGTTCGGTGAGTCGCGCGACGTGCCGCCGGACGTGGCGCTGCCCAACCGAAACCTGATGAACCTGCTCGAGATGCCGCTTCTCTTCTACGTCGTGGCCGTCGCCTTGTACGTCACGCATCACGCGGGTCACGGCGCGGTGAGGTTGGCCTGGATCTACGTGGTGCTGCGCGTCCTGCACACGTGCGAACACCTCACGTCGAACCACGTCCGTCGCCGCCTGGTGGTGTTCGCGGCCAGTAACTTCGTGCTGGCCGCGCTGTGGATCCGGTTCCTCGTCGCGGTCCTCTGAGGCTACTGAAAGCCGAGGCCGACGTAGATGTGCGTCACCGTGTCGGCGGCGGTGATCAGGCGCTCGGCCTTGCCGTGGAAGATCTGTCCGAAGATCCAGGTGCGAATCCGCCCGGACGTCGCAACCGGCAAGATCGCGTAGAGGAGATCGTCCTGCACGCTGTGCTCGCGGACGGTCAACCGGTTTGAAAATCGGCCGAACGCCAGGTGGTTCGGCACGCTGAGATCCAGATCGAAGAAGATCTGTCCGTGCCCGACGGCGTCGACGACCGGCTGGTCGGACCAGAACGGCACCCAGAACCGCGCGCCCACCGACGGAAAGAACCAGGGGTCCCTGAACGGGTCGCGCACGAAGCCCCAGCTTCCCTGCACGAAGCACGAGTTCCAGCTGCGCGAGTCGGCCGTCTGGTCGACGTTGCCAACGGCGCCCAGACCGTTCGATTCGTGCTGGCAGCCCAGCTGCGCCTCGCGGTAGCGCACGCTCCGGTGGCGCCGGTAGCTGACGAACAGCTCGGGGTGGTAGTCGCTCTCGACGAACGGCGCCGAGTGCGCGAAGTCGAACACGTCCCAGAACGACTTCTGGGTGTACGCGAAATTGATCATGATGTTGTTCGTCTCGAACAAGCTCACCATCTCGAACCGGATCGAAAGCTGAAACTTCGCGCGCGGCGGCGAGCCGCCGTTGGCCTGCAACGCGAAGTAGTTGTCCTCGTGCAGGAACACGTACTGCGACGCCGGGTCGCCGGTGATCGGCTCGGGGATCGACGTGCGCTTCGGCGCGGCGACCGGACGGATCATCTGCTCTTGGGGCGGCGGCGCGAGGACGGGCTGCGCGATGGGCGACGGGATGACCAGCGGGGTCGCCGTCGTCGAGTCTTGCGCGCGCGCACGGCCAGCGGACGCCAGCGCCGCCACGACCACCGCCACGTAGGCCGCCGCCCGCGTCCGCAAGCCGGGGCTACCGCTTGTAGATGATGACGTCGTGGTAGCGCGCCTCGGCAGTGCCGGGGTTCTCGTAGACGTGCTTGGCGTCCGCGTTGAAGACGATCGAGTCCCCCGCGGCCAGGTCCTCGGCGCGATCGCCGACGATCATGCGCAGCGCCCCTGACAGGACGACGACCAGCTCACGCGTGCCGGGACCGTGCGGCTCCGACGTGTGGCGCGCGCGCGAGGCCAGCGTCAGCTCGTACATCTCGATCTGCGGGATGCCGGCCGGCGGGACCAGCGGCCGGCTCTCGAACTTGCGGTCCAGCGACCGAAGGACCTGCGTCTCTTCGCGCCGCAGAACGGAGACGGCCAGCTGGGACTCACCAATCAGATCGGCGAACGGAATCCCCAGCCCGGCGGCAATCTTCCACAGCACGCTGATGGTCGGGTTGGTCTTGCGGGTCTCGATCTGCGACAGCGCCGCGCGGCTGACGCCCGTCATTCGGGCCATCTGGTCCAGCGAGAGCTCGCGCCGCTTGCGTTGCTCGCGCAGGTTGTCGGCCACCCGTCGCGCCAGATCGGCCGCGCCGACCTCGTCGCCCGGCGGCAGGGGGCGTCCACGGAGGGGGCCCCGACTCTCGGTATCCCGTGCCATGCCGGGGACCGTAACACAGCCGTCGGCCCTCAGCCCGGCGCTCAGCCCGGCGCGTTGTCCGTCGGCCAGTGCGCCTCGGAGACAACCCCGGCCTTCAGGTCCGACAGGGCGTAGCGGGTCCCGCGCCACACGATCCCCTTGCGCACCGTGGTTCCGAGCGCACTGGCCAGAGCCACTCCCGCCACGCACGGCCCCATGACGGGCAGCAAGAGCCCCTCGGGTCCCCGGCCGAAAGCAAACCGGCGCGCCGAGTCCGCCAGCAGCGCCGTCGAGATCACCCAAGCCAGCGCCGCGACGCCGGCCGCCGCACCCAGGCTGCCCCGCGCCAGCGCCCAGACCAGATACGCGGCCGGAAACGTGGTCGCCAGCGGCAGCCCGATCACGATGCGCAGAATTCCACGCCAGCGGTACTCGGCCCCGGCAAAGAAGTTCTTCAAGAGGCCGCGCATGCTCGCCCGGAACCCGTGTTGCCAGCGCACGCTGACCAGCCCGCCCGAATCGGCGCACCCCTGGCGCACGCCGCTACGCCGGAGCACCAGCCCCAGCTTCAGGTCGTCGGCAACCTCCAGCCGCAGGCGCGTGTGCCCGCCGATGCCCAGGTAGGCGTCGCGCCTGACCAGGTTGAACGCGCCGACGCCGATGTACCCGCGGCTCCGCGCGCGGCGCAGATCGTCCGCGCGCTGCGCAACCAGAAGCAACAACCCGAACAGCGAAACGAACGCGCGCTCCCACCACCCGGGGGCGATGAAGTGCGGCAGGGCGACCCCGTGCCCAAGCCGCTCGCGTTCGACCCACGCCACCGATCGGCGCAATGCACCCGGCGCGAACAGGACGTCGGCGTCGGTGAACAGGATCCAGTCGCCGGTGGCCGCCGCCGCCCCCTGGTGCATGGCGTTCGTCTTTCCCAGCCACCCGGCGGGCAACACGTCGACGCGCGCGACCCGCAGCGCTGCGTGCGCGGCCGCCAGCTCGCGCAAGATGCTGCCGGTCGCGTCCTCGGACCGGTCATCGACCGCGACCACCTCGTACGCGGGGTAGTCCTGCGCCAGCAGCGACGAGACCGCGCGGCGCACGCTGGCCGCCTCGTTCCGGCAGGCGACGACCACCGTCAACTTGGGCCAGGCGCCGCCCGCCGGCGGGGCGTCGGCCGGCTCGCGGCGAAGGTCGGGCAGCGCCGCGACCCGTCGGAACAACCACGCGAACCGCACCCACATCGCGAGCAACGCGAGCAGGACGCCGAGGACAATCGTGTGAAGCACCCCGATGGTCTACCGCGTTTCTCCACGGCCGAGCTGGCCGTCGCCGAGGATGGTATTTCCGCAGCTCAGCCTGAAGTCGTTGCACGAGCCTCCAAGAACCTACACGTCCGGGTGTCGCCACGAGCCGTAGTTCCCGACATGCACCAGAGCCGTTCCACCCTCCTCGCCGGCTTCGCGCCGCTCTTGTTGTTGATGAGCTGCGGATCGTCGCCGTCGGGCCCGACGCCTCCGTCCAAACCGGCTGCGCTGTCGTCCGCGATCAGCTCGACCTTGGCGAGCAACGACGCCGCGAACGTCACCTACACCGTCACGTACACCGACAGCCATCAGTTCTTCCGCGTCTATCTGGATACGGACCGCAGCGCGGGTAGCGGGTACGGCTACTCAGGGATTGGCGTCGAGTTCCTGATCGAGAACGCGAACCTCTACAAGTACACGGGGTCGGGTTCGGACTGGACGTGGACGGCCGCGGGCGCCGTCACATTCAACAAGGCTGGAACCCAGGCGACCTGGACCGTGGCGCGCAGCGCGCTCGGGGTCACCGATCCCTGCGCGGCCGCCGCCAACGTCGTGTTCGACATCGACGACGGCACGGCGCCCGTCATGCACCAGGTGCTGTCGCCCGCGTCGACGTGCACCACCAGCACGGCCAAGCCCGCCGTGACGCCGACCGTGCCGCCGGCGACCAACGGACCGGTCACGGGCCCGCGCGCGACGAACGACGGCACCAACGTTCAGTACGCGTTCACGTACGCCGGCACGCCCACCTACTGGCGGGTGTTCGTCGACACCGACAGCTCGGCGGCGACCGGTTTCGCGGCCGGAAGCGGCGTCGGCGCCGAGCTGCTGCTCGAGGGCGGCGCCGTCTATCGCTACGTCGGCCCCGGCTGGAACTGGAGCCCGGCCGGGACAGCGACCTTCTCGTCCAGCGGCGGGACCGCCAGCTGGTCGGTCGCGCGCGCGTTGCTCGGTGAGACCGCCGCCTGCGGCGAGTCTTCGACGCTGCTGTTCCAGACCGAGGACAGCGCCGGTCACACGACGGACATGGGTCCCATCGCGCAGACGTTCACGAACGCCGCGAGCTGCAGCGCATCGGGCACCGGCGGCAGTACGCCGCCTCCGGCGACGACCCCCACGCCCACCCCGACGCCCACGCCCACCCCGACGCCCACGCCCACCCCGACCCCGACGGCAACGGGCGGCTCGAGCCCCACCCCGACGGCGACCGGCGGTTCGACGCCCACGCCCACCGCCACGGGCGGTTCGACCCCCACGCCCACCGCGATGGGCGGCTCCACGCCCACCCCCACCCCCACGGGCGGGACCGGCGGTTCCACGGCCGGTGCGCACACGCAGGTCGTCTTCGTGATCACGTTCGAGAACGAGTCCGAGGCCGCGGTCTACGGGAGCTCCAGCGCGCCGTACATCAACAAGCAGCTGATCCCGCAGTACGCACACGGGACCGCCTTCACCGACCCGCTGCCGGACAGCATCCCCAGCGAGCCCCACTACATCTGGATGGAAGCGGGCACGAACGTCTTCAGCGACGCGACGTTCACCGACGACTCCGATCCCGACGCCAGCAACAGCACGGCGAATACCGCGCACCTGGCCACGCAGATGATGGCCGCCAGCCCGGCCGTCAGCTGGCTCAGCTTCCAGGAGGGCCTGAACTCATCGACGGGCGCGTGCCCCGTTTCGTCGTCCGGCTTCTACGCCGCCAAGCACGATCCCTTCGTGTTCTTCCAGGACATCGCCGGCAAGACGCCCTCTCCGACGGCGCCCGTCTGCGTCGCCCACCACCGGGCGTATACGACCAGCTCGTTCGCGCAGGCGCTGAGCCAGGGCACGGTCGCGCAGTACAACTTCATCACGCCCAACCTCTGCAACGACATGCACGGCGATTCGGGCTGCCCCAACTCGGATGTCATCGGGGCCGGCGATAGCTGGCTGGCCACCAACCTGCCGCCCATCATCCAGTACGCGAACGCGCACAACGGCGTGATCTTCCTGGTGTGGGACGAGCCCGAAGGGGGCAGCCCGCTGATCCCGTTCCTGGCCATCGGCCCGCACATCAAGCCGGGCTACAGCAGCCCCACCGTCGTCACGCACAGCGCGCTCGTCAAGACGGTGGAGAAGGTGTTCGGCTTGCCGATCCTGCCCAGCGTCGCCAGCGCCAACGACTTCGGCGACATGTTCCAGGCCGGCTTCTACCCGTAACTGCCGGGTTGTCTCGGCCGGCTCCAGCCTCACCTTCAGTGCGGAGGGAGACATGGAGCCGGCGAGACAGGAGCATCACTACTGGCACCGGGTGCCTCAACTTGAGGCCCAGTACCGCCCGCGGAACGTCAATGAACGCGAACGAATCGCGTCGGCCATCCTGGGCTCTGTCCTGATTCTCTTTGGCGTGCGCCGCCGCAGCTGGCTCGGGCGTGCGCTGGCCGCCGCCGGCGGCGCGCTGATCGAACGAGGCGCCAGCGGACGCTGCGGTGTCTACTCGGCGCTCCGGCTCAGCAGCGCGTAGTCGCCGGCAGGGCGACGACACCGACGGCGTCGAAGGGCTGCGCACGGTCGTCATCGCGCTGGCCGCGAACATGGGTATCGCGGCGGCCAAGCTGGTCGCCGCGCTGCTGACCCGATCCAGCGCCATGCTGGCGGAGGTGTTCCACTCGACCGCAGACACCGGCAATCAGGTGCTGCTGTTGATTGCGAACCGTCGCGCGGCGCGGCCGCCGGATCCCGGCTACCCGCTGGGGCACGGGCGCGAGGCGTATTTCTGGGCGCTCATCGCGTCGCTGGGGATGTTCTTCACGGGCGCGCTGCTGTCCGTGCGCGAGGGGATCTCCGAGTTGCTGCACGCAACGCCCGTCGCGTCCCCGACGATCGCGTACGCCGTCCTGGGCGTTTCGTTCTGTCTGGACGGGATGTCGCTGGTGCGCGCGTACCGCCAGCTCCGCGCCGAGGCGAACACGCTGGATCGCGAGTTCCTCGAGCACCTGGACATCACGTCCGACCCGGTGGCGCGCGCCGTGTTCGCCGAGGACGCCGTGTCCGTGGCCGGGAACGTGGTGGCGGCCGGCGGGATCGCCCTGCACCAGGCCACGGGGTCGGCAATCCCGGACGCGGTGGCGGCGCTGGTGATCGGCGTCGGCCTCGGGATCGTGGCGCTGGATCTGGCCCGCCGGAACCGCGACTTCCTGGTCGGCCGCGAAGCCGCCCCGTCGGTGCGGACCCGCGTCAACGAGCTGATCGCGCGGCAGGACGGCGTTACCCGCGTGGGGGAGCTGCTGGTCACGTATGTGGGGCCGCGCCGGCTGTGGGTCGTGGCGCGCCTGGACGTCGACCACCGGCTGGACGCCTCTTCGCTCGACAGGTTGCTGAGCCGCGTCCAGACCAGCGTGCACACCGAGATGCCCGCCGTGGTCCGCGTCGATCTGACGCCGCACGCGATCTAAGCTCGCGCCGTGGCCCGGCCGCGCAAGGCGAAACGCGAACAGGAGCGGCAACTGCGCAAGCAAGTTGCCCGCGTCGAGCGTGACGCGCGCACGCTGCCGGGCGGCGCGGCGGACAACCCGATCGACGTCAGCAGCGCCGCGGTCGTGGAAATCAAAGCGCGCGGCACCCCCTGCGTGCGCTGCGGTGGGCAGCTGGATCCACGCCGCGACCAGGCGGCCTCGACCCCACGCGGCGTGCTGCGAGAGATCGAGCTCGCTTGCGGCGCGTGCCACGCGGCGCGAACGCTTTGGTTTCGCGTCGTTCCCGCGATCGTTAACTGAATTGCTATATCATTTTTGGCGTTTCCGCGGATGGTCGCACTCGCGGCGTGCGCGCGCGGGAATATGCCGGCGTGGTCCCCCTGCGAAGACGCGTCGACTGGCCGATCCTCTTCGGACGTGAACCTCCAGTCCCGACCGTCGCTGACCGCGCGCCGTCCGGGTCGATGGCGCGGCTGCTCAGCGCGTTCGACGCCCTCGCGGCCGACGACGATCGCGACACGATCGTACGGCGAGCGATCGAGCTCGCGCGCCACGACATCGGGCTCGCGCGCGCCGGCATCTTCCTGCTCGACCGCGAGCACGACCTGATGCTGGGATCGTGGGGAATGAACCTCGCCGGCGAGGTCGTCGACGAGCACCACCTGATGTACGCGCTGAGCGAGACGGACCGTGAGGCGTTCCGTCGTTCGGAGCAACAGGCGGCCCCGTTCACGGTCTTCGAGAACTGTCCGATCGTCCAGCACCAGGGCGGCGAGACGCGCGTGGCGGGTCGGGGGTGGGTCGCCTGTACGCCCATCCGGTCGACGCGGGCGCGCATCGGGATGTTGTTCAACGACGCCGCGCTGACGGGCGACCCCGTGGACGAGCGCAAGCAAACCGACGCGGCGATCCTGTGCGCGCTCCTGGGGACGCTGCTGGATCCGACGCGCGGCGCGCCGGGCACGCGCTCCCTGCCCCGCGCGCAGTCGGCGGGTCGCCGGCTGGTCAACGCCGCCGTGGCCGTGCTGCGCGATGACCCGTCGCTCGGCGGCCAGCAGATCGCCGAGCGCTTGGAGATCAGCCTCAGCCGTCTCGCGCGCGTGTTCAAGGCGGAGATGGGGATGTCGCTGGTCGAGTACCGGAACCGACTGCGGCTGGATCGCTTCGGCGCGTTGCTGGAGAACGGCCACAACAACCTGCTGGAAGCCGCGCTGGACGCCGGCTTCGGCAGCTACGCGCAGTTCCACCGCGTGTTCCGGGCCTTGCGGCACGCGGCGCCGCGCGAATACCTGCGCCGCCAGAATTGAAGTTGTCGTAACGTTCTCCGCCATGGCGGAGGACGCGACGGCGCTGCTGTCCGGCGGCACCTTTCACGACGGGCGGTTCGAGGGCGGCGATGTGAGCGGCGCCGATCTGGGCGGCAAGGAGCTCACGGGCTGCAGCTTCAAGGGCGTGCGCCTGGCCGAAACGCGCTGGCGCGACACGCGCCTCGAAGACTGCCGGTTCGAAGACTGCGACCTGTCGCGCATGACGCCCGACGGCCTGTCCGCGCGCGACGTCGTGTTCGCGGGCTGCAAGCTGATGGGCGTCGACTGGTCGAACCTGGGCGGTTATCCGGCCATCACCTTCGAACGCTGCGACCTGCGCTACGCATCGGTCGTGAAGGTGCGCCTGCGGAAGATCTCGTTCACCGCCTGCAACCTGGAA
>JBJMQQ010000005.1:0-11566 GCA_045802645.1 Polyangia bacterium
CCCCCGGTACCGGGGTTGGGCTGGCCGGAGGTCCCGCCGCCGCAAGCAGCCAACCCGGCCGCCAGTGCCAGGATCGTCAGCCGGCGCCACATTCCAGGATTCTGCGGTCGTTGATCGAGGACGTGACTCGGCATGACACCCCGGCTGCGCGATTTGAACACCGCCACTGCCTCACAAGGGGCAGTCGATGGCAAAATTCATTACGCGAAGTACGATGCGCCGTCAGCCAGCGCCGGACACCAGCATCTCGGACGTGCGGATGCCGGTGGAATCGTCCGGTGAGCGCAGCGGCAGGTGCACCGAGAAGGTCGAGCCGCGTCCGAGCTCGCTTTCGACCTCGACGCGGCCGCCGTGCAACTCGACGAGGCGGCGCGTGAGGGCCAATCCCAGGCCCGTCCCCTCCGGGCGGACACCGTTCGGCTGCGCGAGCTGCTCGAACTCGCGAAACAGCCGGGGGAGATCGACGCGCGCGATGCCGATGCCCGTGTCCGAGACGGAGACGACCAGGCTGCGCGCGTCCGAGCGCACGGTCAGGCGGACGACCCCGCCGCGCGCGGTGAACTTGATGGCGTTCGAGATCAGGTTGTAGAGGACCTGCTTGATGCGCCCCGGGTCGACGTACACGTCCGGGAGATCGGGCGGGACCTCGACCTCCAGCGCGATTCCGCGCTTCGCGGCCAGTGCGCCGATCACGCCGCGCACGACGTCGACGACGCTGCCGATCGGCGTACGCTCGTAAGCCAGGTCCATGCGCCCCGCCTCGACCTTCGAGATGTCGAGGATGTCGTTGACCAGCTGCAACAGGTGCCGCCCGGACACCAGGACGTTGCTGACGTACGTCCGCTGCTTGTCGTTGAGCGTCCCGAAGATCTCCTGCTCCAGCAGCTCCGAGAACCCGATGACGGCGTTCAGCGGCGTGCGCAGCTCGTGACTCATGTTGGCCAGGAACGCGCTCTTGGCGCGGTTGGCGGTGTCGGCCGCCTCCTTGGCCTCGTGCATCTCGCGCTGCGCGCGCTCGCGCTCGCCGACCTCGCTCTTGAGGCGCGCGTTCGCCTCCATCAGCTGGCTGGTGCGCTTTTCGACGCGCACCTCCAGCTCGGACATGATCGCGCGCAATGAGGCCTCGGCGGCCTTGCGCGCCGAGATGTCGCTGAACGAGGCCATCGCGGCGTACGGCACGCTCTCGCCAAAGCGCAGCAGCGGCTGCGAGTTGACCGAGATCCACACCTTGCCCGCAATCCCGGTCTGGTCGTCCTGTCCGCGCGCCACGGCCAGCACGATGTTCTGCCGCGGCTCGCCCGTGTGCAGCGTGGCGACGAACGGCAGCTCGGCGGCGGGCACCGGCGACTCGGCCTCGTCGACGGCCGAGGCGAACGTCGCCGCCGCGTCGACGGCCATGATGTCGGACGCCTTGCGCGCCAGGATGCGCTCGCAGCTGGCGTTGCAGGCGATGACGTGCCCGTCACGGTCGATCAGGATGATGCCTTCATCCAGCGCGGCGATGACCGACCGGTAGCGCTCTTCGCTGTCGCGCAGCCCCTGCTCGACGCGCTTGCGCTCCATGAACTGGCCGATCTGGCCGCCCAACGCGCTGAGCATCGATAGGTGGTCGTCGTTCGCCTGCCGCACCTGCTGGCTGTAGAAGGCCATCACGCCGATCACGTCGGGCCCGTTGCGCAGCGGGATGGCGAACCCGCCGCGCAGATCCGACTCGCGCGAGAAGCTACCGATCGACGCCATCAGGTCGTCGGAGAGGTCGGCGATCCACAGCGGCAGGTGGCGCTGCCAGACGCGCCCCGGCAGCCCCTCGTCACGCTTCAACAGCGACGCCCGCCGCTCTTCGAACAGCGACGGGCGATCGTAACCTTCGGCGTTCCACAGGTCGACGCACCGCAGGGCCTGCTTCGCGTCGTCGACCTCCCAGAGCTCGCCGAATTGCCAGCCCTGGTTCTCGCCCATGATGCGCAGGATCAGCGGCGCCGCCTCGGCCAGGCTGGCCGAGCCCGCCAGCACGCGCGTGATCACGTATTGCAGCGACAGCAGGCGCTCCGTGCGCTGCCGCTCGGCCACCTCGCGCTCCAGCGCGGCGCGGCTGCTGTCGATCATCGCCTGCTTGCGCGCCGCGCTCAGCAGGTCCGACTGGCTCTTGCCGATCGCCAGCATCAGCAGCAGCACCTCGATCGCCAGAAAGCCCGTGTCCAGGAGCCAGGCCCAGTGGCCGACGCTCCCGACGCCGTAGATCGAATGCGGCCAGAAGTAACACCCCAGCACCCGGTCCACGGCCGTGACCAGCGTCGCCAGCAACAGGACCGTCCAGTCGCGGTACATGGCCAGGAAGGCCAGCGCGATGAACGGCAGCGCGTGCAGCTCCGACCGGCCGCCCGACAGGTGCGTGATCAGCGCCACCAGCAGCGCCTGTCCGATCGCGATCTCCTGCCGAGTGAGCGCGGAGCCCGGGTGGCGCAGGATGACCATCATCGGGAACGCGGCGATGCCGCCCCCCAGGAAGAACGCCTTCCAGACCAGGACCGGTACCAGCACCGTCGCCGAGTGCGGCCCCACCCAGATGGCGGTGGCGATCCCCGCCAGCCACTGGACGGCCAGCAGCCACAGGAACATCCGGTCGGTGTGTTCCCAGATCTCCTGCCGGTACTCGGCGTAAAGGCGCCGGGTGCCGGGCGTCTCGTCGTCCAGCCGCACGGTTACCTCGCGGCGCGGTTGCGCTCGAGCGTGCGCGGGCGCGGCCCCGGCTCGGGCGCCGAAAGCGGCAGCCGCGCGACGGGCAGCCGCACGCAGAAGCAGGCGCCCCGCCCGTCCTCGCCTTCGATCCAGATGGCGCCCCCGTGCACGCCGACCGCGCGGCGGCAGAAGACCAGGCCCAGCCCGTGGCTGGACCGCGCTTCGCGTCCGCCCGTCGCGGCGCGGCCGTACTTCTCGAACACGATCTGGCGATACGCCTCGGGGATGCCGTCGCCCTCGTCGCGCACGCGGATCTCGAGGGCCGGCTCGGCGCCGTCGTCCATCGTCGCGGGCGCAACCTCCAGCCAGATCGTCGCGCTGCGCGGCCCGTACTTGTAGGCGTTGTCGATCAGGTTCTCCAGCGTGCGCCGCACCAGGTCGCGATCGCCGCGCAGCGTCCCCACGCCCGGCGCCAGCGTCAGCTCCAGCCGCTGCTCTTTGTCCTGGATGCGCCGGTCCATGTCCGAGCAGACCTCGGCCAGAAGCCCCGTGACGTCGAACTCCGAGACGTGCGGCACCAGCGCGCCGTCCTCGCTGCGGCTGACGTCCAGCAGGTTCATCACCAGCCGCACCATCGACTGCGAGGCGCGCACGACGTCGTCCAGCGAGTCGCGCATGTCGCCGGCCGGCACCCCGCGCCCCAGCACGAACTGGGTGTTCGACAGGATGCTCGACAGGGGGTTCTTGAGGTCGTGAACGATGAGCGCGGTCAGCTCGTCCTTCTGCCGGTGCGCGTCCAGCAGCGCGTCGCGCTGCGTGCGGATCACCTCCAGATTGCGGCGCAGCTCGTCGGAGAGCTGCTTGATCCGCAGCAGCGAGCGCACCCGGATCAGGAGCTCCGTCCGGTTCAGCGGCTTGGTGAGAAAGTCGTCGGCGCCCGATTCCATGGCCGCCCGGTGCGTCTCCAGGTCGCCCAGCGCCGTGAGGAACAGGACCGGCACGTCGCTGCCGTGGGGCAGCGCCCGGATGCGCCGGCAGGTCTCGTAGCCGTCCATCCCCGGCATCAACACGTCCAGCAGCACCAGGTCCGGGCGCCGGCTGCCCTGCAGGATCGCCAGCGCCTCGGCGCCGCCCTCGGCCTGGATCACGCGATAGCCGGCGCCCACCAGGTGCCCCTCGGCGACCTCGCGGTTTTGCAGGTTGTCGTCGACCACCAGCACGGTGGCCGCGTCATCAGCCGACCCGACTGACACGCTTCGGCTCCTCCATGCGCGCGCCGCGCTCCAGGAACGATTCCACGACCGACCCGAACGTGCGGGTGTCGATGGGCTTCGACAGGTAACCCTGGAAGCCGCTGCTCAGCAGGCGCTCCCGATCTCCCGGCATGGCCAGCGAGGTGACCGCCACGATCGGGATGCTCTCGAACCCGGGGCGCCTCCGGGCGTCGCGGATGATGGCCTCGGCGCCGCCGCCCGGGATCTGCACGTCCAGCAGCAACAGGTCGGGGCGCTCGCCGTCCAGCGCGCTCCGGGCCTCGTCGACGGTGGCGGCCTCGATGACCTCGTGGCCGCGCAGCTCCAGCAGATCGTGCACCAGCAGGCGATTGAGGGCGTTGTCCTCGACGACCAGGATCCGGGCGCGCGCGCGCGAGCTTCCGTCCTGTCGTTCGGGTTGCGTCATGCGGATGACCGGCCGGGGGCGTGGCGCGGTCCGGATCTATTTTCGGCAGGTGCCGCCACGGACTTGACCGCCCGCGGACGGCCCGTCCAACCGTCATGGACAGCGCGTCAGTTTGCCGGCATCGTGGGTGACGATGGAGGGCTCTACCCGCCCGCGCGCATGGCTCCGCGCCAGCGAGCCCATCGTGATCCTGGCCTGTGCCTTCGGGCTGATCCTGGTGTTCTCGCGGAGCTTCCTCATCCAGTCGGACGAGGGCTACACGCTCAACGCAGCCTGGCAGGTGTGGACGGGGTTGCGGATGTACGACGACTTTCGCGTTTTCGTGGGCCCCGGGTCGGCCTACGCCGTGGAGGCCGTCTGGCGGATCGCGGGCACCCCCAGCTTCCTGGCCGCGCGCTGGGTGTCGGTGGGGTTGGCGTTCGCCGGCAGCACCGGGCTGTACCTGCTCTTGCGGCGTCTGGCCGTGCGCGGCGTCAGCCTGGCGGTGGGCCTGCTGCTGTGGCTGTCGCTGAGCTCGCTCTACGTGTTGCTGAATCACAACTCCTTCAGCTCGTTCGCGGCAATCTGGTTCCTGCTGGCGCTCGTGCGCGTCGCTCAGGCTCGGGCCGACGGCACCGTCCGGCGGCGCGACCAGGCGCTGGTCGGCGTGGCCGCCGGCGTCGTCTTCTGGTTCCTGGCGATCAAGGGCTCGCTGCTGGCGTTCAGCGGCGCGGCGTATCTGTTTGCGACGGCAGCGCGTGGGCGTCGCGTGCGAGCGGTCCTCTTGCTGGCGGCCGGCTTCGCCGTGACGATTGCGCCGCTGTTCCTGATGTGGAACCCGGTCACGCTGGTGCGGCAGTGGCTCATCATCCCGATCACCGGTAACTACCTGGGCCACACCTCGGCGTCGGGCGTGTACCGGTGGGCCGCGCTGGTGCTGGTGGCGGGCATGGGCGTGACGGCGCTGAAGCTGCGCGATCGCGTGCTGCAGGCGCTGACCTGCGTCCAGGCCGCGCTGTTCCTCGCGATGCTGCACAACATGGAGGCCAGCCACTTCGCCATCAATTCGTTCCCGGCGATCGTGTTCGGCGTCTTCGTCCTTCACGACCGGGTCGTCCGCCCCAGGACCTCGGCTCAGTTCCCGGCGGCCGTGGTGCTGGCCATGACGCTGGCGTTCCTGCTGGTCTGGACGGGCACCACGGCCGGCGGCGCCGGCTACGGCGAAGACAGCGTCCTTCAGGCCGACCTGCTGGGCAAACGTCCAAAGCCCGTCATCAAGCCGCGGGTCGCGCAGGCGCACGCGATCTACGCCGGGCCGTTCCTGCCCGGCCTTTACTACCTCTTGGGTAAGAAGAACCCGTTCTTCGTGTCAGAGACGGTGGTCTGTGACGATGCCTGTCAGAGGCGCCTGGTCACGCAGCTGGACAGCGTGAAGCCGGAGATCGCCTTCGTGGATTACGAGATGATCTCGAAGCTGCACTACACGCAGGACGGCCCCGTCGACGTGTACCTGCGCCAACACTACGTCCCCTGCCCGGTCGACGGCATCCCCGTGTGGGCCATCGACCCGGCGTGGTGCCCGTGAGCTAGCGCTGCCTGGGCACCGCCGCGCTGCCTGTTCGCGCCGACGCGGTGCTGCCGGTGCGCCTCTATCGGTGCGAAACAGACCACTTCGATAGTGCGGGGAACCAACACACCTGATATTATAGCCCTAATCAAGATGCGACGCTCCTCGGTCCAGAGTCAGCTCTCGCTTCCTGTTCGACACGGCTGGGGCGGCGCGCGCTCTGGGGCAGGCCGGAAGCCTGGCCGTCGTCCGCTGGTCCTCCATCGGGCACGCTGCGAGCACAAGAGCCGCCACCCCGTCCACGTCACGCTTCGTGCTCGACGCGAGATCGACTCACTGCGCGGCGCTCGTCTGTACGGCGTTCTAGAGTCCGCGATCGACGGCGCGTCGCGGACGAACTTCCGTATTGCCCACTTCTCGGTGCAGCGCGACCACGTTCACTTGATCGTCGAGGCGCACGACAAAGTGGCTCTGTCGTCGGGCCTACGCGGTCTCTCGATCCGCGCCGCTCGCGCGGTCAACCGGGCGGTCGGCCGGTCCGGCGCAGTGTGGGCTGATCGCTATCGCTCTCGCGACCTGCAGACCCCGCGCGAGGTCCGCCACGCCCTCTGCTACGTCCTCCACAATTCCCGTAAACACGGGCGAGAGGTCCCGCCGGTTGACCCCTGCTCATCTGCCCGTTGGTTCGACGGCTGGCGCGATCACGACCCGACGTTCGACTTCGCCGTCGATCCACCAGCGACAGTTAGACCCAGAACGTGGCTCTTAACGGTCGGCTGGCGGCGCCATGGGCTCATTCGCCTAGGCGAGGCGCCGGCCTCCGCGCCGAACCGACCCGCCTGACCCGGCGCGCGGCCGAAAGAAGGAACTCCGGCTTACAGCGCGGGGCCGGCCCAGTCGACCAGGGTGCCGGGGAAGACGCCCAGCAGGACGACGACCAGCGCGGTCAGCAGCAGACCGGCGCGCATCGAGGTGCCGTCGGTCGGCGCCAGCGGGCGGACCGGGTCGCGGAAGTACATCGCGACGATGATGCGCAGGTAGTAGTAGATGCTGACCATGCTGTTGAGCACGCCCACCACGACCAGCCAGTAGAGCTGCGGGGACTCCATCGCGGCGCGGAACAGGTAGAACTTCGCGAAGAACCCGCCCATCGGCGGCACACCGCCCAGCGACAGCAGGAAGATCGTCATCGCCAGCGCGACCGCCGGGCGCGAGGTCGCCATGCCCGCCCAGTCGTCGACGTAGAGGCGCTCGTCGCTGCGGTTGCCGATCCAGGCGACCACGCCGAACGAGCCCAGCGTCATGAAGGTGTAGGCGACGAGGTAGAACAGCACGGCCGGCTTCGCGCTGGCGACGCCCAGCCCCGAGGCGACGACCCCGATCAGCAGGTAGCCCGCGTGCGCGACGGACGAGTAGGCCAGCATCCGCTTGACGTTGTCCTGCCGGATGGCGGCCAGGTTGCCGACCGTCATCGTCAGCACGGCCAGCACCGACAACGCCGACGCCCAGCCGGTGAAGTCGAACACCATCAGCGGGCTCGCGAAGGCGGAGCCCAGCAGGCGCACGATCGCGCCGAACGCAGCGGCCTTCACGCCGGCCGCCATGAACCCGGTCACCGGCGTCGGCGCCCCCTCGTACGCGTCGGGGGCCCACATGTGGAACGGAACGGCCGCCACCTTGAAGACCAGCGCGATGAGGATGAAGTACTCGCCCATGTAGAACAGCGGCATCTTGCTGGCCGTGTCCACATGCGCCGCGATCCCGGCGTAGTTCAGCTCGCCGCCGGTGGTGCCGTAGACCAGCGCCATCCCGTACACCAGGAAGCTGGTCGCGAAGGCGCCCATCAAGAAGTACTTCATCGCGCCCTCGGCGCTGCGCAGGCTGCGCCGCCAGGACCCGGTCAGCACGTACGCGGCCAGCGACATGGTCTCGATGCCGATCAGCAGCGACACCAGCCCGGACGCGTGGATGACCATCATCATCCCCGCCGTCCCCAGCAGCACCAGCGCGTAGAACTCGCCGAACTCGAAGCGCTGCTCTTTCAGGTACGGCGGCGCGAACAGCAGCGTCAGCGCGGCGGACAACACGAACGCGGCGTCCAGGTACAGCGACATCCGGTCGACCGTCAGCATGCCGTTGAAGTGTGTCGTCGGCGTAGCCGCGTCCGGCCACTCGGCGACGATGGCGGCCAGCGAGGCGACGCACGACGCAACCCCGATCCAGGCCAGCCCGGTCCGGGACGTGCCGCGAATGAACGTCTCGCCGAGCAAGATGAGGCACCCCATCCCGATCAGGATCAGCATGGGCGGGTAGGCGGCGAGCTGGGAGACGTCGAAGTTCAAGGCTGGTTACCCCCGGACGGAGCAGGCGCCGCGGCAGCCGCCAGCGCCGGGAAAAGGTGGGCCGGCGCGTCCGGCAGGCGCCGCGCGTCCTGCAACCGATCGCGGTACCCGGCGACGAACGCGTCGACGGTCTTCTCGGTGCGGCTCAGGATCGGCTGCGGCGCGAGCCCCGTGACCAGCGCGGCCAGGACGACGATCCCCAGCACGATGGTCTCGCGCCCGTGGGCATCGCGCACGGTCTTGTTCTTGGGGTTGTCGAGTGGCCCGAACATCAGCTTCTGGTACATGGTCAGCAGGTACATCGCCGCCAGGATGACGGCGGTCGCCGAGATGGCGCCCATCAGCTTGGGCGCCGGGAAGAAGCCGACGAGCCCGCTGGCCACCCAGCTCTTGTTCGCGGTGAACGTCCCGATCAGGACCAGGAACTCCCCGACGAACCCGCAGAGGCCCGGCAGGCCGACCGACCCCAGCACGATGGCCAGGAACAGCGCGGCGAACACGGGCGTCTTGGCCCACAGGCCGCCGAAGTCGGCCAGCTTGCGCGTGTGGCGCCGGTCATAGAGCCAGCCGACGCCGAAGAACAGGCCGCCCGTGGTGATGCCGTGGGCCACCATCTGGTAGATCGCGCCCTGCAGCGCAATCGTGTTCATCGAGAAGATCCCCAGCACCACGAATCCCAGGTGCGAGACCGACGAGTACGCCACCAGCTTCTTGGCGTCGTCCTGCACGTACGCCATCAGCGCGCCGTAGACGATCCCGATCACCGCCAGCACGGCCAGCACCGGCGCTGCCTGCGCGGCGGCCAGCGGGAACAGCGGCAGCGCGTAGCGCAGGAACCCGTAGGCCCCGAACTTCAGCAGGACGCCAGCCAGGATGACCGAGCCGCCCGTCGGCGCCTCGACGTGCGCGTCGGGCAGCCAGGTGTGCAGCGGGAAGATCGGCACCTTGATGGCGAAGGCCAGCGCGAACGCCGCGAAGCACAACATCTGCGGCCCGGCCGGCAGCGTCAGGTGCGAGAGCTGCGCGTAATCGAAGCTGTAGGTGCCGGTGACCGCGTGGAACTGCGCGTAGAGGTACAGGATCGCCACCAGCATCAGCAGCGAGCCGACCATCGTGTAGATGACGAACTTGATGGACGCGTAGAGGCGCCGATCCCCGCCCCAGATCCCGATGATGAAGTACATCGGGATCAGCATCACCTCCCAGAACACGTAGAAGACGAAGAGGTCGACGGCCAGAAAAGCGCCGATCATCCCCGTCTCCAGGATCAGCATCGCCGCCGTGAACTCACGGACGCGCACGTTGCGGATGCCGATCGCCTGCGGGAAGGCCAGCGTCAGCGGCATCAGGAACGTCGTCAGCAGCACCAGCCACAGCGAGATCCCGTCGACGCCCAGGTGAAAGTGCACGCCCAGCGGCGCAATCCAGGGCTTGTCGACCTGCATCTGGAAGCCGGCCTGCGCGGAGTCGAACCCGCTCAGCAGCAGCAGCGAGACCAGGAAGGTCGCCAGCGCGGTCGCGAAGCCCAGGCCGCGATGGATCGACTCCTCGTCGCGCGGGACCAGCATGACCAGCAGCGCGCCGAAGAGCGGAAGCAGAGTGATCCAGCCGAGGACGCCCATCACTTGACCTCGATCTTCTGCTTGAGGGACGAGTGCGTCCCCCACCGGGGGTCCTTCACCTCGACGCGAAGCGTGTAGGTGCCGGCGCGGCCGTAGTCGTGGTGCGCCGACGGCTCGGTGCCGGTCACCTCGGCGCGCCCGTCATCGTTGAAGTCGAAGCTGTACTCGAGCCCGCGGTCGCTGTTCCGGCCGGCGCGGCGCGCGTCGACGTCGACGGCCGTCCCGTTCACCGACACGGCCAGCGTGCTGGGGATCGTGGGCCGCGTCGAGAAGTAGACGACCGCCGCGGCGCCGATGGCGAAGACGGCCATGTAGCGCTGCCCGTCGCCCACCTGGAACCCGCGCACGAGCCGTCCGAACACGTCGACGACGCCGCCCACCCCCTCGACCAAAATCTTGTCGATGAGGATGCGGTCGACGACCACGTAGATGGCTTGCGACACCTTCTTGATCGGGCGGATGATCAGGAACTGGTAGAGCTCGTCGATCCGGAACTTGTCCTGGACCAGCCGCACCAGACCGGGCGCACCGGCCGCGAACTTGCGCGACGGCTCGCGGTAGCCACCACCGTAGAACACGTACGCGAGGCCGATGCCCAGCAGCGCGAGGACGGTGGAGACCACCATGAAGATCGCCTCGGTGTTCTTGGCGACCTCCATCTCGGGGCCCATCACCGGGGCCAGATGCTCGGCCAGCAGGTTCCACTCGGGGTGGTCGAAGAGGCCGCCGGGAATGCCGATGAAGCCGCCCACCGCCGCGCCGATCGCCAGCACGACCAGCGGGCCGACCATGCTGCCGGGCGACTCGTGGATGTGGTGCTGCACGTCGTGCGGGGCGCGCGTCTCGCTGCCCGAGAAGACCAGGAAGTAGAGCCGCGACATGTAGAAGGCGGTGCCCAGCGCCGCGATCATCAGGACCACGCCCACGAACTTGCCGACCCAGGCCAGCTGCTCGCCGTAGATCTCGGTCGCGAACGCGCCCGAGATGATCGAGTCCTTCGAGAAGAAGCCCGAGAAGGCCGGGACGCCACAGATCGCCAGCCAGCAGACCGCAAAGACCGCGTGGGTCCAGGGGATCTTCTTGCGCAGCCCGCCCATGATCGTGATGTCGCCCGAGCCGCTCATCGCGTGCATGACGGACCCGGCGCAGAGGAACAGGCCGGCCTTGAAGAAGGCGTGCGTGAACAGGTGGAAGATGCCGGCGTCGAAGTTCCCGGTGCCGACGCCCGCGAACATGAAGCCCAGCTGGCTGACCGTCGAGTAGGCCAGCACCTTCTTGAAGTCGTTCTGCGCGAACCCGATGATCGCCGCGAACAGCGCCGTCAGCGCCCCGACGATCGCCACGATGGCCATCGCCGCGGGGGTCAGCAGGTAGACCGCGTGAAGACGCGCCACCATGTAGACGCCGGCGGTCACCATCGTGGCCGCGTGGATGAGCGCCGAGACCGGCGTCGGACCCGCCATCGCGTCCGGCAGCCAGACGTAAAGAGGGAGCTGCGCCGACTTACCGGTGGCGCCGATGAACAGGAACAGCGCCGCCCAGAAGGCGACCGGCGCCCCCAGCCACAGCGTCTGCATCAGCGGGCCGCCGCCGTGCGCCGCGGCCGTGATCTCCTGAAAGTTCAGCGTCCCCGTGTACTGGAACAGCAGGAACATCCCGATCAGGAAGCCGAAGTCCCCGATCCGGTTGGTGATGAA
>JBJMQQ010000025.1:0-4483 GCA_045802645.1 Polyangia bacterium
ATGCCCCGGCACGCCCGACGTCGCGGAGACGCCGCGTGCAAGATCTCCCCGGCGGGGGGCGCGTGCGGTCGATTTCCAACCAATCGCGACCGAGGCGTCCGCTTGACTCGATGACGACCGGCGCCAACATTCGCACGAGCCCAGCCGGGCTCGGGGATGCCTGCCACACGCCTGGTTCCGGCGCTTCGAACGGGCGCGGCCTGGCTGCTCGCCGGCGCTGTGGCAGGGGCGTTCGCCGTCGCCTTCCGCGCGGCGGACCAGGCGCTGTTCACGCACGCCTACGGGCGGCCGGACATCGTCAGCGCTTTCACCGCGCTGCCCGTCCTGGCGCGCCTGCTGATCCCGGCCGCGGGCGGCGCGCTCGCGGCCGGACTGGCGGCCCGCGTTCGCGGTGGCGCGGGAACAGGGCAGATGATCGCCGCCGTGTCGGACGGCCGGCGGATCCCGCTGCGCGCGACGCTGGTGGACGCGGCGGCCACCTTCAGCGCGATCTCGACGGGCGGCTCGCTGGGGCGCGAAGGGCCGCTCTTGCAGGTGGGGGCCGCGGCCGGCTCTGCGCTGGCGCCGCAGACGTCCACGGCCGCCGACGCGCGCCGCAGGCTGATCACCGCCGGCACGGCGGCCGGTTTTGCCGCCGCGTACAACACGCCGATCGCCGCGGTCGTGTTCGTGATCGAGGTGATCGCTGGTCGCGCGACGCCGGAACTGGTGCTCCCGGCGCTGGCCGCGACGACGGTGGCGACGGTCATCAGCCGGCTCGCGCTGGGCGGCGGACCGCTCTACGGGCTTCGAACCTTCGCGTTGCAGTCGCCCGCCGAGCTGGCCGCATACGGCCTCTTGGGCCTGGCCGCCGGCCTGACGGGGCCCGCGTTCATGGCCTTGCTGGACGGTGGCCGCCGGCTCTTTCGGGCGGTTCCGGCGCCGGCCGCCGCGCGCGGCGCGCTGGGCGGGGTGCTGGTCGGCGCGTGCGCGCTGCGCTTTCCCGAGGTGGCGGGCAACGGGTACGAAGTCATCCAGCGGATGCTGGACGGCGAGTACGGCCCGGCAATGCTGGCGCTGCTGCTGGGCGTGAAAGCGCTGGGCACCACCGCCTCGGTCTCATCCGGCAGCCCGGGCGGCGTGTTCACCCCGTCGCTGTTCCTGGGCGGGGCCCTGGGGGGCATCGTTGGCGCGCTGGCGGAGACCGTCGGTCACGTGCCGCAGGCCGCCGGCGGGTACGTGCTGGTCGGCATGGCGACGATGATCGCCGCCACGACGCACGCACCTGTCATGGCCGCCGTGCTCGCGTTCGAGCTGTCCGGCGACTACGCCGTGGTGCTTCCGCTTTTCGTGGCGACGACCGTCGCGACCGTCGTCTCGCGCCGGCTACGACCGAGGTCGATCTATCACTTGTAGAACGCGACGTTCTTCACCGTGAAGTCGGCGCTGCAGCCGCCGGCGTCGGTGCCGAGGCTCGACCAGCTCAGTTGCCACTGGACGTCCACCAACGTGCTGGGGTCCACGGCGCTCATCGGCACGCCGCCGCTGAGATTGGTGAAGGGGACCTTGACGACGACCCCGGCGTCGGCGCCGCCCGCGGTCTGCGCGGTCACGTCGGCGCTGGGCCCGTAGCAGGTCGATTCGCTCCCCTGGCACCCGCCGCGGGTCGGATCATCACCGCTGAAGGCGTCACCGCTGAAGCCTGCGCTGAAGGCCAGAGAGCAGCCGCCCAGCGAACCGCCGAACTCGAACTGCACGCCGGTGTACGCCGAGGCGTCCAGGCACTGGTCGCTCAACGAAAAGAGGCCGAGGCCCATGTAGTTGCCGCCGCCTTTGATCGGCGCAACGAATCCGCCCTGAATGTGCAGGCCGTTCCCGTCGCCGGTGGCCATCCCGACGGGCGCGGTTTGACCGGGCGCCGCGTAGCTGTACGAGACCCATTCGTTGGTGCCGAAGCTGACGCCCGCCGTCGTGTTGATGCCGGCCACCGTGATGGCAGGGTTAGTGACCGTCATGCGCGGGCAGACGAAGCCGCCGTCTGAATGCGGGCAGTTGGTGCCCACCACCTTGCCCGCGCCCGTGGCACCGCCGTCGACCGCGACGGCCGGCGCCGTGCCGGCCACCAGCGGTTGGGGGCCGACGGCCGCCTTCCGTTCGGCCTCGGCGTACGACCAGGCCCGTGCGTTCCCGTTGTCCGGGATCTCGATCGCGCCCAGCGACTGACCCGGCAGCCGGAACGTCGGCGTCGCCGGCGGGGTCGCCAGGTCGGTCACCTGCACCTCGACCCCCACGTCCTGGGCGTTCCAGTTCACGTAGATGATCTCCGTCGCATCACCCGCAGCGTTGCGGCTGGCGTACGCGGTCACGCCCGCGGGTGCGGACGAGACTGCCACCGACGTCGGCCCGAAGTGGTCGGCGTAAAGCTGGTACGCGTAGTAGGCCGGGCGGGGCACGTGGGCGGGCAGGATGCCGATCAGCCCCAGCGCCCACACTTCGTCGTCGGCGATGTCCCACACCGCCGACGTCCACAGACCCAGATCGATGGCCGTGCCGAGCGCGTCGGCCAGCCACAGCGCGCCGCCGACGGTCGCCGGTGACGAGCTCAGCACGCACGAGGTCGCGTCGTAGGCGACGTTCATCTCCGTCAGCGCCAGCGGCTTTGCCGCCTGCCCGGTCGCGGCCAGGATCCCCCGCACCGAGTTGATCGCCTGCCGGAACGCGGCGGCGTCGGCCTTGGCCGCGGGCAGCGTGGCCACCGCCGCCTCGAACGGGTAGCGGTGGATCGAGATGACGTCGAAGAGGCTGCCGCAGGTCTGCAGGATGGGCGTCAGCCAGTCGTTCGCGCCGTTGCCAGCCTGATATTTCCAGGCCAGGTCCGGGCCGACGATCTGGATCGTGGGATCGACGGCCTTCATGGCCGTGACGAAAGCCGTCGCCGTCGTGCAGACGTCGGCCGGCTTGTATCCCGCGCGCGACGCAGGCGTGCTGGCCTGATCGGGGTAGATGTCGGGCTCGTTCCCGATCGAGAAGTACTTGATCCCGTACCCCTTCGTGACGTTCGCGTAGGTCACCATCTCCGCGGCCGTGTCGGCGGTCGGCGTCTTGCCGCTGTTGTCGGCCAGCACGGGGACCTGCAAGATTGGTTCGGCGCCGATCGCGCGGGCATAGGCCACCATCGCGTCGAGCTGGGCATGATCGAAGGGGTCGGGGACGTTGGCGTCGTTGTTGTACCCGCCCACCCGCAGGTAGCTCACCTTCAGCGGCGCGACCAGCGACTCGGTCCCGGCGACGTGGTTGCCGTAGCTGGGCGACCACATCCAGTAATTCACCGACCAGGTCGTCGTGCGCGCCTTCGGCGTCTTCACAGAGACGACCAGCGGGGTCACCGCGATCCCGCCCGCCTGTCCGCCCACGCCCTGCCCGCCGGAGCCGCCGTTGCCCGACTTTCCGCTGCCACCGCCGCAGCCGGCCGCCAGCGCGGCGGCCAGGCCGAACGCGAAGAACCCTAGTCCGTTGCCGCGAGCGCTGTCTCGATGGCGCTGCGCAGCTCCGGGTCGTCGGGCGTCACTTTCGATTCGAAGGCTCGAATGACGTGACCGTCCTTGCCGACCAGATACTTGTGAAAATTCCATCGAGGCTCTCCATGTTGGGCTGTCAGAAACTGGTACACCGGGGACTTCGCGGGCCCCTTGGTGGCGACCTTCGCGAACAGCGGAAACGAGACGCGGTACTTGGTCTCGCAGAACGTCTGGATTTCGGCTTCGGAGCCGGGCTCCTGGGCGCCGAAGTCGTTGGAGGGGAAGCCCAGCACGACAAGCCCGCGCGCCTGATAGTCGCGCCAGAGCTTCTCGAGGCCGGTGTATTGCGGGGTGAACCCGCACTCCGACGCGGTGTTCACGACCAGCAGGACCTTGCCCGCGTAGGCGGACAGCGGCCGCTGCTGGTGGTCGATGGCTTCGGCGCTGAGCTGATGGAGTGAATTTGTCATCTCGCGAACCTAAGGGACGAGCTCGACCGCGGCAAGGCGCGGACAAACAACGTCCCAGGCGGGGTGAATGTCACGCAAACGCGACGATCTCCCCGATCCTTTGGAGTACGCTGACGCGTGCGGAGGACCATGCAACCGGCTCAGGTCGACGAAAAACCTATGCGCGTAGACCGCCCGGAGCCCGCCGCCGCGACGGGGACGGCGCCGTCGGCCGCGCCCGACCTGACGAACCCGGCGCTCTACATCAACCGCGAAACGTCGTGGCTGGCGTTCAACGAGCGGGTGCTGGACCAGGCCCGTGACACGCGGTGGCCGCTGCTCGAGCGACTGAAGTTCCTGGCCATCTACTCGTCGAACCTGGACGAATTCTTCATGATTCGCGTCTCGGGGCTGCACGAGCAGCTCGAGGCGGCCGCGCTGGTCGAAGCCAGCCCCGACGGGCTCAGCGCGCGCGACCAGCTGACCCGCATCGGCCAGATCGTGCGCACCCAGCTGGACACGGCCACGCGCCTCCTG
>JBJMQQ010000026.1:0-6694 GCA_045802645.1 Polyangia bacterium
TGCTCCCGCCGTCTGCGGCGGGACGCCAAGGCGAGTAGGAGGGCGCCATCTGACGGCGTCTTCGCCGTCAGTTAGGCTGCCCGGTGCACGCAACAGAACACCCGGCCCCCGTAGCAGCCCCGCACTGGGTCACGCTCGATGAGAACCGGCCCGACCCGGTCGCGTTCGATAAAAAAATGCTTCAGCGGAGGATCGCTTCCAGGGCGGTGGTCAGCAAAAAGCCCGCGACGAGGCCGGCGGAGGCGGTGCCTTCGTTGCCGTGGCTGTGGGATTCGGGGATGATTTCGACGGACGTCACGTAGGTGAGCGTGCCGCCCGCGAGTGCCAGGACGAAGGGGAGCGTGGCCAGCGCCGCGTCGGCCAGGAAGTCGCCCAGCACGGCGGCGGCCGGGATGACGAGGCCGGTCAGCGCCACGATGGCCAGGCCGCGCCAGCGCCCCACCCCCTCGTGCCGCAGCGGAGCCGACATGACGATCCCCTCGCAGACGTTCTGCACGCCGATGGCCATCGCCAGCACGATCCCCAGGTTCGAGCTGCGCGGCGCGAATCCCGCGCCGATGGCCAGCCCCTCGGGGATTCGGTGCAAGCTCAGCGCGCCCACGACGGCGTAGGCGCGTCGCGCGTCGCGCGCTTCGTCGGCAGCGTCGTGGCGGTCGTGAACGTCGTGTCCCTTTTCGTGCCCGAGGTGCTGATGGTGACCGCCGGCGTGCCGGTGCGGGATCAGTCGATCCATCGCCGCCGCCAGCGCCGCGCCCGCCGCGAACCCGCCCAGCACAAGGGCCAGGCGCCCGGCATGGAACCCGCCCGCGTCGGTCACGCCGCGCAGCGCCTCGGCGACGAGCCCCAGCGTCGCCGCCGCCAGCATCAGCCCGGCGCCCAGGCCCAGGATGCCGTCGTACGCGCGCCGGGGCAGGTCGCGCACGAACAGGAATGGCAACGCCCCCAGGCCGGTCGCCAGACCTGAGAGCGCGGCAGGAATGGTTCCAGCGGGCACGGTTCGGTCACACTATACAGGCGGTGGTGAAGGTCGCGTACCTGGCGTTCGGCGCCAACCTGGGTGATCGCGCGGCGGCAATCGCCGAGGCGATGCGGCGGCTGACACCGGCGGGCGCCGCCCTGCGCGCCCGGTCCGCGCTCTACGAAACAGACGCGGTGGCGCCGGAGCCGCAGCCGCCCTATTTGAACGCGGCGGCGCGCGTGGAGACGGAACTGTCGGCGGACGCCCTGCTGGCGCTCTGCTTGAACATCGAAGCGGCGCTGGGACGCGTGCGCCCCCTCGGGCAGCACCACGCGCCCCGCTTGATCGACATCGACCTGCTGCTGGTGGGCGACGACATCATCGACGACCCACCCCGGCTGATCCTGCCCCACCCGCGCCTCTTGGAACGGCCGTTCGTCCGCATCCCGCTGGCGGAGGTGGCCGCGACGGGACTCGCGCACCCGGTCACCGGTGAGCCGCTGGACCGGGCGGCGCCCGACCCGTCCGTCAGGCGGCCAGCCGGCGCTTGAAGTCGTCGATCGTCGCGGCCAGCCCCTGCTCGAGCGGGACGACCGGCGCCCAACCACCGAGGAGCTGCTGCGCGCGCGAGATGTCCGGCTTGCGCCGGGTCGGATCGTCCTTCGGCAGCGGCGCGCGAATGATCTCGGAGCTCGACTTGGTCAGCTTCCGCGTCATCTCGGCCAGCTCCAGCACGGTGGTCTCGCGCGGGTTCCCCAGGTTCACCGGGTCGGCGCCGTGCGGGCTCGCCATCAGCCGGATGAACCCTTCGATGAGGTCGCTCACGAAACAGAACGAGCGCGTCTGCTGCCCCTCGCCGTAGACGGTGATGGACTCGTTTCGCAGCGCCTGCACCACGAAATTCGAGACCACGCGGCCGTCATTTTCGTGCATGCGCGGTCCGTAGGTATTGAAGATGCGCGCGATCCGCACCTCCACCGAGTACTGGCGCGCGTACGAGACGGCCAGCGCCTCGGCACAGCGCTTACCCTCGTCGTAGCAGGCGCGCGGCCCGATGGGGTTGACGTTCCCCCAGTAGCTCTCGTGCTGCGGGTGCTCGATCGGGTCGCCGTACACCTCGGATGTCGAGGCGATCAGCACGCGCGCCTTGGCCTCGCGCGCGAGATCCAGCATGTTCAGCGTCCCCTCGACGGCCGTCCGGATCGTCCGCACCGGGTTGCGCTGGTAATGAATGGGCGACGCGGGACAGGCCAGGTGGAAGACCTCGTCGACCTCCATGGTCAGCGGTTCGGTGACGTCGTGCCGCATCAGCTCGAACCGGTGGTGGTCCAGCAGGTGCTCGACATTCGACCGCGACCCCGTGAAGAAGTTGTCGAGGCAAACCACCTCGTGTCCTTCCTTCAGAAGTCGCTCGCACAGGTGGGAGCCCACGAAGCCGGAGCCTCCGGTGACCAAAATTCGCCGTCGTGACATCGCCCCCTTCATACCCGAGTTGGGGCCGAAGTTCCAAGCGGGCCTGTGGCGCCGGCGCAGGTGCGCGTGTACCATCGCGGCATGTCCGGAGCCGGCGAAGAGCGCCGCGGTGCCGCGCGCATTCCAGTCGAGATGTGGGTCGAGGAGACGACCGGGTCCGAGCGCTATTTTCGGCGCGCGGGTAACCTGTCGCGCGGCGGGTTGCGCCTGGAACACACGATCCCCCTGCCGGTCGGGACCAGCGTGAACCTCACGTTCACCCTGCCCGGCGACCAGGTGCCGATCAGCCTGACCGGCGAGATCGTGTCGGCCACGCCCCCCGAGGACCTGCGCATGGGCGTGAAATTCGTGACCCTGGGCGACCAGGCGCGCGCGCAGATCGACGCCTTCCTGAGCCGTGCCGGCGCCTAACCTACGCATGCGGGCACGTCGAGCGTTCTTCGCGCTGCTCTCGGTTGGGTTGATCGCGTCGTCCGGCGTGGCCGGCGCTCAAAAAAAGAGCGACAAGGCCGCCGCCAAACCGCTGGAGGCGCGCGGCACGCTGAAGCCGCCGGCCGGCGAGGGGTACTTCGACGAGGTGTTCGGGCTCGACGACGCGGGTACCACGCTGGCCGTGATTCGCGAGGACGGCGCCACGTTCGCCAAGATCGAAACGTACGACCTGACCGCCAGCCCGCCGCGCCAGACGGGCGCGTTCGATCTGCCCGACAAGCGGCTGGCGCCCGCGCGTCTCGAGGTCCTGCCCGGCGGCAAGGGGCAGGTGCTGATCGCGCGGACGACGCCGGACGACAGCGCGCCGGTGTTCGCCTTGCTGATGGATGCGGCCGGCAAGCTCCTCGCCAAGGTGGGGCCGGTCACCGCGTTCGCCCGCCCACCCAGCGGCGGCGGCCCGACGGCCGGGCTGCTGGTCGCGTTCGACCGCAAGACGGGCGCACACGGAGCCGAGGCCACCTACACCGTCACCCCGTTCACGCTGGCGACGCTGGCGCCGGCGGGCAAGCCGCATGTCTTCCACACGGATCCCGCCGGCAACCTCAAGCCGGCGACGCAGCCTGTGCGCCTGGTGGGCTTTTTCGACGGGTACACGCGGATCCTGGCCGAGCGGGCCGGCGCCTACGACAAGGCCGCCGACGCGCGCGACCGGCCGCGCAAGACCGTCATCGACGCGCTGACCGGCAAGACCGTCAGCGAGGCCGAGATTCCCGACCTGCTGGGGTGGGAGGTCACCGGCCAGCTGCGGCGCGACCACCCGGGGCAGTCGCTGTTCGTCGACCTCAATCAAGACGGGTCGGGTGTCGATGTAATCGACGCGATGGGGAAAAAGGTCCCAGCGGCCCTGGTCGTTCCGTTCCGCCTCTACGATCCGAAATCGCTGGTGGTCGAGGAAGGCCCCGCGCCGAACCACCTGACGTTCGGCCTGGCCGTGGATCCCCTGAACGTCGACGCCGTGAAGCGTCGCAAGCCGGACCTGCCGATGCTCGACCTTTACTCGGCCGACGCCTCGAACGGTGAAGTCACCTTCCGCGGGCGCGTGTTCACGCCCCGCCCGGTGACGTACCGGACCCGTGCCGACACGCTGGTGGTGCTCAAGCGGTTCAAGAGCTTCGCGCGGGGCGGCGATGAGCTACAGGTCTTCGATCTCCGCTAGAGCTGGCGCTCTCCTCGCGCTGGCGTCGCTGGTCGTCCTTCCATCCTGCTCCGAGGTCCGGGGCCGCAAGCGGATCCAGGACGCGAACGAGCTCTACCGGCGCGGTAAGTACGCCGAAGCGGTCACCAAGTTCGAGGAAGCCGAGGCCTTCGTCCCCGGGCTGCCGACCCTGTGGCTGAACAAGGGGTACACCTGCCGCCAGCTGATCGCGCCGGGCGGCCGCGACCCGGAGAGCCGGCGCGCCGCCGCCTGCGCGCTGGCCGCCTTCAAGCGGCTGGCCGAGGTCGCGCCGAACGACCCGCGCGCCTCCGAGCTGACGCTGCAGACCTGGTTCGACACCGGCGCCTGGCCCGAGCTCGAGGCGACCTACCTCGAGCGCCACCGCCGCAACCCGAGCGACCTGGACGCCGTCCACGGGCTGCAGGACGTCTATTACAAATGGGGGAAGTGGCAGCAGGCGCTCGACTGGTCGAAGCAGGCGGCCGGGCTGCGCCCCGACGATGCGGAGGTGCAGTACGGCGTCGGCACCTTCGTGTGGCAGATCCTGTCGGCCCACGGCGGCGGCGACAAGGTGGCGAGCCTCTCCCCCTGGCCCGCCGCCACCGCTCACCCCGCAGAGGCGCCCCCCGAGCCGCCTCCCAGCGCCGACGACGTCAGCGGCGCCGCGCGCATCGCGCTGGCCGATGAGGGGATCGCGTACCTGCAGCGCGCGCTGGCCCGCCGGTCGCGTTATCCCGAGGCCATGACGTTCCTGGCGCTGCTCTGGCGCCAGAAGTCCTTCGCGCTGTTCGCGGATCCGATCGCCTGGCAGTTCGCCGTCGACGAAGCCGACGACTGGCAGAAACGAGCGCTGGACGCGCGCGGGGGGAAATCCTAGGCGGTGGCGTTCGAGGGGTTCCGCGCGCAATCGGGGAAACGGCCCCGCCGCAACCGGCTGACGCTGGCGCTGTCCATCGCGTTCCATGCCGCGCTGCTGGGCGCGGGCGTGGCGTATTCCTTCTGGCACGTCGACGAGCTGTCGCCCCCGTCGGTGAAAGTGACGTTCCTGTCGTCCGCGCCGCCGCCCCCGCCTCCCCCGCCACCAGCCGGCGGCGGTGGCGGCGCCAAGAAGCGCGTCGTCGTCAAACCCAAGATCGTTCCCACCAAGGTCCCCGACATCGTCCAGCCGCGCGAGACGCCGAAGGAAGAGCCCAAGGAGGTCAAAGTCGCCCAGAACGACTCAGGCGGCGTGAAGGGGGGCGTCAAGGGCGGCGTCATCGGCGGAACCATCGGGGGCACGATCGGCGGAACCATCGGTGGGACCATTGGCGGCAAGGTGGGCGGGACGATCGGCGGGACGGTCGGCGGCACCGGCGCTCCGGTGGGCGCCCGCAAGTTCCTGCCCCCGAACATGGGCGCCCTGCAGAAGCAGTCCGGTGATGAGCCTGCGTTCCCCCCCTCGTTGCGGCGGGCCGGCGCGCTCTACGTGGTCAGCGCGAAGATCTGCGTCACGCGCGGAGGTGACGTCGACAGCGTCTCGCTGATGCAGCGGGCAGACCCGTTGCTGGACGACAACGTCGTGCGCGCCGTCAAGGCCTGGCGCTATCGGCCGTTGATGGCCGACGGCATTCCTGTTCCGTTTTGTTATTTCGGCCGATTCGAATTCCGAGGTCAATGAGGAGACACGATGGACTTCACACTGGTCGGACTGTGGCACGAGATGGGCTTCACGGCGCGCGCCGTCGTGGTGGTCCTGGTCGGGATGTCGCTGTACGCCCTGGCCGTCGCCGCCGACCGCCTGGCGGCGTTCGCGCGCGGGCGCAAGCAGTCCCGCCTCTACATCGAGGCCCTGGCCCCGCTGGTCGAGGAGGCCGGCCGGCTGCGCGAGGCGGACGGCCTGGAGAAGCGGTTCGCAGGTAGCCCGCTGGCCAAGGTGATCGGCGCCGGCGTGCACGAATACACGCGCGGCCTGGACCGCCCGAACGCCGCCAGCGCGTCGCCGTTCGACGTCGCCGAGATCGTCAACCGCGCCATGGAGCGCAGCAAGGATCGCGAGCTGGCAGGCCTGCGCCGCGGGATGCCCGTGCTGGCGACGGTGGCCTCATCGGCCCCCTTCGTCGGCCTGTTCGGAACCGTCGGCGGCATCATCACCGCGTTTCAGAAGCTGTCCGACCCGACCAAGGGCGGCGGCGGGATCGGGACGGTGTCGGCGGGCATCGCGGAGGCGCTGATCACGACCGCCGTCGGCCTGGGCGTCGCCATCCTGTCGGTCTGGTTCTACAACTACTTCACGGCCCGGATCGACGACCTGACGGTCGACATCGACGAGACCGCGTCCGAGCTGGTCGACACCATCCTGCGCGGTTGAAAGACGGCGGCGCGGCATGAAGCAGCCCGACCAGCAGCCGGCGCAACCGACGTCGCCGGCGGGAACGCCGCCCGCGCGGCGACGGCGGCTGCACGCGAAGCCCCACGCCAAGGGGCGGGTGCGCGCGGAGATCAACGTGACGCCGCTGGTCGACGTCGTCTTGGTTCTGCTGATCATCTTCATGGTGATCACGCCGATGATCGTCCGCGGCGTGAACGTCGATTTGCCGGTCACCAGCCATCACGACCGCAAGAATGACGACAACAAA
>JBJMQQ010000027.1:0-9726 GCA_045802645.1 Polyangia bacterium
CGGTCAGGTTCGGCGAAGAGCTGGAGCTACCGCATCCGGTGTTCGTTCCGGCCGCGAGGCCGACCACGAAGAGACTGCCTGCCATCAGCGAAATGGTCTTGGTCGAGATGCGCATCGATCGCTCCTGTCTTGGTCGTGAAGGGCCAGCACGGTATCACAAAAGCGGCCCGCCCGAGCATCCAGTGAGCTGGATTACTTTACCGGCGCGTAAAACTCTGAGAAGCTCTGCCGCATGAAATTGCGCGCGACATTTTGGGGTGTGGCTCTGGGGGCATGCGTTTCGGCCGCGGTTGGATGCGGCGGGGGCAGCAGCAAGACGGCAACGGGTGGCAACGGCGGCCAAGCCCCGACCACGGGGCAAGGGGGCAGCGCCGGTGGTCACACCGGCACCGGCACGGGCGGTCATGTGGCGACGGGGACCGGCGGTACGACCGCCGGCGGCCCGTTCACGACGAGTGTCCCGGCGGGAACCAAGCTGACGGCGCTGACGCCTGCCCAGGAAACCCAGCTCTGCAACGACATCGCCGCGTATGAACAAGGGACCGTCGTCACTGCGCTGTGCAAAGAAGAGGCGTTCACAGCGGCGTTGTTCCTCTACGCGTTCAGCAGCCCGACGCCCAGCGACGCAGATCTTCAGGCGGCCTGCACCGCTGCGTACACCAGTTGCCTCAATCCCGACGGAGGCGCGACCACGAAGTCCGACTGCACGTCCAACGAGCCCGCGACGTGTCAGGCGACGGTCGGCGACGTCAAGACCTGCTTGCAGGATTCGACCTCCGCCTACCAGGCGGCGTCTGCGTCGATTCCCAGCTGCGGCACGTTGACCGGCGCCAGCGTCGCCGCTGCGGCCGCGACCGGGGCGGACGCGGGCGCAGGTCCGACCAGTCCCGCCAGCTGCACGAAGTTCGACTCGACCTGCAACCAGATGACCTCGATGTAGCCGGAGCCGCCGGCTCGCCGCGCTTCTAAAGCGGCAGCCGGCGCAGGCGGCGTTCCAGCGCGAACATCACCGTCGCCTCCGTCTTCTTCTTGTGGTCGTGGCCGAAGAGGTGGCAGAGGCCGTGGATGGCCAGGCGTTCCAGCTCGGCGATCAGGCGGCGGCCGTGGGCGCGGCGGCGGGCGGTCTCGACGGAGATGACGATGTCGCCAAGTGCGATGCCGTCACCCGCCGGGTCGCCCTCCCCGGCCAGCTCCTGCAGGTGGAAGCTGAGCACGTCCGTCGCGCGATCGTGGTTCCGGTAGTCGCGGTTCAGGACCCGTATCTCGTCGTCGTCGGTGAAGACCAGCGTCGCCGACGACCGCGCGCGGGCGAGCGCACGCAGCGCGACCCGCACGCGGGCGGCCACCTGGCGGCGAACCACCGCGTCGATTTGGCGGCGCGCGCGTCCGCGCGTGAGGGTCGAGACCGGCACGTCAGAGGACCTTCTTGTAGACCGCCGCCTGGACGAACACACGGAACAGCGTCGGATCGCACTTTCCGGCCGTGACCTCGGCCTCCAGGATCGCGAGCGCGCGGTCGACGGGGACGGCCTTCTTGTAGGGGCGATCCGACGCGGTCAGCGCGTCGAAGATGTCGGCGATGGTCATGATGCGAGACTCGATCGGGATGTCCGTCGCACCCAGCCGGCGCGGGTAGCCGGTGCCGTTCAGGTATTCGTGGTGAGCGCCCGCGATGCGCGGCACGTCCGCGTAGCGTTTGCCCCACGGGATGCTGTTCAGGAACTCGTACGTGTGGACGACGTGGCTTTCGATCTCGACGCGCTCGACGTCGGTCAGGCTGCCGCGCCGGATCTGCAGCGCGGCGAGCTCGTCCGCTTCCAGATACGGGCGCGGCTCACCGTCGGCGGCCAGGTAAGTCATGCGCGCGATCTCGACCAGCCGTTCGAAGCCGCCCTGGTCCAGCAGCGCCGGCTCGTTGGCGCGGGTGACGCACGCCCAGGCCTCGTCGATCTCATCCAGCTTGCCTGCCAACTCGGCGTCGATGTCAGCCAGCCGCCCCGGGACATCCTCTCTCGCCAGCTCCAGCGCGGCGCGCAGCTTGCGCTCGGCGTGCTCGACCTGCAGCGCCTTCTTGACGTACGCGAAGCGCATCTCGATCTCGCGCCGGTCCTCGTCGTACAGCTTGCGGGGTTTGACGAGGACCCGTTCCCGCACGCCGACCTTGCCGAAGTCGTGCAGCACCGCCGCGTATTCGATCTGCTGCAGCCGGGTGGTGTCGAAGCGGACGTCCGCCAGCGGCCCGTCGCCGATCGCGTCCACCCGCTTGGCCAGCTCGATCGACAGCGTCGCGACCCGGCGGGAATGCCCGGCGGTCGTCGGATCCCGCTGCTCGATCGCCTGGACGGAGGCGTCCACGAACCCGTCGAACATCTGGCGAATCTCGTCGTACAGCAGCGCCTTTTCCAGCGAGACACCGGCCTGCGCCACCCAGGCCAGGGCCAGCTGTTCGGATTCGGCGTCGAACGGAATGGCCTCGCCGGCGCCCAGCGGTCCAGCCGAATCCCGCTTCTTGTTGATCAGCTGGACGACCCCGATCACCTCGCCCATGGCCGACGTCATCGGCACCGTCAGCATCGATCGCGCGCGATAGCCGGTCTTGTCGTCAAAGGTGCGGTTGTGGCTGAACGTCGGCGTGCGCCCCGCCTCGCGCAGGTTCGCGAGGTCCGGGACGTTGATAGGTTGCCCGGAAAGGACCGCCTTGCCGACGATCGAGCTCTCGTCGACGGCCAGCGTGAACTCCTTGAAGTTGATCGCGATCGAATCGTTCTGCGACAGCATGAAGCGGAGCTGCTTCTTGTCGGGGACGGCGGGGTCGTCTTCGACGACGTACACGCTACCGGCGTCGGCGCCGGTCACGTGCCGGCAGCTCTCGAGGATCAACGCCAGCAGCTTGCCGATGTCGCGCTCGGACGCCATCGCGCGCGACGTCGCGACCAGCTGCCCCAGCTCATACCTCGATCGGTCGGCCGAGGGCGGGGGCTCGGGCTCACTCACATTTCCAAGAATATCAGCAGCGGGCGGCGAACGTCACTTGCGCTGGCGTTCCGCGGCCTGGGCGTCATACGCCTTGATGATCTGCTGGACCAAGGGGTGCCGGACCACGTCGACCTCGGTGAAGTAGCGGAAGGCGATCCCGGGGATGCCGGATAGCAGGTTGATCGCCTCGTTCAGCCCCGAGCGGCGGTTGTCGGGCAGGTCGATCTGGGTGACGTCGCCCGTGATGACGGCCTTGGACTCGAACCCGAGGCGCGTCAGGAACATCTTCATCTGCTCGCCCGTCGTGTTCTGGGCTTCGTCCAGAATGACGAAGGCGTCGTTCAGCGTCCGGCCACGCATGAACGCGATCGGCGCGACTTCGATGAGGCCGCGCGACACCAGCTGGTCGGCTTTTTCGAAGTCCATCATGTCGTGAAGGGCGTCGTAGAGCGGGCGCAGGTAGGGCGAGACCTTCTCCTCCATGCTGCCGGGCAAGAAGCCCAGCCGCTCACCCGCCTCGACGGCGGGGCGGGTCAGGATGATGCGCTTGACCTGCTTTTCCATCAGGGCACGCACGGCCAGCGCCATGGCCAGGTAGGTCTTGCCCGTGCCGGCCGGGCCAATGCCGAAGACGATGTCGTGCTCCCGGATGGCGTCGACGTAGCGTTTCTGCGCCAGGCCTTTGGGAGCGATCGGCCGCGCGCGGCCGGCCACCAGGATTGTGTCGTGGAAGACGTCCTTGAGGTCGACGCCGGAATCGGCGCGCAACGCGACGGCGGCGCGGCCGATGTCCTCGGGGCTGATCGGCGCGCCCCCGCGAGCCATGCCGTAGAGCTGCTGGACCAGGCTGCGCGCGACGGCCACGTCGGCGCCCGGGCCCACGATCGTCAGATCGTTCCCCCGGGTGTGAAGCTGGGCGCCGGTCTCGCGCTCAATCAGCTTGAGGTTGGAGTTTCGTTCTCCGAAGAGGGCCAGCGCGACCCGGTTGTCGTCCAGGGTCAGCCGCTCGGTGATGGTGTCGGTCAACGTTGAGCAGATAGCATGCGTGGAGGGGTCGTTCAACGCGATATCCTCCCCGCCGTGACGTCCCAGAATTCTCCCGAGGTCCCCGATTTGACCCCCTTGCCCGGCAAGCAGACCGGCGCCGAAGTCACGAAGCTGGTCGGCCTCATGCAGCGGCTGCTGGCGCCCGACGGCTGCCCCTGGGACCGCGAGCAGACGCTGGAGACGCTGGTGCCCTACCTGGTCGAGGAGACCTACGAGGTGGTCGACGCCCTGGCGAGCGGCGACGCCGACGACCACCGCGAAGAGCTGGGCGACCTGCTGCTGCAGATCGTGTTCCAGTCCGAGCTGCGCTTCGCCGAGGGGAAGTTCGGCATCGACGACGTCGCGCGCGGCATCGTCGGCAAGCTGGTGAGCCGCCACCCGCACGTGTTTGGGGATGTCGTCGCCAAGGACGCGGACGCGGTGCTGGCCAACTGGGCCAAGCTGAAGGCCGTCGAGAAGGCCAAGAAGGGAAAGCACGGCGCGCTGGACGGGATCCCCAAGAGCGCGCCGGCCCTGCTGCGGGCCACCCGCGCCGGTGAGAAGGCGGGCGCCGTCGGCTTCGACTGGCCGGACGCGGCCGGGCCCCGCGCCAAGGTCGACGAGGAGCTGCGCGAATTCGACGAGGCCCGCGCAAGCGGCGACCGGGCCGCCATGCAGAGCGAGCTCGGCGACCTGCTGTTCGCGACGGTGAACCTGGCGCGCAAGCTGGGACTCGACGCCGAGCAAGCGCTGCGCGACGCGACGGATCGCTTCGCGGGCCGCTTCGGCCACCTCGAAGCGACGCTGGCGGCCGCCGGGCGGGCGGTGTCGGACGCGTCTCCCGAGGAGCAGGACCGACTGTGGAACGAGGCGAAGAAGAACGAACGGCGTTAGAGTAGCGGGCATGCCGCGCCCGACCTCGACGACGTTCGACTGGATGCAGCCGCACCGGGCGCCCGCGCGCGCCAAGATCGACGCCGACCGGCGCGCCGGGATGTATCGCGCCGAGATCGAAGAGCGGGCGGCACTGCTGGCGCGCCTCGGGCACGGCCGGGACGGCGTGCGCGCGCGGCTGGCCGCCAACCTGAAATGGGACTTCCCGGCGTCGCGGCGTCCCCTGACCGACGCCGACCTGGACGGAATTCTCGACCGCCTGTTCGACAAGCCGAAGCCGGCCACCCCGGCGCGCCCCACCATCAAAGGAGCTTCGCGATGACGAAGATGATCGCCCCCCTCCTGCTGGCCGTGACTCTCGCGGTCGGCGCTGCCGCATGCGGCGTCAACGAGGACCTGTACAACTCGACTGTGAAGGACCGCGATCAGCAGAAGCAGAAGCTGGCCGAGACGCAGAAGGCGCTGGAGCAGGAGAAGGCCCAGCACGCCAAGGACGTCGACGCCCGCGACGCGCGACTGTCGGTTCTGTCGAACAAGCTGACGTCGCTGGGGCAGGACGTCTCGCGCCTGGAAACCGAGCGCGGCAATCTGGGCGGCGAGCTGGAGCAGGCCCAAAAGCGGATGGAGGAGCTGCGCAAGGCCCAGGCCCAGGCCGAGCAGCGCGCCGCGCAGTTCCGCAAGCTGGTGACGCAGTTCAAGGCGCTGACCGACGCGGGCAAGCTGCAGGTCGAAATCCGCGAGAACCGGATGATCGTGCGGCTGGGCGACAAGATCCTGTTCGACCCTGGCAAGACGGACCTCAAGCCGGAGGGCAAGGACGCGCTGACGCAGGTGACGGCGGTGCTGAAGACGCTGCCGAACCGCAACTTCCAGGTCGCGGGCCACACGGACAACGTGCCGATCAAGTCCAAGAAGTTCCGCTCGAACTGGGACCTGTCCACGGCGCGCGCGGTGGAGGTCACGAACTTCATGATCGGCGCCGGCATGGAGCCGAAGCGGCTGTCGGCGGCCGGCTACGCCGATCAGTCGCCGGTGGTGGCCAACGACTCGCCGGAAGACATGGCCAAGAACCGGCGCATCGAGATCACGCTGGTCCCCAACCTGGATGACCTGCCGCCGATCGACGAGGCGCTGAAGAGCGACACGGCGGCGGCGCCGTCGCCCGCTCCGGCCGCTCCCGCGACACCGCCCGCGCCGCCCACGCCGGCGTCGTAAGCGCTACTCGCGGAGGAGGCGCCGGACCTCCGGTGTGAAGCCGCCGTCGGCCTCGTGCACAACGAGCGGCGGCTCCTGAGTGGACTGTCCCGCGCCGCCCGCCGGCGAGGCCTCGACGAGGATGCGGGACGGCGCCTCCGCTGCGCGCGAAAGCACGTCACGCGTCCGCAGCGGCTGAAGGCCGCGGGCGACCAGGGCCGTCAAGAGCTCGCCGGCGCGCGCGGACGGCAAGATGGCCGCCACGCGTCCGCTGGGGCGTACGGCGCGCGCCGCGACGTCGATCCACTCCGCGAGCCGCAGCGTGATCTCATGGTGCGCCAGCGCCCGCTCGGGATCCGGAGACGGCGGGCTGCTCTCGACCGTTCGGTACGGCGGGTTGGTGACGACGAGGTCGAACGCGCCCGGCTGGATTGCGTCTCCGACGTGGCGGACGTCGCCTTCGACGATCTCCAGCCGCGCCGCCCACCCGTTTTCGTCGCGGCCCCGCCGCGCGAGGCTGGCGAGGCGCGGCTGGATCTCGACGCCCACGCCCGACGCGTCCGCATCGCGCGCCAGCAGGAGGAACGACAGCGGGCCGGCGCCGCAGCCGATGTCCAGGAATCGGCGGTGAGGCGGCGCCAGGAAGCCGGCCAGCAACACGGGATCCAGGCTCATGCGCGCGCCGCGCGCCGGCTGGTAGAGCCGCACGCGGCCGTGAAGCAGCGTGTCCGCCGTGACGGGACCTTCGGCCTGATCGGCCACCGGGACCCTAACGAGGCGCCGGGCCGTCGAGCCCGTACATGACCAGCCCCGTCGCCAGCTTGGGGTGGAAGTAGGTCGACTTCTGCGGCAGCACGAACCCGGCCTCGCAAGCGGCCAGCACCTCGCCGACCTTGGTCGGGTTCATGAAGAACGCGACCTGCACGTCGCCGGCGTCCACCCGCGCCAGCGCCTCCGCGGTTTCGTGGGTGTACGAAAGGAACGTCTGGTCGGCCAGCGCGGCCTCGTCGATCGCGAGCAAAGGCCCGAGAAGCACGCCGTGAAGGACGGTGACATCCAGCTTGCACAGCGCGGGCGGCCCCAGCGCGGACAGGTCGACGATCGACTTCAGCGTGAACCAGGCGGTCCGCGCCCGTCCCGGGACGCGCACCGCGAACACCACCCTGGCGGTCCCCTCCCGCCCCAGGCGCTCTTCGATGGCCTCCGCGGTGGCCTCGTCACCGTCGACGATGTCGAACGCGGGCGCGGCGGCGGCGCACAGCGCGCGAAAGTCGAAGTCATCCAGGCCGCGGACCATTCGATGCGTGGGCAACACCAGCAGCCCGGGATCCTCGGCGCGCGCCAGGAACATCATCGCGAAGTCCGCCGCCGCCTGCCCCGCCGCGAAGTCGAGCGACCGCAGCTCGGGGCCCAGCATCAGCATCGTCTCGTACCGGTGGTGGCCGTCGGCGATCAGGATCTGCTTGTCGGCCAGAAGGCGCGCCAGACCGGCGGTCGTCCCGGGCTCGGCGAGCCGCCACAGCCGGTGCCGATTGCCGTCGGGTAACGTGACGTCCACCTCGGCGGCGCCAGCGGCGGCCTCGTCGATGATGGCGCGTGCCGCCCCCTCGGCGTCTCGGTAGAGGCCGAAGATGGGGGAGATCTGCGTGCGCGTGGCGCGTATCAGCTTGAGTCGATCCTGCTTGGGGCCGGCCAGCGTCCGCTCGTGCGGCAGGATCACGCGCCGATCGAAAGGCTCGAGGCGCACGGCCGCAAAGAAGCCGCGACGGGCGAACAGGCGGGCGCCAGCGGGCGCACCCGGCAGGCGAAACTGCTGTTCGTAGACGTAGAACGCGGGGCCGGCGTCGGGCCGCAGGAGCCCCTGCTCTTTCCACGCCTGCAGCAGGTGCGCCGCTTCCGTGTAGCGGGCGTCGCTCTCACCGCGCGGCAGCTCCAGCCGGACGACGTTCTGGGGATGCTGCTCTTCCAGCGCGACGTGCTCGGCCTCGCCGATGACGTCGTACGGGGGCGCCAGAACCGGCCCCACGTCCCCGACGCGTGTCGGCTCGTACCGCAGGCCAGCGAACGGAGCGACGACGGCCATGCCGGCCGCCAGTATCACACGGTTTCCGTGAGCTCGACCAGATCTCTGGCTTCAGCCGCCGGTCAGCGCGACGGCGCCGGCGCGCAGGATCTCGACGACGTCGCCGCGGACGCGCGCCAGCGTACTTGGCGCGCCGCCCGTCGTGGGGCCGCCGTCCAGCACGTGGCAGCCGTCGCCCAGCGCCGCGCGCACGGCGGCGGCGGTGGTGGCCGGTGGTTCGCCCGAACGATTGGCGCTGGTCGTCGTCACGGGCCCGCCGAATCCGGCCACCAGCGCGCGCGCGACCGGGTGCGGCGACTGCCGCACCGCCACGCACCCGTCGGAGACCAGGGCTTCCGGCAGCCCGGGGCGCGCCGGCAGCGCCAGCGTCAGCGCGCCCGGCCAGTGCCGCGCCATCAACGCGCGCGCCCGCGCCGGGACCTCGGCGCAGAGGCGCGCCAGCATCGCCTCACCGTCGATGAGGAGCGAGATCGCCTTTTCGCCCCGCCCTTTCAGCGCGCGCAGCCGGTCCAGCGCCGCCGCGTCGAAGGCGTCGACGCCAAGACCGTAGAACGTCTCCGTCGGGTAGGCGACCACCTCGCCCCGCCGGAGCGCGGCGATGGCCTCGGCGACTTCGGCCGCGACTGCGCCGTCCACGCTCACTTCTTGGATTCGGCGCGGACCTCCGCGTCGCTCTCCAGCACCTTCTGGCGGCGCGCTGTCCGCTCGCCGGTGACCTTCTCGGCCAGGGCGGCGTCGGCGACGGCCGCGATCTGCGCGGCGAGCAGGCCCGCGTTCTCGGCGCCGTTCACGGCCACGGTCGCGACCGGCATGCCCGGTGGCATCTGCACCGTCGACAGCAGCGAATCGAAGCCGCTGAGCGCGCCGGACGCGATCGGCACGCCGATCACCGGGCGCGTCGTGTGCGCGGCGACGGCGCCGGCCAGGTGGGCCGCGCCGCCCGCGCCGCAGATGAACGCCTTCACCCCGCGGCGGACCGCGTCCTTGACGAAGGCCGCGGTCTCCTCGGGCGTGCGGTGCGCCGAAAGCACCCGCACCTCCACCGCCAGCCCCAGCTTCTCGCACACCTTGGCTGCCGGCCGCATGGTCTCGAGATCCGACTTGGATCCCATCATCACCGCCACGTCGATCTTCTGGTCACTCATGTTGATTGTCCTCGTAGTCCGATGTCCCGACGAAAGTGCATGCCGTCGAAGTGAATCTTCTCGATCGCCGCGTATGCGCGGGCGCGGGCGGCGGCCAGATCGGCGCCGCGCGCGGTCACGCCCAGCACGCGACCGCCTGCCGTCAGCAGCCGGTCACCGTCCCGCCGGGTGCCGGCGTGAAACACGCGGAGATCGTCCGTCGCCGCGGGCAGCCCGGTGATCGAGTCCCCCTGGCGCGTCTTTTCCGGATAACCGTGCGCCGCCAGCACCACGCAACAAGAGACCCCGGGCCGCACCCGCGGCGCGCCGGCCGGCAGCTTCCCGGCGGCGACCGCCGCCAGCCAGGGCAGCAGATCCTCGTCGAGCCGCATCAGCACCGACTGCGTCTCCGGATCGCCGAAGCGGCAG
>JBJMQQ010000001.1:0-12123 GCA_045802645.1 Polyangia bacterium
CCGCAGGCGACGCAGCAGTCGATCCTGGCGCGCATCAACGACGACCTGAAGTTCGAGACCTCGTTTTCGTACATCCACCTGCCGTCCTGGTCGACGGGCGCCACGGGCAGCCACTACATGGACTACCTGTTCGTGAACACGGGCCTGCCGAACGATCCGAAAGCGGGCGGCGACTCCAGCTGGGAGGGCTCCTATCCCAACGTCGAGACGACCAGCGTCGCCATGACCGACCAGAGTCAGCGTTATGACCTGACGCACGAATTCAACCACGTGCTGGAAAACGCCTACGGCACCGTGCCGGGTCCGAAGGTCTCGTGGGTACAAGAGTCATTCAACGACTACCTGATCCTGCTCACGGCCGAGCACGCGGCCGGCGCGACGCCCGGGCAGGCGACGCAGTTCACGCTTCCGTCCAACGTCGGGTACCTGGACGCGCTCGTCTATCAGCAGCCGTTCGTCCCGATCGAGAGCTGCGGGATCGCCGTCCAGGACGGCTCGTCGGTGAACGGGCCGGCCGACTACTTCACGGACATCACCGGCTTTCGGTACAACGACCTCTTCCCGCTCTTCGTCGCCCAGCGCGTCGGGCAGCACTTCTTCGCGGCCGTCTGGGAGCAGGCCAAGGCGACCGAGCAGATCTTGCAGACCATGACGCGCCTGACGGACACCGCGCGCGTGCAGTGCATGGTGCAGGAGTACGCCGCGCGCGTCGCGCTGGGCGACTTCCAGGAGCTGTCGGCCAGCATCCAGCGCGTCGCCAGCGCCGGCATGTACCAGGCGACGACGAACAATGCGGGCGTGCTTCGCCCGACGAACGCGAAACAGCTCCCGCGGTACACCGGGCGCAACAACATCCCGATCGCGGTCAGCGCGGGCGCGACGCAGGTGACCGTGACGTTCACGCCCGACGCCGCCGGCAGCAACGGCACGCCGGCGTCGCTGCGCGCGCAGCTGATCTACCGCGCCACCGACGGGACCTCCGTCTTCGGGCCCCCGGTCTCGTCGGGCTTGGCCAGCGTCACGCTGACCAAGCCGCCGAAGAACAATGTCGTCGTCCTCGTGATCTCGAACATCACGATGTCGGGCTACAAGAAGGCAGCCTCGTACGGGTGGGATCCCAACGAGACGTTCGGATACGGCGTGCAGATCACCGGCGGCACAGCGGCGCCTACGAACAAGACGTACTTCTAGCGGGTCGGGATCGATCCGGCGGGCATGGTGCGAAGCCCGCACCGGCCGTAGGTTGGTGCGCGGAGGTCAGCGAACATGTCTATCTCGCGCAATGGCACACGTCCGTCGGAGAAGGGGCCCGCCGAGCACTTCACCGGCTCGGTGCGAATCGACCAGCTGTTCCAGGCGACGCTGCCGTCGCGCGTGGCCGCCGCGTACGTCAGCTTCGAGCCGTGCGCGCGCACCGACTGGCACACGCACCCGCTGGGGCAGCGGCTGGTCGTGACGTTCGGGTGCGGCCTGCACCAGCGCTGGGGCGGTCCCGTCGAGGAGATCCGGGCTGGCGACGTCGTCACGGTCGGCCCGAACGAGAAGCACTGGCACGGCGCCACCCCCACCACCGCGATGACCCACATCGCGATCCAGGAGGCCCTCGACGGCAAGCCGGTCGACTGGCTCGAAAAGGTCACCGACGAGCAGTACCGGTCCGGCGCGCCAAAGTAGTCGACCGGGCGGCGCTGTATTACCCTGCGCGCCACATGCGCCGCGGAGGGTTCGTCTCCTGATCCGGTGCGCCGGCAGGTCACGCGCGTTGCTTGTCGCCGCGCTCGCCCTTTGCGCCGCGGCGTGCGTACCGCGCGGAGATCCGCCGGCCGGACGGCAACTGGTTGCCGACCGGAGCAGCCTGCCCATCATGATCGTGCCGCCGGCGGGCGACGGCGTCACCCGCGTCGTGGTCGCCCGCCCGGCCCAGGTGCAGGGCGCGACCGATCTGTTCGTGCTGGACGTCGATGCGGCGGGCGGGCCGCCTGTCGAGCGCCTGCTGGCCGAGAACGTCTTCCCCACTTCTTACGGCGGATGTCCGATCGCGACGGCCGGGTGCCTTCATACGGATGCGCGCGGCCGGCTGCTCGTGTTCAGCGGGATCTCGATCGGCGGTAATGGTGCCAATGGTGCCGACATGGCGCGGCTCGATCCGCTGACGGGTGACCGGACGGACCTGGGCCTGGTCACCTTTGTCACGGCGTCGCCCAGCAATCAGCGCCTCTTGGTGTACCGGCCCGGGGCCGACGCCGAACGCATCGTGTACGAGGCGGACGACAGCGCCGTGCCGATCGCTGCCGGGTCCGGTGGCGAATTCGCGGGCGAGGTCCTGTACTACGTTACAGCGCAGAACGAGGGCATGCGCCTTCAGCCCGGCGGCACGCCCGAGCGTCTCGCGACCGGCGTCGACCTGTTCTCGCCGAAGATCGTCGACGGCGGTGTCATCGTGGTCCTCCGACGACCGACTGCAGATGCAACCCTCTTCACGTACGCGCTGCTGGACGCGGTCACACTCCAGGAGACGCCGTCGCCGCTCGCCACCAGTTACTTCGATCTCTCGCCCGATGGCCATTGGCTGGTCGCCACCGACTACGAGACCGGCGTGATGACGTTCGCCGATTGGAGGACCGGGGCGCGAGACGTATTGGACACGATGCTCCCGCAGAACGCGCCCTACTACCAATGGCGCCCGGGACACCTCGAACTGTGGCTGCCCAACGGCCCGAATGGACCCCCGACCACCTGGATCAAGACGCCGGGTGTCGCCGCCGTCCAGGTACCGCGGACCGCCGCAGCGCTGGCGAACCATGACACCGGCATCTATTCGACGTTCACGCCGAACGGGGCGTACTGGTTCTCCACCGGTGACGGAGCAAACGAGGGGAGCACCATGGTCGGATCCGCCGACGACCCGACCGGGCCACGGTTCATCTTGACGCCGGGGGTGACGGGCAACGGCGGGTTTTGGCAGACGCCAGACGGTCTGCTCGTAACGGACTTCTGGACCAGCACGCCGGAGGCCACCAACGTTTATGTCGTCAACCCGGCCACGGGCGACGGGCGGGCCGCCGGAGAAAAGGGCTTCGTCATCGGTGTCGGCGAGAAACGACTGGTCGTGAACCAGCACCTCGTCAACCACGGCGGCGACCTGACCGTGTTCGATATGGCCACCGGCCAGGCGACGATCCTCGCGCCAGAGTTCGCGACGGCGGCGGCGGTCGAGCCGCAAGGACCGGACAAGGTCGCCCCGGGCGCCGCGATTGCGTTCCAGTTTCAGGCGCGATTCCCGTCGCCGTACGACGGAATCTGGCTGGCGACGGTGCCTTGATCGGCCCCGCTGCGTTAGTGGCCGTGTTGTTGTCGATGGCCGACGGCGGCGCCCGCGATGCGCAGGCCGTGGATGCCGGCGCGCCTGACGACGCCGCGGTGCGCTCCTCGACGGATGCGGGCCCGCCCGATGCGGCGGCGGCGCCCGTGCCGGTCGTGCCAGCGCCGGTGCCGACGGGGCGAGTGGTCGGACGTCTGCTGGCCAAAGGGACGCAGGCGCCAGTCGTGGGCGCGGCCATCACCAGCGACGCCACCCCGCTTGGCGACACGAACGCGCGCGGCGAGTTCGACGTCGCCCTCCCCTGCGGGCTGCGCCGCCTCACCGTGTTGGCCGCCGGCTTCGAACCGCTGGCGGCGGACGTCGAGGTGTGTGGCCGCGCTCCCGCCCCGCTGACCTGGCGGCTGACACCAGACGGCGCTCATGCGCGGCACGAAACAGTGGTCCGCGCCAAACCAGTCCACGCGACCGTGCGCCTGACGAAAGAGGAGCTGACCCAGACGGCGGGAACGATGGGCGATCCGCTCCGCGCGCTCGAGTCGCTGCCCGGCGTCGCGACCGTCGCCTGGCCGGCGCCGATCTACGCCGTGCGCGGGTCGAACCCGGGAAACACCGGCTTCTTTCTGGACAGCATTCGCATTCCGGCGCTGTTTCACCTGGCGCTGGGTCCGTCGGTGATTCACCCGTATTTTTTCGAGAGTCTGCAGTTCTTTCCGGGCGGCTATCCGGCGCAGTTCGGGCGCTATGTGGCCGGCATCGTCGCCGCCGACACGCGCGCCGCCGCGACCGACCGCGTGCATTCGTCCGTCGACGTCCGCCTGTTCGACGCCGGCGCGATGGTGTCCGCGCCGCTGCCGGGCAACGGAGGCGTCGCCGTGGCGGCGCGCTATTCGTACACGGGCGAGCTGGTCTCGCTGCTGGCTCAGGACATCCGACTGGCCTACTGGGACTATCAACTCCGCGTCGACCGGCGCGTGGGCCCCGTTCAGCTCACGTTGCTGGCGTTCGGCTCACACGACGTGCTGGCCCCGGGCACGTCGTCGGGCACGCCGTCCCGCAACGAGGTGGACATCGACTTCAAGCGGGTCAGCCTGCGCGCCAGCGTGCCGGTCGCCGGTGGCCGGCTGCAAGGCTCGGTCGCGGTCGGCTCCGATCGCACGCGCGCGCCGATCCTGGACGTCTACCCGATCACCGTCGCCACCATCACCACTGCGCCTCGGCTCGCGTACCTGCGATCGTTCGCGGCGGCCGACGTGGCGGTCGGGTTCGACGGCGACATCACCCGGTACGAGCCGCTGGTGCTGGGCACCGTGCAGGCTCAAGACACCTCCGACCTCGCCAGGCGCCGGTGGGCCACGCTGCTCGCCGGCTACCTGTCGGCGACGCTGCGGCCGCACCGGCGCGTCGAGGTCACACCTGAGCTGCGGCTGGATACCTACGACGTCGCGGGCGCCCACGCGCAGGATCTGGGCCCGCGGCTCGCTGCGCGCGTCGGCGTGCGCGAGGACACCGCGATTCGCGTGGCGGGCGGCCGCTTCACGCAGCTGCCCAGCTTGCCGCTGCAGATTCCGGGCGCCGACGGATTTGGCTTGAGCATGCTCGGCCTCCAGAGCTCGTGGCAGGGATCAGTGGGCGTGGAGACGAGTCACTTCTTCGGCCTCGAGCTGACGGCGACCGGCTATTACCAGCGCTATCGATTGACGGACATGCGCGATCCGGCGCCCAGCAGGCCGGACCCGCTCGCGAACGATTTCCTGATCAACCGCGACGCGGTGTCGTACGGCCTCGAGCTGCTAGTGCGCCGTCCGGCGACGCAGCGGCTCTACGGCTGGCTGTCGTACACGCTTTCGAACAACCTCCGTTCGTACGGCGGCGGCGCCGTTGGCCCGTCGGATTGGGACCAGCGCCACATCTTGAACCTGGTGCTCGGCTATCGCTGGGGGCGCACCACGCTGGGCGGACGCGTCCACTACAACACGGGCCGGCCGTATGTGCTCTACGACGGCAGTGCCACCGTGCCGCAGACGCTGGTGGAGCGGTTGCCGCCGTTTTATCAGGTCGACCTGCGGATCGATCGCCACGTCTACTACGACAAGTTCCAGCTGGACCTCTACGCGGAGCTGGTGAACGCGACGCTGACACCGCAGGTCTACGCTCTCGAGGCAATCCTCGACGACAGGGTCTCTCAGAAGAGCTTCCGGCTGGTCCTTCCGTCGATCGGCGTGCGGGCCGAGTTCTGACGTCAGGCTTCAGTACACGGCGACGCCGGCCGTGAGCAGGCCGGCCGGTGTCCAGACCTGATCGAGCTTGGCGACGCTGGCGCCAGCCCGCACCGTCAGCGCCATGCGCGACGTGACGTCCAGCTCGGCGAGCGCGCCGCCCCCCACCGACGGGCCGCTCATCGCGACCGGCGCGCCGTTGGCGATGCGTTCGCTCAGCGCCATGCCGCCGTTGCCGAAGAGGCCCAGGTGAAACCGCCCGGCGTCCAGCGGGAAGGCCTGCAACTCCAGCCCGAAGGCGTGTCGGGGAATGAGGCCGCTGCCGCCGGATGCGCTGGCCCCGGCCAGGCCCAGCGAAGCGAGAAGGCCAACCCGGCGCGTGACGAACACGCCAGCCTGGACGTTCATCGCCGGCCCGACCGACGCCGTTCCGGCCGCGTTGAACGCAATGGTCCCCGTGTCCAGCTTGAACACGCCGCCGCGGCGGTCCAGCGGCGCGCCGTCGAGACGCTGGATGCCGTAGCCCTCGTCGTCCATCACCTTGGCCTCGACGGTGGCGGCGACCCAGTCGGGCGACAGGTCGCCGATCGGGATCGTCGCCTGGCGGCCGTCGGCCGCGCGCAGGTGCACCGGCTGCGCGGACGACATCGCGGCGAACCCGTCAAAGCGGACCCCCTCGCTGGAGACCAGGCCGACCGCCACCACAACGGCGATCACCACGATCAGCACCACCAGCGCGGCGTCGCCGTTGCCGCCACCGCCGCCGCCCCCGCCATGTCCGGAGACGCCGTGGCCACCGCCGCCCCCGTGAAACGATCCGCCGCCGGAGACGCGTGCGTGCGCGCCGCCCCGGTTCGAAGAGCCGTTTCCGGAGCCTCCATCCGACAGGTTGATCTGCACGTTGGCGCCGTCACCCGCGCCGGGCTCCTCGGTGAGCTCCGGGTTGGCCGGCGGCACGGCCGGAGCGCTCATCGGCACCGGCTCGGCGCGGCGATCGCCGAGCTGCTGCACGACCCGCACGCGCGCCCCGCGTTGCAGCGGCGGGGTGGCGGCAAGACGGGCCAGCTCCTGATGCGGGATGACGTACTCGTTCGACGTGCAGCCGGCCGGCACGAGCGCCAGCGGAAGAAACGCCACGATCGTGGCGAGCGACAGCGCCGCCCCGCGCCCGCGCCGCATCATCGTTCTGGTCATCGCCAGCGGGTGTTTCAGGTTGCGTGCCACGGGGTGCGCGGCTGGTTTCGCCGGTTTCCGCGGCCGCGCGGTCGAGTGTGGCGAAACGACAACGCACGCGGCGGCATCACGGCTCGACAAACCGGCCCGCCGGCCAAAGGTTTGACGGCATGGCGGCAAGGCGCCTCCCGTCAACGCGCGCGGCAATCGCGGCCGAGCTGCGCGAGATCGCCGCCCGACTGCGGCTGTCGGGCGACAACCCCTTCCGGGCGCGGGCGTACGCGGCCGGCGCCGACGCGGTCGAGAGCCTGTCGGATGCGCAGCTCGCCCGCCGGCTGGCCGCCGGCACGCTGACCGAGGTGCCCGGGATCGGGGCGGCGCTGGCGACGATCATTGGTGAGGTCGCGACGGCCGGCGAGTCGCGCCTGGCCGCTCGCCTGCGCGCCGAAGCGCCCGCCGCGGTGCTGGAGCTGACGCAGCTCCGCGGCATCTCGCCCGACCGCGCGCGCCGGTTGCACGACGCGCTGGGCATCGGCGGTATCGACGAGCTGGAGGCCGCGGCCCGCGCCGGTCGCGTGCGCGACGTGAAGGGCTTCGGGCCGAAGACCGAAGCGGCGATCCTGTCCGCCATCATCGCTTACCGCGAGCGCACGGACGCGATCAGGCTGGTCGACGCGCGCGATCTGGCTGCCGCGCTGGCGGCGTTCGTCGGACGGCAGCCCGGCGTGACGGCCGCCGACGTGGCTGGCCCCGTGCGCCGCTGGCAGGAAGCCGTCGACGAGCTCACGGTGGTCGCCTCCGTCGCCCGCGCCGAAGAGATCCCCGGTGTGCTCGACCGGGTCGGGCACTTTCCGCCGCTGGCGCGCGTCGAATCGCGCGCCGCCGATCACCTGCTTGGCCGCCTGGCCGACGGCGTGCGTATGCGCGTGCGCGTGGTGCCGGAGTCGCGTCGCGGCGTCGCCCTGATCGAAGAGACCGGACCCGCCGCTCACGTGGCGGTGCTTCGCGCGCGTGCTCGCGAACGCGGCGTGGACTGGGAAGCGCTGCAGGCCGCCGGCGAAGCCGCCGTCTATCGCCGCCTGGACCTGCCGGAGGTTCCCCCGGAGGCACGCGATGCGCCCGAGCCCGTCGAGGTGGACGAGTTGATCGCGATCGGCGACATCCGCGGCGTCGTGCACTGCCACACGGACGAGTCCGACGGGCGGCACACGCTGGAGCAGATGGCGCGCGCCGCCGACGCGCGCGGCTTCCGCTACCTGACCGTCACCGATCATTCACCGACGGCGTCCTATGCCGGCGGTCTCACCGTCGATCGGCTGCGGCGACAATGGGACGAGATCGCGCGCGTCCAAGAGCGCGTCCAGGTGCGTCTCTTGCGCGGGACCGAGTCCGACATCCTGGCGGACGGCACGCTCGACTATCCCGACGATGTGCTGGAGCAGCTGGACGTCATCATCGCCAGCATCCACGGACGGTACCGGATGGACGCCGCCGCGATGACCGCCCGCCTGCTGGCGGCCATGCGGCTTCCGGTGTTCAAGATCTGGGGGCATCCGTTGGGCCAGCTGGTGCTGCGCCGCCCGCCGATCGCCTGCGACGTCGAGGCCGTCCTGGACGCGCTGGCCAGCGCGCGGGGCGCCATCGAGCTCAGCGGCGACCCGTACCGACTGGATCTGCCGCCGGCCTGGATCCCGGCGGCGCGTCGCCGGGGCCTGAAGTTCGTGATCTCGGTCGACGCCCACGCGACCGGCGATCTGGACAATCTTGAATATGGGGTCGCGATGGCCCGCCGCGGCGGCGTCCAGCGCAGCGAGGTGCTGAACGCCCTGTCGTTCGACGCCTTCCGCGCGGCGGTCCACCCCTGACCAGCATCGGCCAGCGGATGTACATTCTCCGGACCTTGCCGATCAAAACGAGAACCGGGGTGATGTTCGGGTTGGCGGCGCTGGCCACCGCCGGGCTGTCGTGCGCGCAGCTCGGGCTGCCGATGCCGGGCGGGCTGCCCGGGAACATCCAGCCGCCGGCGCTGGCTTTCCAGGGGGTGACGCTGGCGCGCGCCCCCGCGCCCACGCAGCTGGCGGCCTACTATTGCCCGGACGTCGTTTCGGCGCCGCTGGGCAGCGCCGGGATGATCTGTCAGGGGCTCTTCGGCGGGCGCCCGGCACCGGACGCGATGGCGGTCGACTTCGACGTCCATTTCAAGGTCACGAACCCGAATCAGATCCCGCTGCCGCTCGGCAGCCTGCTGGCGGCGGTCACCGTGTTCCCGGCGGCGTCGAACCAGCGCCTCGGCGCGGCGTGCGTGAGCTTCTGCGCGCCCGACAACCCTGCCTGCGCGGGCGGCTCCGACCCGAACGCCTGCCAGGCGTCGTCGCGCGACATCCACTCGCTGTCGGACTACGCGGCCGCGGCGGCGCCGCTGCTGGTCGTGGCGGGCCTCTCGGGATCGGCCAGTCAGGTGCCGTCGCTGCTGGCGCCCAAGGTGGCGGCCGGCGCCGATCTGGCCGTGGTCGCGCGCATGTCGCTGCAACCGTCCGAGCTCCTGGCCGTGATGCGCCAGCTGGCATCGCAGTCCGTCGACGAGCTGAAGCGCGGTCACGCGCCGACGTTCGTCATTCCGTATCGGCTCGAGGGAACCGTCTGGTTCGACGCCGGAGCCGCCGGCCGCGTCGCCGTCCCCTGGGGACCGACGGACGGAACCTTCACGCTGCCCGTCGGGGGCCTCGTGCCGGCGACCTAGAAGCCCGCGTCCAGGTGGAGCACGGGCCAGAGGCTCGACGCGTCGTCGGTCCAGGGCTTCGGGGCGGCGGGCAGTGGGCGCCAGCCGGGTTTTGCGCGCAGCGGGGCGAGGTCGGCGGCGGAGCGGGCCAGGACGGCCCAGATCGATCCGGACTTGCCCTCGCGCCCCTGCTCCGGCGTGACGTCACCGCTTCGTTCGAGGCCGCTCAGACCGGCGGCTGCGCCGGCGGCGCCGACGACACCCTCCAGGACCAGGTAACGGTTCGACAGGTGCACGGCCAGCAGGCCGCCCGGCGCCAGCTTGCGCGCGTCCAGCGCCAGCGCCTCGCGCGTGAGCAGGTGGACCGGGATGGCGTCCGAGCTGAACGCATCCAGCACGATGAGACCGAAGCGGCCGTCCGGCTGCGCGGCCAGCGACAGCCGCCCGTCGCCCAGCACGACGTCGAGTTTGCCGCCGAGCCGCGCGCGCGCTTCGCGCAGGTAGGTGAACATCCCGGAGTCGCCGGCCAGCTCGATGACGGCCGGGTCGATCTCGAAGAAGGTCCAGTGGGACCCCGGCTCGGCGTACGCGGCCAGCGCGCCGGCGCCAAGGCCGACGGCCGCCACTTGCGCCGTCTGCAGGCGACCGGCCCAGACGGACATCACGTCGCCGATCGGGCTGGCGTGGTGATAGTACGTCAGCGGCTCGCGCGAACGTCCGGGCGCGGTGTCCTGCGCGCCGTGCAGCGTGTTTCCGCTGGCCAGCTTCAAGATCGAACCCTCGCGCGTCACCCGATGGACCGCGTAGAAGCTGCGCCGCGCCGCCACCAGCGGCGCCGACCCGACGCCGTAGAACGCGCCGCACCCGATGATGGCCGCCACCCCCAGGCCAAAGCGGATCGGCCGGAACCGAAACGCGTACACCGCCGCGCCCGCGCCCGCCAGCACGAGCCCCAGCGCGATCAGCTGCGCCTGCGGCGAGGCCCAGAGCCGCTGCAGCGTCGCGAAGCCCGCCGCCAGCCCACCGGCCACCGCGACCGGCAACAGGAGATCGAGGCGGCCTGATCGCTGCGCACCCGCGCTGCGGGCGCCGGGTGGCCGGAGCAGCACCGCGGCGATCAGCCCCAGGGGATATTCGGCCAGCGAACGAAACAGCGCCGGCGCGACGAAGACATTGAACAGCGCGCCGGCCGCGCCGCCGACAGCGATGCACACGTAGAAGGTCGCCGCCTGCTCCGCCGGCGGGCGGCTGTCGGCCAGTCGGCGGTGGCAGATGAGCGCGCTCACGAAGAACAGCGCCGCGTGTAACGGAATCAAGAGCTGCGCGCTGCCGTGGAGGGTGACGGCCATCTCCGCCGCCACCGGCACCACCAGCAGCGCCTGGATCCACGACAGGCGCGGCAGGCCGATCCGGGACCGCCCGCCAAACGCGACGACGAAGGTCAGCAGGTAAAGCGCCAGCGGCATCACCCAGAGAAGCGGCAGCGCCACCAGATCGGTCGTCATGTACGACGTGACCGCCAGCAACAAGCTGGAGGGCACGCCCGCCAGCAGCCCCCACCAGGCGCAACGGCGCCAGCCCAGCGCGGTGGGCGCGCTCGCGGCGATTGCGGGTGACGGCGCCGCCGCGGTCTCGCGCGCCGTCCAGGCGCACGCGGCCAGCAAGGCGACATCCAGCGCGTACCCGGCCGTCCACACCCTGCGTTGCACCGCCAATCCTGTCCACGGCTCGATGAGGAGCGGATAGGCCAGCAGGGCCAGAAGGCTGCCGGCGTTGCTGGCGGCATACAGGAAGTAGGGCTCCCTGCGCTCGGTTCGCGCGGACGTGAACCAGCTCTGGATGAGCGGCGCGGTCGCGGCCAGGAGGACGAACGGTGCGCCGACCGTCCGCGCCAGTTGCCCGAACAGCCAGAGCGCCTGATGCCGCGGCGGCGCGAGCCAGTCGAGCGGCCCGGCCAGCGGAAACGCCAGCCCGGTCACGGCCAGCAGCGCCAGGTGAAGCCCGGCGGCCGCGCGGAGGCGCCCGGGGCGCGCCAGCAGCTGTCCGTACAGATAGCCCCCGACGAGCGCCACCTGGAAGAACGCCGCCGACGTCGTCCAGACCACCGCCCCGCCGCCCAGGACGGGCAGGATCCCCTTGGCGACGATGGGCTCCAGCAAGAAGAGCAGCGCCGCCGAAACGAACGCTCCCGCGGCGAACAGTCGAGCCTGCACGCCTAGGCGTCCGGGGCGGAGCGCGGCGCGGGGCCAAAGCACGAGAGCATCGTTGGCATTTTCGCCCGCCCACGCCGCAAAGCAAAGACGCCCGAAAAGATCCGATGACGGGCGCCACCTCGCGGCACGAACCACGCGGTCACGAACAAGGAGCGAGGCATGCGGGGATCCGTCTCGAAGGTGGCGATTGTGGTTGGTGCGCTGTTGCTCGGCCCGGTCGGCTGCGGTGGTGGCGACGGCGGCGGGGGCAGCGGTGGCTCCGGCGGCGGCGGCGGCGCAAATGCGACCGGCACCGGCGGAGCGGCCGGACGGGCAGGAAGCAGCGGCGGCGGGATCGGCGGATCGGCGGGCGCGACAGGCACTGCCGGTGCAGGAGGCGGCCTCGCCGGGCACGCCGGCGGAGCGGGCGGAGCGGCGGGCGCAGCCGGCGGCCGCTCCGGTGGGACCGGCGGCGGCGCAGGTGCGGCAGGCGGCGTGACC
>JBJMQQ010000028.1:0-7975 GCA_045802645.1 Polyangia bacterium
ATCATCCTCACGCCCAAGTACTCTTCGGCGACCGGCGTGGCCATCCCGAGCTACAGCAGGATCACGATCCAGAACTTCCGCTCGGTCAGCACGTCGGTCACGCCGAAGGTGACAATCCTAGGATACGACGCCTCCCATACGACGGGGCTGACGTTGGACAACGTCGTCGTCGACGACCTGCCGCCCACCAATGTCGGCGCCAGCTACGCCAACGTGACGCTGGGCCCGGGCAACGTCAACTTCATGCCGGCCGGGACCAGCGTGAACGTCACGAACGCCATCGCCGGGGCGTCGGTCCCCAACCCGTGTACGGGCAAGTGGGTGACGTTCTAGATCGTCGTTGCCGCGTCTGGCCGACGCAGTTCCTTCAGCGCGTCAGGATCGAATAAAAGACCGTCACCAACGTAGCGAGGAATCCCGCCGACAGAACGACGGCTCCCGCTTCGAGCAGACGGCGCATCCGTGCGCGGTGCCAGGCCAGCGTTTCCATTTCCGAGACGTCCATTGCCCCGTGTTACTTCGGCGGGACCCGCGCGCCGCTTGAACCTTTTGGCGGCCGATGGGAAGCGTGGCGGCGCGAGGCGTCAGGCGGGCTCGGGCTCGTCGTCTTGGCCGTCGACCTGAAGCACCGTCGCCGTGTGTGGGTCGGCCCGCAGGAACGTCGCGTAGACCCAGGCGAGCGCCACGAACAGCAGCATGGTCTCGTCCTGGAAGTGACGATCGAGATCCGGATCCAGGGCGGACCAGTACCCCCCGATGCAGAGCGCGAGCAGCGGCAGCGCGACGCGCTGGAACGGAACGATCAGCGGCACGGTCTTCGTTGATCCGCCGCTCGGATCGAGGACCACGGTCGGACCGGTGCGACGCATGTCGGCCATCAGCGCCAGGACGAACACGAAGTGGCTGTAGTAGTTCGACGGGTTCGAGATCACCAGCACCAGCGGCACTGACAGCACCATCGCCTGGTGCAGCGGACGGCGGCGCGCCAGCCAGATCACGACGCCGATGCAGCCGATCTCGAGGGCGATGAACAGCACGAGGCGGGCCTGGAACACGACGCCCGCTGTCGCGTCCGCGCCCGCGACCAGCGCGCGCAGGCTGATCTCGTTCACGCCGACGTCGCGGTTGAGCAGCGTGACCTTCTGCAGCCAGCGCCCCCAGGATGCGAACCCGTAGAGCGCGCCGGTCAGAAGCACCATCCCGACCACCGTCACGGCGGCGCTGGCGACGACCCGCACCGTCTCCGGGTGATCCGCCAGCCAGCTCTTCAGGCTGGGCGCGCGCCGATCGGCACGCCATCGCTCGACGAACGACCACAACGCCGGCAAACAGACGCCCAGCAGGGCCACCACCGGAAACGCGCGGATGAGCGCGGACAGGGCCAGGCAGATTCCCCCCAGCGTCCACCTTTCGCGCTTCAGCGCCGCCGCCCCGAATCCCAGCATGGCGAGCCAGTCGTGCCGCAGCGTCGCGCCGGTCCAGTTGGTGCCGAACATGTAGAGGTCGTTGCCCCCGAACACGGTCATCGCCAGCAACATCGGCCACAGCCCGAACGCCCGCCACATCGCCAGGGCCATCAGCAGCAGCAGCACCGCGTCGACCAGGCCGGCGGCGATCAGCAGCCCCTCGGACGCATTGGCGTGACCCAGCAGCATCCGCGCGAAGAACACCCAGACCGGGGTGGCGTTGGCGCCGTGATCCGTCAGCGTCGACAGATATTCGGGTCCCTGGAGGTCCATGAAGAACCTCATGTCCTGCTTGAACTCCGCCCAGCGCTCGTCGCTGAAGCGCGCGCGCACCTGGCGGATTTCGTCGGTCAGATCGCGAACCCGATGGACGCGGTGATCGTTGAGGCCGCGAACCTCCTGCATCGCCAGCGACTCCAGGGAGCCGCCCCGGCGCTCTTCGGCGTAGGCCAGGATGCTGGCCTCGTAGACGCCGTCGTATTGCAGCTCCTTGAAGTACTTCGCGAACGGCTGGTACACGCGCAGGTCGTTGGTGTGAACGAACTCGGGACGCCCGTGCTCGTGGTCCAGGAACTGCGGGTGACCGAGGTTGTAGAAAGCCAGGAAGGCGGTGGCAGCGGCCGCGGCCAGCGAGATCGTCACTGCGCCTTTGTGCGCCGGCCAGCGCCGGCCCGGCAGCGCGTACCGTAGGGCCGCCGCCAGCGCGACGGCCGCCGATGCCGCGCGCACCAGGGCCACCTCGCGATTCGCGAGCGGCCAGGCGTCGACCATCGCGGCCCACGTGTAGCCGATGGCCGCGAGCGGCGCGGCCGCCGCCAGCGCGACCTGCCATCCGCGGGCGCGGGCGCGCGTGACGCCCAGGAACAGCACGAAGGCGGCGACGACGTACAGCAGCGACGACCGGACGCGGGCGGCCTGGCTCTGACCGGCGGCGCGACGGATCGTCGGGGGGAGCTGGGCGGGCCGCTCTTCGAAGAGCTGGAGCTCGGCGATTGAATACGCCGCATCACCCCCGTGGACCGTGACGCGGATCCAGCGGCCGTGGCCGTTCAGCCCGTCGGCCCAGCGGTCACGCAGGCCCGGCTCGGGGCGGGCGTGCGCCACCCACAGCACCGCGTAGTTGGCGCGGTCCTCCGACACGCTGACGACGTACTCGTCATTGTTGTCGCCTTGCAGGAACGCGGCGTTGATCGCGACGCTGCGCCCCAGGTCGTACTCGGCGAACGCGCGGTCCGACGTGAAGGTCGCGGCGACCGTGCTGTTCCACTCGTCGCCTTCGAATCCGGTCGCGCCGTCAGTGACCGCGCGTACGTTCGAGATGCCCACCGACGCGGCGGGGCTTCGGCCCGCCAGGAGGTTTCCCTCCGCCCGGGCAGGGCCAGCCAGCACGGCCAGCAGGATGAGGGTGGCGGCGGCGGCGAGCCGCGCATGGGGAATTCGGGGGGCCAGGCTTGTCATCGGGGGGCTCCGGCGCGCGGAAGGGGGCCCGGCGCGGGCGCCACTTTACCCCAGCCGGCAGGTGGCAGAGTCCAGGATCCGGCGGGCCCCCCGGGGCCCGCCTCAGCCCCGGTTCGGGGAGCCTCCCTAGGGCCTCCCGCGAAGCTCGACAGGTGAAAAAGAAATTGCAGCCAGTTTCGCCAGGCATGCTACTTTTTAGGGCGACTCCTTCGTCTCGGCTTCGTCGTCTCCGCCGGCCCCCTGAGGCGGCCGGAAGGCTCGCGGTGACCGGAATTTCTGAAGGGTACTGTAGACGGCAGCTCCGTCGGTCACTGAAAGAGGAAGACAATGGGAACGAGACTTTACGTTGGCAACTTGCCCTACACCGTCACCGAGCTGGATCTGCGTGAGCTGTTTGCGGGCCTCGGCACGGTCACGGACGCCAAGATCATCACGGATCGCGAGACCGGCCGCCCCCGCGGTTTCGGCTTCATCGAGATGGCGACCGAGGACGAGGCGCGTAAGGCGATCGAGGAGCTCAATGGCCGCGACGTGCAGGGTCGCCAGGTCGCCGTGAAGGAAGCAGAGGATCGCCGCGGCGGCGGTGGTGGCGGCGGCGGTGGCTTCGGCGGCGGTGGCCGCGGCGGCGGCGGCGGTGGCGGGTACGGCGGTGGTGGCGGCGGCGGCGGTCGTGGGGGTGGCGGTGGCGGCTACGGTGGTGGCGGCGGCGGCGGCAGTGGTGGCGGCGGTGGCCGTCGCCAGCGCTGGTAGCACGTCACTCTGCTCGCGCCGGTTCGCGCCGGCGCAGCTCCGTCAGACGCATCCCTGGCGCTTGCCTTCGGCAGGCGCCAGGTGAATGCTGACCGTCGCGCATGAGTAGCCGCGCTCGGCAGGAACCGAAGCGTCCGGAGCAGGACAAGCGAAAGCGCTGCTTCTGGGGTCAGACAGACCCGCTGCTGCGCGCGTATCACGACGAGGAGTGGGGCGTTCCGCTTCACGATGACCGTCGCTGGTACGAGAAGCTGCTTCTCGACGGCGCGCAGGCCGGCCTCTCCTGGCTCACGATTCTCAGGAAGCGCGAGGGGTATCGGCGGGCGTTCGCCGCGTTCGATCCGGCGCGTGTCGCGCAGTTCGGCCCCGCCGACGTGCGGCGCCTGATGCTGGACGACGGCATCGTCCGCAACCGGTTGAAGATCGAGTCGGCGATCAAGAACGCGCGTGCGTTCCTGGCGCTGGCCGATGCAGAGGGATCGTTCGACGCCTGGATCTGGCGGTTCGTGGGCGGCAAACCCATTCGCGGAACCAGCCGCACGCGCGGCGACATCCTGGCCCGCACGCCGCTGTCCGACGCGCTGTCGAAGGAGCTGAAGAAGCGCGGCTTCAACTTCGTCGGAACGACGATCGTCTACGCGTTCATGCAGGCGAGCGGTCTCGTCAACGATCACCTGATCGGCTGTTTTCGGCGCGCCGAAGTGGCCCGGCTCGACACGCGCATCTGACCCACGGATTCAGAGCTTGTTGGACGCGCACACGCCGGCGATGCAGCTGGAGGCGCGGCAGGTCGGGACCGGCGCCGCGCAGACGCTGGTCGGCGCGGCAGGACACTCGCCCGCCCAGAGCTGGATCATGTCGAAGTCGGCCGCGCCGTTTCCGAAGTTCTCGTCCTTCAGCACGACGTCACTGGCGCCGGCGTCCATCTGGAACCTCTTGCTGTAGAACGCCCAGTTGCCGTCGGGCGTGACTGGCGTGACCGTGTCGTCGTTCGGGTAGCCGGTCGTGTAGCCCGGCAGGCCGATCAGCCAGTGGTCGGCCCCGATCGGGTTCCCGGCTCCGTCGGCGAGCTGCATCCCGATGAACGGTACGGCGTCGGTGGTGCCGCGGATCCAGGCGGTCAAGCAATAGGCGGCACCGGCGTTGGCGGCGATGCTCGCGTTGGTCGACACGCGCCCGCCCGCGAAGCTGATCGTCTCGCGCTGGAACTGCCCGCACGCCGAGCTCTCCACATAGACGGCGACGGGATTTCCGTCGACGGCACGCCAGGCGCTGCCGCCCGACTCCCAGGTCTCGGCGAACACGGCGGTCTCGCACGACGGCGCGCAGCTGTTTCCGCAGGTCCCGCAGTTCGACAGATCGGCCGTGAGATCCTGCTCGCAACCGTTGGCTACCACTCCGTCGCAATCGCCGTACCCGGGCGTGCAGGCGGGCGCGGCGCAGATTCCACCCTCGCAGACGCCGTGACCGTTCGGTACCCGGCAGTCGGTGCCGTCGGCCACCGGCTCTGTCCGGCAGCCCTGCGCTCGGGTGCAGATGACCGCCAGGCACTGGTTGCGGCGGGCGCTGCGGCCGTCGGCCAGCGGCTCAGTCGACGTGACCGTCGGCGACGGCGGCTCACAGCCGGCAAGCAGAGCAAATGCGAATGCGGCCAAGAGCGAAGCGGGGGAGTTCCTCATTGGGCCACCTCCTTGCGCGCGCCGAAGTTCAGGCGCGTCGTCATCGTACGCCGCACAAGGAGGAGTCTGGAACTGATTTCGTGCTGTGGCTTACTTCTTACAGTGCTTACAAATTGCGACAGACCGCCCCACTGTGGCTCAGTACCCGAGCTTCTCCAGGAGCTCGGGGACGGGAGTTCCGGCGGCGTAGCGCGAGGCGTTTCGACTGGTCGTGAAGGTGCGAGAGCGCATCCGATCGATGTACAGCGTGCCACCCAGGTGATCGATCTCGTGCTGCAGGATCCGCGCGTACCAGCCCTGGGCGTCGATCGTGACGGGCTCGCCCCGGTGATCGCGCGCCTCGACGTGCACGGTGCGCGCGCGCGGCACGACGGCCTGGTAACCGTCGACGCTGAGGCACCCCTCGAAGAACTCCACGCGGTCGTCGGCCAGCGTGATCTGCGGGTTGATGATCACGTGAAACGGGACGGCCGTTCTCTCGGTGGCTTCCACCTCGGCGACGTCTTCAATCACGGCCAGCTGAAGCGGCAGACCGATCTGGGGGGCGGCCAGGCCGACACCGGGCGCGTCCCGCATCGTCTCGCGCATCAGATCGATCAACTGCGCGACTTCGGGGCTGGCGATCTCCTGGGCCGTCAGCGGGCGGGCGGGCGTTCGCAGGACGGGGTCGCCGGACTGAACGATCTTCAGAAGCATCCGCCCACTCTAATCACGCGGCGGCGGATTCGCGAAACACGGCTCCGGCCCACTTGCGCGGGCATCGACGGGGCTCTACACCTGCTCAACGGGTGAGGCGATGGCGATTGCGACCGAAACGATCCTGAAGACGGACGGGTTCACCGGCTACCTGGCGCGGCCCGAGCGGGCGAAGGGAACGCTGCCGGCGCTCTTGATCATCCAGGAGGCCTGGGGCCTGGACGCGCACATCGAGGACGTCACGCGACGGTTCGCGGCCGCTGGCTACGTGGCGCTGGCGCCCGATCTGTACGCGCACGCGGGCAAGCGCCCGGAGCCGCTGTCGCGCGAGCGACTGTCCGCGCTGGTGGCGTTCGTCAACATGGCCGGGCCCGCCATCATGCGCGACCCGCAGGCGCGGGCGCGCGCGCTGGAGCTGCAGGACGAACCGGAACGGAGCACGCTGGCCGAGTCGCTGGATCGGCTGTCGGCGGTCGCGTTTTCGGGAGCCCGGCGCGACGATCACCTGGCGACGCTGCGGGCGGCCGCCGCGTACCTCCGCACCGAGCGGCAGGAGACCAGCGGCCAAAAGCTGGGCGCCGTCGGGTTCTGCATGGGCGGCGGGTTGTCGGGCCTGCTGGCCTGCCGCGATCCGGAGCTGGCCGCCGCGGTGATCTTCTACGGCGCGGCGCCCCCGGCCGAGGAGATTCCGGCCATCAGCTGCCCGGTCCTGGGTTTTTACGGCGGCCAGGATCAACGCCTCATGACGCCACTGCCGGCCTTCGCCGCTGCGATGGACGCGGCCGGCAAGAGCTTCCAGCACCAGGTCTATCCTCAGGCCGGCCACGCGTTCTTCAACGACGGGCGAATCTCCTACGACGTGGACGCCGCGCGGGACGCCTTCGCGCGCACGCTCACGTTTCTGCGGCAGGCGCTGGCGGGCTGACCCCGGACAGCAGCTGCGTGAACGCGGCCTCGTCCAGCGTGCGCACGCCGAGCTTGGTCGCCTTGTCCAGCTTCGTGCCCGGGCTGTCGCCGACGACCAGGAACGTGGTCTTCGCCGAGAGGCTGTTGGTCACCTTGCCGCCCTGGGCCTCGATGCGGGCCTTGGCCTCTTCGCGCGAAAACGCCGCCAGCGTCCCCGTGATGACGAAGGTCTGCCCGGTCAGCGGTCCAGTGCGGGGCGCGCGCTGCTCTTCCAGCCGCACCCCGGCTGCGCGCAGGCGCTCGAGTTGCTCGCGGATCTCGGCGCGATCGAAGAAGGCCCGGACCGCGCCCGCGATGACGTCGCCGACCCCCTCGACCGCTGCGATCTCCTCGGCGGGGGCGGTCGCGATCTTGTCGATCGAGCCGAACGCGTCGGCCAGCGCGCGCGCGGCCGAGGAGCCGACGTGCCGGATGCCGAAGCCGTACAGCAGCCGATCGATGGGGCGATCCTTGGCGCTGGCGATCGCCGCCGAGAGATTGGCGATCGATTTTTCCTTGAAGTTCGGCAGCTGCCCCAGCTTCTCGGGCGTCAGGAAGAAGATGTCGGCCGGCGTCGCCACGAGGCCGCGGTCCAGCATCTCGCCGGCGGTCCGCTCGCCCAGGTGCTCGATGTCCATCGCGCCGCGCGACGCGAAGTGGACGATGCGGGCGAGCACCTGAGCCGGGCACTGCAGGTTCGGACAGCGCGCGACTGCTTCGTCCTCCGGGCGGACGATCGGTGTCCCGCAGGCCGGGCAGTCGGTCGGCATCACGAAGGCGCGCTCGCTGCCGTCGCGCAGGCTGGGGATCGGCGCCACCACCTCGGGGATCACTTCGCCGGCCCGGCGCACGACGACGGTGTCGCCGATCAGCACGCCCTTGCGCACGACCTCCTCGGCGTTGTGCAGCGTCGCCATCGAGATCGTGACGCCGCCGACCCGCACCGGCTCCAGCATCGCGAACGGCGTCACCGCGCCCGTG
>JBJMQQ010000029.1:0-23050 GCA_045802645.1 Polyangia bacterium
AGATCGCGCACCTCGATGTGGGGCTGCTCTTCTACTTCGCGATCTCGTCGCTGTCGGTGTACGGCGCGACCATCGCCGGCTGGGCGTCGCACAACAAGTGGTCGATGATGGGCGGCCTGCGCGCCAGCTCGCAAATGATGTCGTACGAGGTCACGATGGGAATGGCCGTGCTCGGCTCGTTCCTGGTGTACGGCTCCCTGGAGCCGGGCGCGATGGCCGACCAGCAGACGCACATCCTGTCGCTGAGCAACTACGCGTCGAGCTGGGGCATCTTCACGCAGCCGGCCGGCTTCGTCCTGTTCCTGACCGCCGCGATCGCCGAGACCAAGCGGACGCCGTTCGACATCCCCGAGGGCGAGCCCGAAATCATCGGCTACTTCGTCGAGTACTCGGGGCTCCGGTTCGGCATGTTCTTCCTGGGCGAGTTCCTGGAGATCGTCACCTCCAGCGCCATCATGATCACCATCTTCTTCGGTGGCTGGCACTGGGGCGGCTGGCTGGACGGCATGCTGCAGTCGCACCTGCCGAACGTGCTGTTCGTGCTGGCGATGTTCGGGCTCTGGACCGTCAAGGTGTTCGCGTTCTGCGCGTTCCAGCTTCTGATTCGCTGGTCGTTGCCGCGCTTCCGGTCGGACCAGCTGATGCGCCTCGGGTGGCAGCGGTTGCTGCCGATCTCGATCGCCAACGTCGTCGCGACCGCATTGATCATTCTTTGGGCGCAGGCCTAGTCGGAGAATCCATGGCCGTCGGAGTCAAAGTCGTTCACCGCCCCGGAAGCCTCTCGCAGCAGGCGTACCTGCCCGCCATAGCCGAGGGCATGGGGGTCACCTTCCGCCACTTCGTGAAGAACTTCTTCGGCAACGTGACGGGGATGCGGCAGAAGACCGACATCGTCACGATCGAGTACCCCGAAGAGAAAAAGCAGTACCCCGCGCGCAACCGCGGCCTGCACCGGCTGATGCTGCGCGAGGACGGCCAGGTCCGCTGCGTCGCCTGCATGATGTGCCCGACGGTCTGCCCCGCCCACTGCATCACGATCGTCCCGGAAGAGGCGCCCGATGGGCGCATCGAAAAGCGCCCGCGCATCTTCGAGATCGACGAGCTGCGCTGCGTGGTCTGCGGCCTGTGCGCCGAGGCCTGCCCCTGCGACGCGATCCGGATGGACACGCTGGACCACGCCAAGCCGACCACCCGCCGCGCCGACGGCATCCTCGACAAAGAAGAGCTGATGTCGCGCGGAACCGTCTCGACGGCCACCCAGGGCGGCGTCGGCGCTTTCTGGCGCGAGAAGGTCGAAGGCGTCCCCCAGACGCCGCCCGCCGGCGAAGTCTTCCCCGCCGGCCCGCCCCAGGGCCCCACGCGCGTCACGCGCGAACCCGGCAAGCAGTAGCGCGGCGCGCGCTTTCGGCGCAAAAGAACGCCGCTCGGCGGGCGGATCCGCCACACTTCTGCCGATTGCCGTAGGCTAAGCATCCGATGCGCCTGTTCCGTCGGCTGCGGTTGACGCCCGTTCTGCCCGGCGGCTTGATTGTGGTCCTGATCCTCCTGGCCTATCTCCCGGTCCTGCAAGCCGGGTTCATCTGGGACGACGACTCGTGGACCACGAAGCTCGTTGGGGTGTTCCGCGACAGCGCCGGGCTGCGTTCGATTTGGTTTCAGCCCACCGCCATGCAGCAGTACTACCCGCTGACGGGCACGACATTCTGGCTGGACTACCAGTTGTGGAGGTTCTGGGCGCCGCCCTACCACGTCGAGAACGTTCTCCTGCATGCCACGGCGGCTTTGCTCTTTTGGCGGGTGCTCCGCCGGCTGCGCGTACCAGGCGCCTGGCTCGCCAGCGCCCTGTTCGCGTTGCATCCCGTGAATGTCGAGTCCGTCGGCTGGATCACCGAGCGCAAGAACGTCCTCTCCCTGGCTTTATGCCTGGGGGCACTCCTCGCGTACCTGCGGTTCGAAGAACAGAGGCCGGCGCCGGCCGACCGCTGGCGGCGATGGTACGTCCTAGCCTGGGTGTTATTTCTCGCCGCCCTGCTCGCCAAGACCGCCGTCTGCTCATTGCCGGCGGCCATTCTGCTGCTGGCCTGGTGGCGCCGGGGTAAAGTCGGCTGGCGCGCGGACGTGTTACCGACGCTACCGTTCTTCGCGATCGGGCTTTGCATGTGCGCGGTGACAGCGTGGCTCGAGAAGAATCATCTCGCAGCGCAGGGAGCGGACTACGCCCTTACGCTTTCGCAACGCTGCCTCATCGCCGGGCGAGCGTTCTGGTTCTACCTGGGACAACTGATTTGGCCGGCGCACCTCTGCTTCATTTACCCACGCTGGCAGCCTGACGCACGGGCTTGGACACAGTGGCTGTATCCGATGGCAGCGGTGGTTTTTGTGCTGACGCTCTGGCTGGCGCGCCGGCGCATCGGACGCGGGCCGCTGGCGGCGCTGTTCTTCTTCGCCGGAAGCCTTTCGCCGCTGCTGGGATTCACGAACGTGTATTTCATGCGCTTCTCGTTCGTTGCTGATCATTGGGTGTATTGGCCCAGCCTGGGCCCGATCGCGCTGGCAGCCGCCGGGATCAGTGTTCTTCTAGACCGTTGCGGTGGAACACGGGTCGTGCGGCCGGCGGTCATCGGCGCGCTGCTGCTGATCTTCGTCATACTGACGCCCGAACACGCCGCCGCGTACGCGGACGTCGAAACCCTCTGGCGAACCGCGATCCGCTGCAACTCGGGCAGCTGGTTCGCTCACAGCAACCTCGGGTACGCGCTGGCGCGAAAGGGCAAAATCGACGATGCGACACGCGAGTTTCGCGAAGCCATCCGCCTGAAGCCAGACGTCCCAGAGACCTGCACCGGGCTCGGGGTGGTCCTCGGCTTGAGAGGCCAGATCGACGAAGCAATCGGGTGGTTCCGGGAGGCCATTCGCCTGAGACCCACCTACCCCGACGCTCACTACGATCTCGGAATCGCGCTCAGCCGAAAGGGCCAGTCGGACGGCGCGATCCGGGAGTTCGAGGAGGCTATCCGGCTGATGCCGGGCTTCTCTGCTGCCCGCCAAAGCCTCCGAACCGAGCTCGGACGGAAAGCCAACCGCGAACACGCGGCCGAGCCCCTGCCTCAGCGATAGCAGCAGCCGCGCGGGCTAGGCGCCGAAGTCGGACAGGACCGCTTCCAGGGCCGCGTCGGCAACGGGCGAGCGCGTTTCGCTGGCGGAGATCGCGATCCAGGTCTGCTCCAGCGGGTTGCGGTCGTGGACGCGGGTGAAGGCGACGGGGCGGCCGATCGACAGCAGTGCGCTGGTCGTCTGCGCCAGGATGTGCAGCGGCAGGTAGAGCGGGCCCAGGCGATCGTGCTGGCGGCTGTGGGCCAGCTCGTGCGCCAGGGTGAGGCGCGACGAGAGCGTGCCGGTGTCCAGTAGGCCGGGGCGATGAAGGATCACGTGGCCGATCGTGACGGCGGCGACCCAGTCGAGGCCGAGGCCGTCGCGGATCGGGTAAAGCCAACCGCGCGCGGCAGGGCCGCCCACGCGCACCGGCCTCCTGCGACTGACGAGAAGACCCGCGGCATGCCCGAGCACGTTCGTCGGCAGCGTCCAGAGCCCGCGCACGAGGCGCAGCCAGAGGGCTCGGCTGCGCGGCCGCGGGCGGCGAACGTGACCGGCGAGCATGGCGGCGTCGGCGCGGGATCCTCCCTCTCACGACAGCAGATGTCCATGGGCCGATGCGCCGTTCTCGTCGGTTTCTGCATGCGCAACGCGTCCGCGGAATCGCTCTTGACCGGTCGCATGCGGTTGCCCATGCTGGTTGAGAACCTTCTGCACGGTTCGATACGGAGAGAGATTCTTTTCCCTACAAGAACGCACTAGGGAGCCGCCACTGGCCGATGGATGTGCACGCCCGCGAGTCGGGAAGCCCGATGCGGTCATTTCCGTGGCTCCCCCCTTACGAAAGTAGGGGCCAAGAATTCTCTCCGAACGGCCGAGGCGGTTGGTTCGTATGGCGGGAGGGGCCCTAAAGGCTCCTCCCGCCTTTTTTCATTCCTCTTCGGCGACCAGGCGCTCGTCCAGCAGCCCGACCAGCTCGTCGACGTCGACGGGCTTGACCAGGTGGACGTCGAAGCCGGCGGCGGCCGCTCGCTGGCGGTCAGCCGGCTGGCCATAGCCGGTCAGCGCAATCAACGTCGCGCCGCGGCCGTGCTCGGCCCGAACGCTGCGCGCGAGCTGGTACCCATCCAGGTCGGGCAGCCCCACGTCGAGGACGCCCACGTGCGGCAAGAAGCGGCGCCAGCAATCGATGGCGCCGTTCCCGTCATTCGCGACGGCGGTCTGAAAGCCCTCGCTTTCCAGCGCCTCGGACAGGAGCTCGGCCAGATCGACGTTGTCGTCGACGACGAGCACCCGGATGTGCGCCCGGGCAGAGGCCGGCTGCGGGCGGCGGATGACTTTCGGCGGCTCGCCGGCGATGGACGTCGGAAGCTCGACGGTGAAGGTCGCGCCCTGCCCGCGTCCGGCGCTGTGAACCGACACGGTCCCGCGGTGGCGTCGCACCATGTTGTTGACGATCGCCAGGCCCAGTCCCAGGCCGCCGCGCAGCACGTCGCGCGATCGGTCCCCCTGCACGAACGGCTCGAAGATCCGCTCCAGCTGCTCGGCCGCGATGCCGGCGCCGTTGTCGCGGACGCTGATCCGCGCACGGTCGGCGGTGCGGTGGACGAGGACCTCGATGCGCCCACCTGGCGGGGTGAACTTGGCCGCGTTGGCCAGCAGGTTCGCGAACACCTGTATCAGCCGCGCGCGATCGCCTTGTACAGTCAGATCCCCCGCGTCCGCCACCTCCAGCGCGTGGCCGTTGCGCGACACGAGCGGTGACACCATCTCCACCGCCTGCCCGAGCACCGTCGCAAGGGACACCGGCTCGCTGCGCAGCTCGACATGTCCGCGGGCCAGCCGCGAGATGTCCAGGAGGTCGTCGACGAGACGGGCCAGGTGATGCGCGTGACGATCGATGACGTCGGTTTCACGACCGATCGTCCGGCGGTGCTTCTGCAGCTCCACCGCGGTGACGATCGCGGCCAGCGGATTTCGGAGCTCGTGGCCCAGGATGGCCAGAAAGTCGTCCTTGCGGCGGGCGGCGTCCAGCACGTTGGCGGTCTCGACGATCGTGCCGACCACGTTGGCGGCGGAGCGCACCTGCACGCGATCCGTCTCGGCGTCCAGCGGTGTCAGCCGCCCGGCGAGCAAGCGACCGCGTTCACCTCCGACGGGGATTTCCGCCTCGATGCAATACAGCTTGCCGCCCGAGAGGAACAGCTGCGCGTCCGACCCGTCCGCGTCGGTCGTGGTCACCGTCCGAATCTCCGTCAGCTCGTCGGCGGACAGCGCTGCGCCGCGGAGCGAGCCGCGATCGTGCGGCGGATCGCCGGGTAGCAACAGGTAGATCAGGTCGCAATCCAGCGCCGTCGGCAGCGCGTCGATGACGATGTCCAGCGCCTCGGTGGGCGTGCGCCCCACGCACAACGACGGAAGCGCGGTCAGCGCCGACAGATCGCGGATACACCGCTTGAGTCGGTCGGCACCGTCACCGGAGCTGCCTGGCGGCGGAGCGGCCATCGCTTCAGGCGGTCGGGCGGCGGCGCTTCAGCTCGGCCAGCATTTCTCGGGCGGGCGTGTAGAACGGGTTCTCGTGAAGGACGCCGTTCATCACGGTCAGCGGGTGCGCCCGCAGCAAGTCCATCACCAGGGAGCCGCTCAACCTTCGAACGTCGTACACGCAGACGGTGGGCGTCTTGCCGCGGCTCAGGATGTCGTTGACGCTGGCCTCGTAGGCCACCAGCTGCTCGATGCCCGGCGGCGACGAGAACACCCAGCCCATCTGCCCGACCAACCGCATCGGCGGATGACCGGCCGTCGCGTGATCGCGGATCATCTGGTCCAGCGCCGCCATCATACGGTCCTGGTCGAACGAGCCGCCCTTCAGATGGGCTTCGTCCCAGGTCGTCACGTCCAGCAGCTCCGGGCGTGGCGCGCTGGCGCTCAGACGGGCCTCGTGACCGTCGCGATGCGCGGGGTCGACGATGTAGACGGCCTTCTCCCCACGCTGCATCCCGTCGACGAGGAACGGGTCGATGACCGCGCGTTCTTCGTCCGGCCCGGCCACGAACGCGCAGGCATGGAAGTGATTCCGAAGCTGGGCGTGCGCGAGACTTGTGGCCAGCGACATGCGACCTAGCGTAACCCGGGCGCGAGCGGCGGGAACACCGGATCCACCCACGGTCGCATTTCCGAAGTTCGAGGAACCCGGCGCGTACGTGCCTAAAGGCGCTTTCCCGGTTCCTTTTCGACGCGCTCCCGGAACACCGCCGGGTCCGAGTAGATCTTGATCAGCTGGCCGGTGTGCGAGAGGTGCTGGGCGATCGCGATCGTCAGCTCGACGATCTTCGAGCGGACCAGGATGCCCACCTGCCGCAGCTGGTCCCGGTTCATCGAGAAGAACCGCGTCCATTCCGTGCTGACGTTCATCGCCGGCGCCAGAGCCTCGCGCGCGTCCACGAACAGGTCCAGCGGGCGGTGCCGCAAGATCTCCAGGCGGATCTCGTCCAGCGTGGTGGTCCCGAACTGGCCGGTGTCGTGACCCGCGATGGTCACCAGCAGGGCGCCCGGCCGCGCGCGCTTGTAAGTGAAGGTGCAGGTGCCCGCCGTCAGGCGTACCTCACCGTCGGGGGCCACTGTGCGCGTCACGCTGTCCATCACGGGCCTTCAGTACGAGAAGCGGCGCACGCTGATGTTCATGACCATCCCCAGCGCCGCCGCGATGGTCAGGATGCTGGACCCGCCGTAGCTGATGAGCGGCAACGTCACACCGACGACGGGCAGAAGCCCGCTGACCATGCCGACGTTGATGAACACGTGCCAGAAGAACATGGCCGCCACCCCGACGCACACCGTGGCCCCGAATCGATCGCGCGCGTCGCCCGCGATCTTCAGGATCCACAAGATCAGCACCAGGTACGCCAGCAGCATCCCGAAGCAGCCCAGAAACCCCCACTCTTCCGCCCACACGGCGAACGGAAAGTCGGTCCACAGCGCCGGGAAGTGACGCAGCCGGATCTGCGTGCCGTGCAGGTACCCCTTGCCGATGAAGCGCCCCGAGCCGATCGCGTTCAGCGCCTGCCGCCCCTGGTACGCCCCCTCGGACGTGGGGTTGAAGAAAGCCTCGACGCGCTTGCGCTGATACTCGTGCAGAAGGTGCTGGTAGATGGGGAACGCGGCCAGCGTCGCGAACCCGACGATGGCGCCCAGCGTCCGGATCCGCAGCCGCGCCGTCAGCATGATCGTGAAGAACACCAGCAGCAGCAGGAACGCCGTGCCGAAGTCGGGCTGCTTGGCGATCAGCCAGGCCGGCAAGCTGACGATGACGACCGGGATGGCCAGGTGGCGCCAGGTGCGCCCCTCCAGCGCCGGCGAGTCGTTCAGGTACTTGCCCAGCGCGACCGCGGTCAGAAGCTGCATCAGCTCCGAGGGCTGGACGTGGAAGGCCCCCAGCTCGAACCAGCGGCGCCCGCCACCGACGATCTTGCCGAACGCCAGCACGCCGATCAGCAACGCGACCCCGGCCGCGTGAAAGATGTACGCGTACCGGCTGATGGTCCGGTAGTCCAGCGTGGCCACCCCCAGAAACACGGCCACCCCCAGCCCCAGCCACGAGATCTGCTGCGAGAACAGGTTCGACGAGCGATCGTGGACGGCGCTCCACAGGTTCAACAGGCCCAGCGCCGTGACGGCGGCCGCCGACAGGGTCAGCGTCCAGTCGAAGCGGAACCGCAGCCGCCGCCAGCCAACCCCGCGCGCGACGTTCATCGCGATGCCTCCGTCCCTTCGTCGAGGGTCTTCAGGTGGTGGCGCGGCAGGCCCACGTGCGGCGCGTCGCGATCGTTGGGCGCCACGTTCTCGAAGTAGTTGTGAATGATCTCCATGGCGACCGGCGCGGAGACGTCGCCGCCGTGGCCGCCGTGCTCGACCAGCACCGACACGGCAATGCGCGGCTTGCCGGCCGGGGCGAACCCGACGAACCAGGCGTGGTCGCCGGCCTCGTAGCCGCCGAGCTCCGTCTTGCGCCCGTGCACCTGGGCCGTGCCGGTCTTGCCGGCCACTTCGACATCGGTGATGCGCGCCTTGTACGCCGTCCCCTTGTGCTCGTTGACGACGCCCACCAGCGCCTGCCGGACGATGGCCAGCGTCTCGGGCGCGACCGCGATCTCGCGGCGGACGCGCGGCGGGAACTCCTCGACCGTCTGTCCGTCGGGCGATTCGATGCGCTCGACGATCTGCGGCAGCCACAGCTTGCCGCCGTTGGCGATGGCCGCGTACATCAGCGCCATCTGCAGCAGCGTCACGCGCGTCGACCCCTGGCCGATGACGGCGTTCAACGCCTGCCCGATCTGGAACCCCTCGGCCTTGGGATTGACGCGCTTCTGCTCGCGGTACCACTCTTCCGTCGGCAGGAAGCCGCCGTCCTCGCCGTTCAGGCCCAGGCCCGTCGGCGCGCCAAGCCCCAGGTCGCCGCCGAACTTGGCCAGGCGGTCCATCATGCCGGGCCGCGCGCCCAGCTCGTAGAAGTAGACGTTGCAGCTCTGGACGATCGCTTCGTAGAGGCTGACGATGCCGTGCGTCTTCGTGCACTTGAACCGGCGCCGCGCGATCTCGAAGGACCCGTGGCACTTGGTCTTGTCCTCGGGCGTGATGAGCCGATCCTCCAGCGCGGCGATGGCCGACACGGGCTTGAAGGTCGATCCCGGGAAGTACGTCTCGCCCAGGGTCTTGTCGTGCAGCGGGTGGTAGCGGTCGGCCAACAGGCGCTGCTCGGCCTCGGGCGTCAGGTGACCCGACATCTCGTTCGGGTCGAACGACGGCTTCGACGCCATCGCCAGGATTCGCCCGCTGTTGACGTCCAGCACCACCACGCCGGCTGCCGAGGCGTTGCGCAGCGCCCGCTCGGCCGACTTCTGAACGTCGGCGTCCAGCGTCAGGATGACGTTGTTACCCGCGACGGCCGGCTGCACGGGCGGCCCTTCGATGATGTCGCGGATGTCGGGCTTGGGCAGGCCGCGCCGGTCGACGACGATCTTCTGGAACCCGGCCCGACCGCGCAGGTAACCATCCCACTGCCGCTCGATCCCCGTGCGGCCGATGAGGTCGCCGGCGTGGTAGCCCTCGTCCTTCTTGGCGCGCAGCTCGTCGGCCGAGACCTCGTTCATGTAGCCGAGCACGTGGGCGCCCACCATGCCCATCGGGTACGACCGCCGCGGTCCAGCGACGATCTTCACGCCGGGCAAGTCGACGCCCGTCTCGATGGCGGCCATCGCTTCGCGGGAGATGTCCTCGGCCAGCAAGATCGAGCGCTCGGCCGGCTTGCCACCGGTGCCGCCCTCGCTGATGCGCTCCCAGACGTCCATCGCCTCGTCGCCGTTCATGCCCAGGATGGCGCGCAGCCGCGCGAACCCCTCGGCGGTCAGCAGGCGCGGCGTGATGTAGACGTTGTAGGCCGGGCGGACGGTCGCCAGGACCCGCCCCTTGCGGTCGCGGATCTGGCCGCGGACCGCCGGCAGGACGTCGGTGTGCACGATGTTGTCGGACGTGACCCGGAAGAACGTGTCGCCCTGGATCACCTGCAAGTAGAAGAGCCGCCCGGCGATCACCAGGAACCCGACCAGCACCGCCAGCGCGAAGTACCGCGTGCGGCGCCGGATCTCCGGGAGCTCGGCGTCCTGTCCGGCGATCTCCATCAGACCTTCATCATCGACGCGGAATCGGGTCGAAGCCGTGCGGACCGCGCGCCAACCCCACGCGCGACCGGGCGCTATCCACCTTTCCGTCCACGCGGCGGAACAGACCCAGCACGAAGGGGGCGAAGAAGCCGGTCAACAGCGCCTCGAACGGGGCCTGGCGCAGGCCGCCGTAGCCGCCTTCGGGCGCGACCTGGGCGCGCACGAGGACGATGAGCGCCGAGGCCAGCAGGCTGGCCACGAAGGCCGTCGCCGCCGACAGCACGATCCCCTGCACCGCCAGCCGCGTGCTGAGCGCACGCGCGAACAGCGCCATCAGGACGAACACGAACGCGTGGACCCCCTGCGGCGCGCCCGACACCAGATCGAAGAGGTAACCGGTCGCGAATGACACCACCGCCGCCGAGCCGATGGTCCACTTCGACGAGAAGCCCACGTGCAGCACGACCAGCAGCCCCAGGCTGGGGGTGGCCATGCGGATAGGGGCCAGCTCCAGCACGGTGGACTGCAGGATCAGCAGCAGGTAGGCGACGATCAACGTGACGGCGCTTCTCATCGGTACACCATCGGGCCGCGGGCCGGCAGGCGCCGGGCGGCGGGATCGGGGTCGGGCGCGGGCGGCGGCGCGACCACCACCAGGACCTCGGAGAGTCGCGCGAAATCGACGTCGGGTGTCACCTCCACCTCCTGGTAGAGACCGACGGCGCCGGGGATGATCTTCGTGATGTGGCCGACCGCCAGGTTGCGCGGGAACGCGGCGCCAAGGCCGCTGGTCACGACGGCGTCGCCTTCCTTGGCGGGCTCGCCGCGCGCCAGGTACTCGATGCTGCAGCGGTAGCCGTTCTCGGCCGCCTTGCCGCGCAGGATGCCGCGTCCACCTGTTCGCGGGATGACGACGTCGATGGCGGACCGCGGGTCGACCAGCAGCAAGATGTCGGAGCTCTTGCCGGCCACCCGATTGATGCGCCCGACGACGCCGTCCGGGGTCAGCACCGGCATGCCGTGGCGGACGGCCCCTTCGCCGTGATCGATGTCGACCCGCGCGACCCGAAAATACGGCGAGGCGTCGACGGCGATCACGCGCGCCGCGATCGTCTCGGCCGGCGTCACGTCGCGCAGCCCCAGGAGGCGCTGGTACCGCCCGCTCTCTTCGGCCAGCCGCCGCATCTCGGTCAGCTCGGCGCGCAGCTTCTGGTTCTCCCGGGTCAACGTCTCGTTCTCGCCGCGAACGTGAGTCAGCTCGACATAACGCCCAGCCACCCCGGTGATGCCGCGGGCGATGAGCGACATCGCCGCCTGCGCGGGCGACACCAGCCGCAGGATGCCGCGATCCAGGGCCGACAGGTCACCCGGATTCTTGGCGCTCATGCGAAGGGCGATAATCGCCACCAGCAACGTCATTGCCACGACGGCGGCTTCGCGCAGCTTCTTACTGCCCGCGACCATTGGCGGCCTAGTATGGCCGGACCCGGGGCCGAGGTCGAACTATTGAAGCGCGACTTCGCGCAGAAGCGCCAGCTCGTCCAGCGCGCGGCCGGTGCCCAGCACGACCGCGCACTCGGGCGAGTCGGAGACCATGACGGGCAATCCGGTCTCTTCGCGCAGCAGCACGTCGAGGTTCTTGAGCTGCGAGCCGCCGCCCGTCAGCACGACGCCGCGGTCGACGATGTCGGCCGCCAGCTCGGGCGGCGTCCGTTCCAGGACCGACCGGACCGCGTCGACGATCTGGTTGACGGGCTCGGCCAGCGACTCGCGCACCTCGTCGCTGTTCATCACCAGCGTTTTCGGAACGCCGGCGACGAGATCCCGACCCTTGATCTCCATCGTCGTGACTTCGTCGGTCGCGTAGGCGTTCCCGATCTGCTTCTTGATCATCTCGGCCGTGCGCTCGCCGACCAGCAGGTTGTACTTGCGCTTGATGTAGGCAACGATCGCCTCGTCCATCTTGTCGCCGGCGACCCGGATGGACTTGGCGACCACGATGCCGGCCAGCGAGATGACCGCGACCTCCGTCGTGCCGCCGCCGATGTCGACGATCATGTTGCCGGACGGCTCGGTGACCGGCAGCCCGGCGCCGATGGCGGCCGCCATGGGCTCCTCGATCAAGTAGACCTCGCGCGCGCCCGCGGCCAGGGCCGAGTCGCGCACGGCGCGCTTTTCGACCTCTGTGATCCCCGACGGGACGCCAATGATGATGCGCGGTTTGACCAGCGTGCGCCGGTTATGGACGCGCGTGATGAAGTACCGGAGCATCGCCTCGGTGACCTCGAAGTCGGCGATGACGCCGTCCTTCATTGGTCGAACCGCCACGATGTTGCCGGGCGTGCGCCCCAGCATCTCCTTGGCTTCCTTGCCGACCGCCAGCACCTTCTTGGTGCCGTTGCCGGATCGCTGTACGGCGACGACGGACGGCTCGTTCGAAACGATCCCCTTGCCACGCACGAACGTCAGCGTGTTCGCCGTGCCTAAATCTATGGCGAGGTCGTTGGAGAAGAGCCCGTAGACCCAGTCGAGGAGCATGTTTGGCCGCCCCGCGCGCCGCCCCGGTATGCCGCGCCGACGAGACAGTTGCTTTTATCACAGCCTCGACCACTCCGATAGGGGCCGGGGACGACATTGTGGTAGATTCCGCCGCGCCATGCTCGAGCGGATGCGCAAATCCTCGCAGTCGTTGCTCATCTACGCCCTCTTCCTTTTCCTGATAGCGATCTTCGTCATCAGCTTCGGGCCGCAATCCCGGGGCACGTCGTGCGATCAGGTCATGAACGGCGACGAACATTTCGCCGCGCAGGTTGCGGGCGAAACGATCACACGCAACGACTTTCGTTACGGTTTCATGCTGGTGGGCGGCGCCCAGGTGCCTGCCCCGCTGGCCAAGCGGGAACGCCTGAAAGAGACCGTGATGGACAAGTTGATCGAGCGCGAGCTGCTCGCCAAGGAGGCGGACCGACTCGGGTTCGTGGTCACCGACGAAGAGGTCGAGGACCAGATCTCCGATGCCAAGATCATCGGCCTCGGTGCCCTGCACACCGTCCCCCGGCTGCAGAAGGACGGAAAGTTCAACTACGACGCCTTCAAGACCTTCCTTCAGTATGAGCTGGGGCTGACCCCCAAGAGCTTCGTCGAGGAGCAAAAGCGCGAGCTCCTGGCCAACCGGGTGCGCGACCTGCTGCGCGCCGGGGTGTCCGTGTCGACCGACGAGGTCAAGACGGACTTCGTACGGCGCAACCGACAGGTGAACCTCGAGTACCTGCGCTTCTCGGGAGCGCGGTTTCAGGGCGATGTGGCCCTGACGGACGCCGAGATCGCCGACTATGCCGCCAAGAACGACGCCAAGCTGCGCCAGGCGTACGAGCAAAAGCGCTTCGTGTACGAAAAGGTCCCCGAGCAACGCAAGCTGCGGCAGCTCCTCGTGAAGGTCCCCAAGGACGCCTCGCCCGCCGTCGAGAAGGCCGCGCAGACCAAGGCGAACGGTTTCGCTGACCGCCTGAAGAAGGGCGCCAAGGCGACCGGCAAAGACGGTCTGACGTTCGCGGAACTGGCGCGTGACGCGTCGGACGACACCGCGACCAAGGCCGGCGGCGGGGAGCTGGGCTGGCGGGCCAAGGGCGCGACCAACCTGACCGGCGACGCCGAGGGCAAGGTCTTCAGCGCCAAGACCGACTCCCTGGTCGGTCCGTTGCGGGGCACCGACGGCTTCGTGATTACCAAGGTCGAGGGGCAGCGCAGCGGCGCGGTTTCCTACGACCAGGCCAAGCTGGAGCTGGCCGAGGAGAAGCTGCGCGAGGAACGCGCAGACGCCAAGGCCAAGGCCGCCGCCAATGACGCGGTCGCCAAGCTGCAGGCGACCCCCGGCAAGACCATGAAGGACCTTTACCCACCGCCGACCGACACGGACGCCGCGGCCGGCCCGGACAAGAGCGCCGCGCCCCACGCGGAAGAGACCGGTCCGTTCTCGCTGCGCGCCACGCGCGAGGGGGCGCTGGTCGAGGGCATCGGGGTGTCCAGCCAGCTGGCGAAGGCGGCGTTCGCGCTGACGCCGACCGCCCCCGTCGCTGGCCCGTTCGAGGTCAGCGGGACGTTCGTCGTCGTGCGCCTCAAGGACCGCAAAGACCCCGACCTCACCGAGTTCGAGAAGAACAAGGTGCAGTTGACGCGCGACGCGGAGCTGACCAAGTGGGAGCAGGTGCTGGGCGACTGGACGCAGGCGCGCTGCCTGGAAGCCAAGCAGGGCCACCGCATCAGCGTCAACGCCGACGTCCTCCGCTACGAGGACAGCAGCGAAACCCCCGCCTACGAGCCCTGCTCGCCCCGCCGTCAGTTCGGAGGCTGAGAGCGCCGGATGGCCAAGGCCGCGCCCGCGATGGCCGTGGCCCAGGCGGACGGCCGGGTCCTGCTGACCGTCGCCGGGCGTGAGGCCGGGGCGTTCGTCGTCGAACGCCTGGAGGTCGAGCACCCCGGCGCCACGGCCACGACCGCAGCGCAGCTCCGGAACCGTCGCGGCCGGCTGGTCGCGGCGACGCTGGTCGCCCCGCGCGAGCGGCTGGAGAGCCGCCTGCGGGAGCTGGTCGCCGCGGGCGCCAACAAGGACAGCGGCGCGGTGCAGCTGGCGCTCGACGACGGCGCGCTGACGGTCACGGGTTGGGGCGCCGCAGCCCGCGCGCCCGTCGTGGCTGGCCCAGGCCGATCCGTTCGGGTCGCGATCGAGGGCGAAGGCCCCGCGGCGGACGGGCTGCGGCAGCTGCTGGCCTACGCGCTGGGGGGACCGGCGGGCGAGCCGGACACCCACGATCCGCTGGGCGCGGCGCTGGACGAAGTCTTTGTCGCCGAGGGATTCCGGCTACCGGCCAGCGGCGCGCTTCGCCTGCACGCGGCGTCGGTGGACGGCCATCGGGTGCTGCTGCGCTGGGGGACGGGACCGGCCGAGCCAACCAGCCTGGAATATACGGATCCCAGCTCGGTGCGGGAGCTGGTCGCGTTGCGTGACGCGCTGGCCACGTCGCCGGCGGGGCCCGCCCGCGCCGAGCTCGCCCATCGACTGGCAGCCGTTTGCGAGCGCGAGGGAGACGAGGACGGCGCCCTCGCCGCCTTGCAAACCTGTATCGAAGCCGCAGGCCAGGGACCGCTGGCCGGCATCGCCTGGCGCAGGCTCGTCGAGCTGCACGCGCGGCGCGGGGACCCCCACGCGGCGGCGCGCGCGTTGATTGCGTCGGCCGACGATCCACGCGTCCAGGCGACGGAGGCCGAACGCGCGGCCACACTGGTCGCGGCGGCGGAGATCCTGCGCAAGCGGCTCGCGCTGCCGGGCGACGCCGGGATGTTGCTGGATCGGGCACTGTCGCTGGACCCCGGTTGCGTCGAGGCGCTGGAGGCGATGGAGGCGCTGACCGCCGAGGCCGGCCAGCTCCCCCGGTTGGCCGAGGTGCTGGAGCGCAAGCTGGAGGTGGCCGCCCGCGGCCCGCGCGAGCAGAAGGCGATCCTTTCACGGCTCGCCGAGCTGTACGATCGCGAGCTGGGCGACCCGGCGCTCGCCGCGCAAACGCGCGCGCGCCTCGCGGCCGTCGATGCCCCGCCGTCATCAACCGCCCCGGAACTGGCCGCTGCCGAAGGCGAGCAGGCGCCCCGGCTGGCCGATCCAACCTACTGGCGCGAGACCAGCGCGGAGGCGGAGCCGGCCGTGCGCGCGAACGCGCTGGTCGCCAAGGCGCGCGTGGCGCTGGCCCGCGGCGACGTGGGCGCGGCGCTGACCGAGCTCGACGCGGCGCTGGCCGACGCGCCCGACCACGCTCCGTCGCTGGCGCTGGCCGGCGAGCTGGCCTTTCGCCGCCAGGACTGGCCGCGCGCGCGGCAGCTTTACACCGCGCTGGAACGCGCGCCCTCCGTCGGCGACGCGATCTCGCACGAGCAGCTGGTGCAGCGCCGGGCTGCGCTGGCGCATCGGACCGGCGACCTGGCCCAGGCGGAGGCGCTCTATCGCGAGCTGGCCATCCTGAGCCCACAGAGCGTCGAGGCACGCCGCGCACTATCGGAGCTGGCGCTGGCCCGCGGGGACACGACGACGGCCACCCATCGCCTCGAGGAATTGCTGCGCATGCTGCCGGCGGGCGCCGTCGCCGACGTCGCCGATCTGCGCCACCGCCTGGGTGCCATTTACGCGGAGACCGGCGCCTGGCCGGCCGCGCGCGGCGTCCTCGAGCTGGTCGCCGAGCAAGACCCCGGGCGTATCCCGGCGCTGGAGCTGCTGCTGCAGGCCTATCAACGCCTGGACATGCCCGCCGAAGCGGCCGACGTCTGCGGGCGCCTGGCGCGCCTTTACAGCGATCGCGGGCAGCGCGCGGCGGTGCTGTTCCGGCAGGCCGAGATCCGTCGCACGCAGCTGGGCGACGCGGCCGGCGCGCTGGACGCGTACCTGCGCTCGTCCGACGCCGATCCGAAGTTTGTTCCGTCGCGGCGCCGGCTGGTCGAGCACTTCTGGTCCGAGGGAGACCTGGACGTGGTCGCCGATCTGGCCGGCGATCTGGCCGGCGCGCCGCTGTCACCGGAGTCTCCGGCCGACGCCGAGCTGATCGCCCGGCTGGCGATGGCGGTCTCGGGTCCGCGCGGCGCGACGCCGCCCCCCTTCCGGTGCGGCGAACACCCGGCGCTGGCCGTCGCGGCGGCGCGCGTGCTGGCGGAGGCCGGCGACCGCGCGGCGGCGCGCGGCCTGGACGCCATCGAATCGATCCTGGATCCGATGCTGGCGCGGGCGCGGTTCTGGGCGGGCGCCGAGAGCGAGCAGGCTCTGGCCGACGCGCTCATCCCGATGCTGCGCGACGACCCCGCGCGCCCGGGCCCGGCGTTGATGCTGGGCAGCCTGGCGGCGCGCATCCGCCGCCCCGCCCTGGCGCGCGCCGCGTTCTCGCTGGCTGCGTTCGTCGATCCCAATGGCGTCGCCGGCTACCTGCTGGACGGCTTGCCTGCCGCCGAGCCCGCCCACGCACCGTCGCTGCGCGTCGGGTCGCCCGTCGATCACCCGCTGGCGAGGGGACCGGCGCGCCGCGCGCTGGCCCGGCTGGCGCCGGCGTTGCTGGGTCTGGACGCCGATCAGCAGGCGCCCAAGCCCGTCGAGGGGAGCGGCCTCGCGCCCGCCCGCGCCATCGAGCTGCGCCGCATCGCCGACCTGCTGGCGGCGCCAGCCTTCGTGGTGGCGCCCGACGAGCAGGCGCTGCGCACGACGCAGCCCTCCGGTGACCGCCGCCGCGTGCGCCTGGTGCCGACCCAGCCGGCGGGGCTGCTGATCAGCCCGAACGCCTCCAGTTTGGGCCCGGCCGCCTGGTCGTTCGTCGCGGGGCGCGCGATCGAAGCGCTGCGCAGCGGCCTCGTGACCGCCCGCCTCAACAGCGCCGACGGGCTGGCGCGCATCTTCGACGGTGCGCGGGCTGGCCTGGGCGGCAAGCCCACCGCCGATCCGGCGGCCCAGCGGTTGGCCGACTGGATCCAGCGTCCCGAGCAGCTGCTGTTGCTGGGCGGCGCCGACAGTCGCGCGGAGCTGCTGGCCGACGTCGAGGCCGCGCTGGCTGCACTACCGGACTGGGAGGCGTTCCGCCGGGGTATCCGGCACACCTGCAACCGCGTCGGCGTGCTGGTCTCCGGCAGCCCGGTCGCCGCCCTGGAGGTCATCGCCGAGGCGGAGACGGTCGCCGACGAGACGCCGGTGCGCGACACGACGGCACGGGCCGAGCTGCTGCGCGGGACGGCCGCGCGCGAGCTGATCGCGTTCCTGCTGGATCCGGCGTTCGAGGCCGCGATCAGCGGATAGCGTGCGCGTCTTCCTCTGTTCCGCCGGTTCGGAGACGGCGCTGGTCGAGGAGCTCGCTCGCGCCGGGCACCCGGGCCACCAGCAAGCGCCAGGTGTCGTCAGCACGGAGCGCGACGTCGCTGACCTGGATCCCGTGTTCGCGCGCCAGGCGCTGCCGGACGCGCGGGCGGTCGGCGGGGCGTCCGTGCGCGCGCTGGCCGAGGCGGTGTACGCGATGCTCGAGGGAACGATCGACGCGTGGCCCGGCCCCTTTCTGATTCACGCGGTCGCGCACGCGGAGCCGCCGCCGGGCCTGGCCAGCCGGGCGACCGGCGTCGCGCGCGAGCTGCGCGCGTTGCTGGCCGCCCGTCGCAAGCGCGCCTCGCGCCGGGAAAAAGACGACGCCGGTGCCGCCGCGTTCGACGACCGGTGGCTGCTGGTCCAGCTGCTGGCGTTGTCACGCGACCGCCTGCTGGTGTCGGCGTCGGCACCGAGTCCGCTGCCGCGCGGCGGATGGAACCTGGCGCCCTGGCCGAGTGGCGACGCGCCGGTGAGCATCGACCGCGCGCCGCCCTCCCGTGCTTACCAGAAACTGGAAGAGGCGTTCCTCTGGATGGGCGCCGAGCCACGCCCGGGCGACAGCTGCGTCGATCTCGGCGCGTCACCCGGCGGGTGGACGGCCACGCTGCGCAAGCGGCGCGCTCAGGTCGTCGCCGTCGACCGGGCGCCTCTCGCGCCGCCGCTGGCCCGCGATCCCGGGGTGGCCACCGTGATCGGCAACGCCTTCGTGTTCACGCCGCCCCGCCCCGTCGACTGGATGGTGTCGGACGTCGTCTGCGAGCCACCCCGCAGCCTGGAGCTGGCCGAGCGGTGGGTGACCTCGGGCCTTTGCCGTAATCTGATCGTCACGGTCAAGTTCAAGGGGCACGCGGGGTACGGCGTCCTGGACGACGTCGCGCAGCGTCTGATTGCCGCCGGCGCGCGGTTCGCGCGCGTCAAGCAACTTGCCCACAACAAGAACGAGGTCACGGTCTTCGCCCGACGGTGAGACTGGAGACAGCCCGTAGCGAGGGCCCGTAAGCGGATATACACTCCGCGAATGGACGACGTGTTGGCGATCATCCTTGGCGGCGGACGCGGCACGCGGCTGTTCCCGCTGACGCTGAAGCGGTCCAAGCCCGCCGTCCCGATCGGGGGCAAGTACCGGCTGATCGACATCCCCATCAGCAACTGCCTGAACGCCAACCTGCGGCACATGTACGTGCTGACGCAGTTCAACTCCGAGAGCCTGAACAAGCACATCGCGATGACGTACAAGTTCGACGTCTTTTCGTCGGGCTTCGTGACCGTGCTGGCCGCCGAGCAGACGGAAGAAGGCGGCAACTGGTTCCAGGGAACCGCCGACGCCGTCCGCCAGAGCCTTCGCCACATGCGCCGCACGGCTGCGCGCGACCTGATGATCCTGTCGGGCGACCAGCTTTACAGCATGGATTACCGGCAGATGCTGAAGACCCACCGCGAGAGCGGCGCGGACGCCACCGTCGCGGTCATTCCGGTCGCGCCCGAGCAGGCGTCCAGCTTCGGCATCCTCAAGATGGACGCCACGGGGCGCATCGTTCACTTCGACGAGAAACCGCCCGCCGATCGCCTGCCGGCGCTGGCCTCGGATCTGCCGGGCGGCGGCCAGGGGCACCTCGCGTCGATGGGCATCTACCTTTTCCGGCGCGACGTGCTGGAGCAGTCGCTGGCCAGCCCGCGGCTGGTCGACTTCGGCCGCCACGTCATCCCCGACGCCGTGCCGCGACAGCGCGTCCAGGCGCACGTCTATCGCGGCTACTGGGAGGACGTCGGAACGATCCAGTCCTATTTCCAGGCCAACCTGGCGCTGTGCGAGCCCATCCCGCCGTTTGATTTCTACGACGCGTCCCGCCCCGTGTACACGCATCCGCGCTTCCTGCCGGCGTCGAAGGTCGAGCGCTCGACGATCCACAACGCGCTCATCTGCGAGGGGTGCATCATGCACGGGGTCGAGGTCGACCGCGCCGTCATCGGCATCCGCAGCCGCATCGGGAGCGAGGTGCGGATCCGGAACAGCCTGCTCATTGGCGCCGACCATTACGAGACGCTGGACGAGATGCAGGCCACGATGGCGCGCGGCGTGCCGACAATCGGGATCGGTTCGAAGACGATCATCGAAAACGCGATCATCGACAAGAACGCCCGGATCGGGCGCAACGTGCGCATCATCAACGAGGAGGGCGTCAAGGAGAAGGACGGCCCCGGCTACTACATCCGCGAGGGAATCGTGATCGTCCCCAAGAACGGCGTCATTCCAGACGGGATGGTCATCTAACTCTGATGAGGTTCGGGATCCTGGGCGTCTCGCACTTTGCGACGCGGCGGATGTTGCCCGCGATGCGGGCCGTGCCCGGCGTCGAGGTGGTGGCGATCGCGTCGCGCGACGCCGGCAAGGCGGCGGCCGCGGCGCGCGCGCACGGCATCCCCAAGGCCCACGGCTCGTACGAGGCGCTGCTGAGCGACCGCGAGGTCGACGCGATCTACAACCCCCTTCCCAACCACCTGCACGTCCCCTGGTCGGAGCTGGCCGCCGCCGCCGGGAAACACGTGCTGTGCGAAAAACCCATCGCGACCAATGGTGACGAGGCGCGCCGCCTCATCACCGCCCGCGACCGCGCCGGCGTGACGATCTGCGAGGCCACGATGGTGCGCCTGCAGCCGCGCTGGCTGGCCGTGCGCGACCTGCTGCGCGCCGACCGCATCGGCGAGCTGCGCGCGTTCGTCGGCACCTTCGGCTACAGCTTGCCGACGCGCGACAACATCCGCTACGACGCGGCGATGGGCGGGGGCGTGCTGCTGGACACCGCCTTTTACCCGGTGACGGTCAGCCGCTTCTGTTTCGAGGCCGAGCCCACGGTCGTCACCGCGCGCGCGGCGCGCGACCCGCAGACGGGGGTCGACCTCCTCACCAGCGGCGTGCTCGAGTTCCCGCGCGGGCATGCCACCTTCACGTGCTGCATGGAGATCGCGCCCATGCAGCGGGCCGTGCTGCTGGGCACGCGCGGGCACCTGGACGTCCCGACCGCCTGGACGCCCCCCGCCGAGCTTCCGTCGGAGATCGTCGTCGAGACCAGCCTCGCGTTGGAGCAGCCGCTGGCCGAACGCGTGGCGTTCCCCGCCGCCGACCAGTACGCGCGCTTGATCGAGGCGTTCGTGCAGGCCGCCGCCAGCGGCGACCGCGCGGGGCCGATCCCGCTGGAAGACTCGCTGAAGAACCAGTCGGTGCTCGACGCGCTGGCTCGCTCCGCCGCCAGCGGCCGATGCGAACCCGTCGGTCCTTAGTTCTTCTGACCGCGCTGGCGGTTTCGGCGTGTCACCGGCCCGCCCGGCCGCGCGGGCGGATCACGCTGTCGGTGCTGGGCACGAACGATCTGCACGGGCATCTCGAGTCGCTGCCGGTGTTCGGCGGGTTCGTGGCCAACCTGCGCCGGGTGCGCGCGCAGGACGGTGGCGCCGTCGTCCTGGTCGACGCGGGGGACATGTTCCAGGGGACGCTGGAGTCCAACCTCAACGAAGGGGGCGCCGTCGTGCGCGCGTACGCGGCGCTGGGCTACATCGCGGTTGCGCTCGGCAATCACGAGTTCGACTACGGCCCCGTCGGCCCCGCGGCGTCGGTGGCGCCCGGACAAGCGCGTAGCGGGGACGGCGACCCGGATCCTGCTCACGATCCGCGCGGCGCGCTGCGGGCCCGCGCCGCGGAGGCCCCCTTTCCCTTCCTGGACGCGAACCTCGTCGAGAGCGCCACCGGCCGACCGCCGGCGTGGACCAACGTCGTCCCGGGCGTCGTGCGGGAGGTGGACGGCGTCAAGCTGGGCATCGTCGGCGTCACGGCCTCGGGCACCGCCCGCATGACACTGGCGGCCAACTTTTCCGGCCTGACCGTGACGCCGCTGGCCCCCGCCATCGCGGCCACCGCCGCCGACCTGCGCCGTCAGGGCGCCACTGTCGTCATCGCGCTGGCCCACGCGGGCGGCGACTGCCACCGGTTCGACGACCCGGCCGACCTGCGCAGCTGCGACGCGCACGATGAGATCTTCGAGGTCGCGCGGGCGCTGCCGGCTGGGGCGGTCGACCTGATCGTGGCCGGTCACACCCACAAGGGCGTCGCCCACAGCGTGAACGGCATCCCCATCGTCGAGGCGTTCTCGAACGGCCGCGCCTTCGACCGCGTGGACCTGACCATCGATCGCGCCACCGGCCGCGTCGTCGATGCCGCCATCTTCCCGCCCCATGACCTGCCGTGGCCAGATTCCGTGCAGCTCGCCGCCTACGAAGGCGAGGTGGTCAGCCCCGATCGGCTCACGGCCGCGGCGGTCGCGCCTGCGGCGGCGGCCGCGGCGTCGCTACGCGAGCAACGGCTGGGCGTCGATCTCGCGGAAGCCGTTCCGCGCGCGCAAAAGACCGAGTCGGCGCTGGGGAACCTGGTGGCGGATCTCATGCGCGCCGCCCGCCCCGGCAGCGACGTCGCGCTGCTGAACGGCGGCGGCGTGCGCGCCGATCTCCCGGTCGGCCCGCTGACGTACGGGCGACTCTACGAGGCGCTGCCGTTCGACAACCGGTTCGCGATGATCCCGGCCACCGCCGGTGAGCTGGCGGCGGTCATCGCGACGAACCTGTCGCGGGACAACGGGATCGTGTCGGTCTCCGGCGTGCGCGCCGCCGCGCGGTGCACGGCGGGGACGCTGGTTGTCACGCTCGCGCGCAATGACGGGCGCCCGATCCCACCGGGGACACCGTTGAAGGTGGTGACCAGCGATTTCCTGGCGACCGGCGGTGACGACCTGCTGCCGCAGGACTGGCAACGCCACGCCACCCTGGACGGCGGACCACCCCTACGTGACGCCATCGCCGACCTGCTGCGCGCCGGCCGCCACCTTCCGCCCCCACGCGAGCTCGCGCCCCCGGCCGCACCGCGCCTGGCCTACCCCGGCAAGCGCCCCGTCCGCTGCCGGTAGGCGGCCTACCGCTCCGTGTAGATGGTCTGGATGTCCGCGGCGGTCAGCGCGCGGGCGTAGATCCGGAAGTCGTCGATCTGGCCGTCGAAGTTGGGATCCGTGAACTCGGAGTGGCCGATCCAGTCATTGGGCGTCGCCCCCAGCCCGGACGGCCGCAGCGGCATCGAGGTGCTGCTGGCGACCGCCGTGCCGTTGACGTAAAGCGTCCCGTTGCTGGTTCCTTGCAACACGACGGCGACGTGGGTCCAGGCGCCTACCGGCAACGGGGTCGGGCTGTTGAGCTGCTGTTCGACCCCCGGACCGTTGCCACCGGTCGTGATCGCGAACCGCACGCCGCCGCCCTGAGCGTGTGGCGTGAGGAACATGTACTTCGTCGTGCTGCCGCCGAAGTCGAAGATGCGGACCCACAGCTGGTCCGTTCGCACCCAGACCCAGGTTGCGATGGTCACGTCGTTCACGTTCTGCAGCAG
>JBJMQQ010000030.1:0-4432 GCA_045802645.1 Polyangia bacterium
GACGGCTAGAGGCGCCACATCTGTGGCGCTCCCGGAGAACGCCGGGGCCATTCCGGGGGCGACCGTCGTGGCCCCGGAGGCGTTCGCCACCTCGATCGACGTCCTGGTCGTTCTGGGCGGCGACGGAACCTTCCTTTATGGAGCCTCGCTGGCTGCCGACCACGGCGTGCCTCTCTTCGGTGTCAACCTGGGCAGCCTGGGGTTCATCACCCCCTACGCGCGGGCCGAGGCAGCGGCCGCCCTGGACGAGGCCTGCCGGGGCGGTTTGCGGATCGAAGAGCGGATCCGGCTGGCGGTCACCATTCGCCGCGCCAACGGCGAACCGAATCCGGCGCCCCGTTCGGCGGTCAACGACGCCGTCTTGACCCAGCGGTCGGTCGCGCGCCTTCTGGACCTGGAAGCCCGGCTGGACGGCGCGGAGATCACCACCTACAAGGCTGACGGTCTGATCGTCGCCACGCCGACCGGGTCGACCGCCTATTCGCTGGCTGCCGGCGGCCCGCTGCTGACGCCCGATCTCGAGGCGCTGGTCCTGACCCCCATCTGTCCGCACACGCTGACCAACCGGCCGCTGGTGTTTCGTCCTGACTCGAAGCTCTCGATCCGGAACGCGTCCGGCGGACCTGTCACGTTGTCGATCGACGGCCAATGGGGAGACCAGCTGGAGATGGACGACTGGCTGGACGTGCAGCGCGCCGCCCGACCGCTGCGCCTGTATCAGGCACCGCGGGGATTCTTCGGCATCCTGCGCGAGAAGTTGTCGTGGGGCTGGCGCAAGATCGAACGCGGCTGAGCCGAGACGATGCAACATCCGCCGCGCGAACGGCGATAATGCCCCCGTGCTGACGCTGCTGCGCATCTTCGGCTTCGCGCTGATCGACGAGCTGGAACTTCCGTTCGGCCCCGGGCTGACGGCCATCACCGGCGAGACCGGGGCCGGCAAGAGCATCCTGGTCGACGCGCTGGGCCTGTTACGCGGCGGCCGCGCCGCCGCCGAAGTGATCCGCACCGGCCGCGACGAAGCCCGGGTCGAGGCAATCCTCGAGCTGCCGGCCGGCTCGGGCACCCGGGCTCGCCTCGTTGCGGACGGGCGCGAGGTCGAAGAGGGGCTGCTGGTGCGCCGGGTCGTGGCGCGCAACGGCCGTGGCCGCGCGCACCTGGGTGGTGTGCTCGCCACGGCGGCGGATCTGTCGGGGATGGTCGCCGGGCTCATCGACATTGCCTCGCAGCACGATCAGCAGTCGCTGACCGACCCCGAAAGCCAGCTGGCGATCCTGGACGCCTTCGCCGAGAACGAACCGCTGCGCGCCGAGATGGCCGAAGCGGCGGCGGCCCGCACGGCAGCGCGGATGGCGCTGGAGAGCTTCTCGGCCGACGCTCGCGCCCGCGGCGAGCGCGAGGATCTGCTGCGATTCCAGCTGGGCGAGCTCGAGGCGGCGCGGCCCGCGCCGGGCGAGGACGAGGCGCTGGCGACCGAGCGCGAACGCCTGCGCGGGGCCGAACGATTTTTCGGCGCCACTGCCCGCGGCGAGGAGACCCTGTACGCGGGGGACGGCGCCGTCAGCGAGCGGATCGCCGCCGTCGCGCGCGAAGTGGCCCCGCTGGCGGCCCTGGACCCGGCGCTGGCGCCGGTGGTCGAGAGCCTGACCAGCGCGCAGGCCGCCGTCGAAGATGCCGCGCGGGAGCTGGGGCGGTACGCGCGCGGCGTGCGGTCGGATCCCACGCGCCTGGCGGAGGTCGAAGAGCGCCTTTTTCTTTTGCAGCGGCTTTGCCGCAAGCACGGTGGGACAGTCGCCGACCTCGTCGCCAAGCAGGCGGCGCTCAGGGCCGAGCTGGCGGAGCTGGGCTCGTTCGACGAGGGGCTGGCGGCCCGGCAAGCCGCCGTCGCGGCGGCGGACGGGCGCGCGTCGGCAGCAGCCGCGGCCCTGTCGGCGTCCCGGGCCGAAGCGGCGCGCGCTCTGGAGAAGAAGGTCACCGCCGGCCTGCGCGAGCTGGGATTCGCCTCGGCGCGGCTGCCGCTGGCGCTCGAGGCGCGCGAGCTCGGGCCGAACGGCGCTGACCGCGTCCGGTTCCTGTTTGCGCCGAACCCGGGTGAAGAGCCGCGGCCGCTGGCCAAGATCGCCTCGGGCGGTGAGCTGTCCCGGGTCATGCTGGCGGTGAAGCAGGCGCTGGCCCGCACCGACGAGGTGCTGACCTACGTCTTCGACGAGATCGACGCGGGCGTGGGCGGCGGAACAGCCGAGGTGATCGGCCGCAAGCTGAAGCGGCTGTCGGCGGATCGGCAGGTCATCGTCATCACTCACCTGCCTCAGGTAGCTGCGTTCGCGGACGCCCACGTACGCGTCACGAAGACGGCGGCGCGCGGCAAGACCAAGGTCGAGATTGAACGGCTGAGCGAGGCCGAGCGGCCGGCCGAGATTGCGCGGATGCTGGCGGGCGCCGCCCCGTCACCTCAAGCGTCGGCGCACGCGGAAGAGATGCTCCGCAACGCGCGCGGTTGAAGCCCTGGGCCGGAAAAACTGTAAAATTGATTGGGTTCGACGCGCGTGCTACTTGAAGGGACCGGCCCCAAGGTCCCCGCGCCCGTGCGGCCGGCCCCGGTTTGTCCGAGAGGTCGCCATTGGCACGCAGACGACGCAGACGCCGCTCGGTCGAAATGAAGAGCTCCTTCCGGCTGGGGGTCCTGCTGGTCGGGCTCATCGGCGTCAACGTCTACGTCTTCTTCTTCAACGGTAAGACGGCCCCGCGCGAGGTTCTGAATCTGCAGTCGACCTCCAAGACGATGGAGGTCAACCGCCGCGAGATCCTGAAGGACGCACGCCTCCCGACCGCGTCCGCCGTACGGCCGACCGCGCCCAGCAAACCGGCGGCGCGACCGGTGGTCGTCGAGCCGCCCGTGCCCACCGCGCAGGTCGAGGCCCCGGCGGCCGAAGCACCGTCCGCTGAACCGCCGGCGCGCGATTTGACGCCGCCCTCACCCCCGACGCCGATCCCGACCGCGGCCCCCGCTCGCGCGCCGGTGATCCTGGCCAGCGCGAGCAACCAGCCGGCCTTCCGGATCCCGTTCGCGCCGCCGCCCGAGCCCTCCGCGCCGCACGTGGTCGTACCGCACGCGCCGTATCAGGTGCCGTTCGCGCCGCCGCCCGAGGACGACGGCGAAGCGCGCGACGACAGCGCCGAAAAGAAGTTCAGCCCCGCCGACACGCTGGGGCAGGTCATGGCGCGCGAGGGTTTTGGGCCCGCCGGCCCGCAGGTGATCGCCGCGCTGGCCAAGCTGGTCGACCCGCGCAGCATCCGCGGTGGACAGAAGTACGTCGTGCGCCTGGGTGAGGACGGCGCGCCCGAATCGTTCGAGTACGTCCCCTCCCCCGCGCTCCGCTATCTGATTCAGAAGGACGAAGACAGCGGCACCTGGAAGGGCCAGAAGCTGGCCGCGACGGTCGACATGCGCACCGCCGAGGTCGGCGGGGTCGTCGAATCGTCGCTCTACGAGTCGGTGCAGAAGGCGGGCGAATCGACGGCGCTGGTCAGCCTGTTGGTCGAGATGTTCGCGTGGGACGTCAACTTCTACACGGACACGCACCCCGGCGATCACTGGAAGGTCGTCATCGAAAAGCAGATGCTGGGCGGGCAGTTCTACAAGTACGGCCGCGTGCTGGCGGCCGAGTACGGCGGCCGCGTCGGGACGTTCCGCGCCTTCTTCTGGAACGGCAAGGGCGCGCCGCGCGACAAACCGGGCAAGTACTACGACGAGCACGGGCTGGCGCTGTCGAAGTCGATGCTGAAGACGCCGCTGCGGTACGTGCGCATCAGCTCGAAGTTCGATCGGAAGCGGTTTCACCCGATCCTGCACGTCGAAAAGGCGCACCTGGGTATCGACTACGCCGCCCCGCAGGGCACGCCGGTCTGGGCGTCGGCGAGCGGGCGTGTCGTCGAAGTCGGCCTCAAGCGCGGCTCGGGCAACACGATCGTGGTCGCACACGCGGGCGGTCTGTCCACCCGCTACTACCACCTATCGCGGTACGCGCGCGGGCTGCACGTTGGGCAGCAGGTGAAGCAGAAAGAGGTCATCGGCTACGTCGGGATGACCGGGCTGGCGACGGGTCCGCACCTGCACTTCAGCGTGACCAAGAACGGCGCGTTCGTCGATCCGAGCAAGCTGCAGATCAGCCGCGACGCCCCGGTCCCCGATCGCGCCGCGTTCCTGGACACCATCCGGCCGCGGGTCGCCGCGCTGAAGGCGATCCAGTCCGGCACCGTCGCCCGCAACTGATTCGGCGACACCGTCCCTACGGCGTCAATGCGCCGGCGTGAGCTGGGTGTAGTCGAGGAAGTTGCCCGTCATCATCAGCAGGGACATGACGGCCCAGGATTCGTCGTAGTAGGCGCCGCCGATGAGCAAGTCGTTGCCCTTCAGCAGCTTGTAGCTGGC
>JBJMQQ010000031.1:0-30209 GCA_045802645.1 Polyangia bacterium
CGGCCCCGGCCATCGCGTCGCGCACGGCCGGCGCGCCGCCCGTCGGGGGATGGCGTGGCGGCGTTCGCCCGGTCGGCCATCCGCGCGGCGGGCCGGTCTACGTGGGCGGCGGGATCGACGTCGGCATCGTGGTACCCATCGACGAACCCGTGATGACCCACGACGGCAGCGTCGGATACGAGGACCCGATGTTCGCGGGTGACGAGGTCTACGTCTCGATGACGTTGGTCTCGACGTATGACGGGCACGTGCTCTGGCACGCCCGGCAGTCCCTGGACGTGGAGGCCAACAAGCCCGAGGACGTCGACCGGATGGTCGAGGCCTTCCTGAACACGTTGCCGCCGGCGCTGCCTCCGCCGCCGCCGCCGGCTCCACCCACCCCACCGCCTCCGGCCGCCGCGCCGCCGCCGGTCGAACCCCAGGCGCCGCCCGCCTCGTGACCGACCAGGCGTCCACCCGGCGGGGCCAACCGCCGGGACTGTTCCTGCTGTTCCTCGTCGAGATGTGGGAGCGCTTCTCGTATTACGGGATGCGCGCGATCCTGGTGCTGTTCATCGCCGACAGCGCGCGCGGCGGGATGGGCTGGTCGGCCGCGTCCGCCAGTCGGCTGTTCGGCTGGTACGGGTTCGCCGCCTACGCGCTGCCCGTCCTGGGCGGCGTCATCGCCGACCGCTGGTGGGGGACGCACCGGTCGATGGTCGTGGGCGGCGCCGTCATCGCGGCCGGCCACTTCTGCATGGCGATCCCGTCGACGCCGACGTTCTTCCTGGGCATGGCGCTGGTCGCGATCGGCACCGGCTTCTTCAAGGTCAACGCCTCGACGATGGTCGGCCAGCTGTACGGCGAGCACGACCCGCGTCGCGACGGCGGCTTCACCATCTTCTACATGGGCGTGAACGTCGGCGCGCTGCTGGGCCAGCTCGCGTGCGGCTACCTGGGCGAGAGCCCGCGCTGGGGCTGGCATTACGGGTTCGGCTGCGCGGGCGTCGGGATGCTCTGCGGCCTGGCCCTGTACGTGCGTCTCAAGCGGCGCTACCTCGGCGACATCGGCGACCAGCCCAGCCGCGTCCGGGCAGTCGCGACGCATGCGACCGGACCTCTCACACCCGCGGAGCGCGACCGTCTGATGGCGCTGCTGGTGATCATGCTCTTCACGATCCCGTTCTGGGTCGCGTTCGAGCAGGCTGCGTCGTCGATGAACTTCTTCGCCGAGCAGCGAACCAACCGCGCGCTGGGCCAGTTCGTGGTGCCCGCCTCCTGGTTCCAGTCGATCAACCCGGCCGTGCTGATCCTGGCCGGCCCGGTATTCGCGTCCGCCTGGACGGCGCTGGGCCGCCGCGGACGCGAGCCCAGCACACCCGCCAAGATGAGCGGCGCGCTGGTGCTGCTGGCCATCGGGTTCATGTTCATGGTCGCGGGCGCGCGGCACAGCGACCAGGGGGGCGGTCACGTCGTGCTGGTCAGCGCCTGGTGGCTGACGCTGGCCTACGCGTTCCATACCTTCGGCGAGCTGTGCCTGTCGCCCATCGGCCTGTCGCTGGTGACCAAACTGGCGCCGCTCAAGCTCTCGGCGCTGATGATGGGGGTGTGGTTTCTCTCGACGGCGATTGCCGAGCTGATCGCCGGGCAGCTGGCGGCGCTCACCGATCGTGTCGCGCGCGGCGAGCTGTTTCACCTGTTCGGCGGGCAGGCCGACTTCTATTTCATGTTCGTGGTCATGTCGCTGGCGGCTGCGGTCGCGCTGGCGGCGGTCACTCCCTGGCTGCGCCGCCGCATGCACGGCCTCGACAACTGAAACGGGCGAGCTGAATTGAAAATCGGCGCCGGGGCGCTCGCCTTGCTACTGTGGTCGACCGTGAGCGCGCCCGATCCGTTCGCCTGGCTCGAAGACGGTGACGCGGCGGCCGTCCAGAAGTGGACGGCGGCCCAGAACGCCCGAACGCGCGCGTATCTGGATGTGCTGCCCGGGCGCGCCGCGCTGGCCGACCGATTTCGCGCGCTGTTCGCGATCGGTTCACTGGGCGTGCCTGTTTCGCGGCCGCACCAGCACGGACGGCGGCTCTTCTACACGCGGCGTGACGGCGGCCAGAACCAACCGGTGCTGTACGTCCGCGACGGCGGCGGTGACCGCGAACGCGCGCTCGTCGACGTCAACACCGAGCACGCCGGCGAAACCCGAGCCATCGACTGGTGGTTCCCGTCCGACGACGGCGCGCGCGTCGCGCACGGACTCAGCGCGGATGGCAGCGAGGAGTCGACGCTGCGCGTGCGCGACGTCGCCTCGGGACACGACCTGCCCGACGCCATTCCGCGCACGCGCGCCTGTTCGTTGGCGTGGATGCCCGACGGCAGCGGCTTCTATTACACGCGCTACCCCAGGCCGGGCGAGGTACCGGCGGGCGAAGAGCCGTACCACCGCTCCGTGTTTCACCACCGCCTGGGCGAAGACCCGGCGCGCGACGCGAAAGTCTTCGGCGACGGGCGCGACCGGACCGACTGGCCGAACGTCGATCTGTCGCCCGACGGACGCTGGCTGGTGATCGCCGTCAGCCTGGGCTGGTCGAAGAGCGAGCTGTGGCTGCTGGACCGCGCCGCCGCCGGCACGCCTGCGGTGGCGATCGCCGCCGGCGAACAGGCCCGGTTCGACGTCGTCGAGGTCCGCAATGATCGAATCTACGTTCTGACCACCAGCGGCGCGCCGCGCGGACGTATCGTGGCCGTCGACCCGCACGCGCCCCAGCGTGCCAGCTGGCGTGACGTCGTTCCGGCGAGCGACGACGTGATCGATCACGCCGTCTACTTTCATGGCGGGCTGGCCGTCGCCTCGCTGCACGACGCGGCGGCGCGACTGCGCCTGTTCGGCGCCGACGGCGCCCCCCGCGGCGAGGTCCCGCTGCCGGGCCTCGGCGCGCTGACGGGCCTCATGGGTGCGCGCGACGCGGCGGAGCTGCACTTCGGGTTCTCGGGCTTCTTCGCGCCCACGACGGTTTTTCACGTGGTGCCGGGGCACGCCCCGACCGTCTGGCGGGCCCTGCCCTCCCCCGTCGACGCGTCGGCGTTCGAGGTCGAGCGGGTCATGGTGACCTCGCGCGACGGCACGCGGCTGCCGCTTTTTCTCGCGCATCGCAAAGGTGTTCCGCGCGACGGGAGCCGCCCCGCCGTGCTCTACGGCTACGGCGGCTTCGCCATCAACATGCTGCCGACCTGGACGCCGTCGGCGATTCCGTTTCTCGAGCGGGGCGGCGTCTATGCGGTTGCCGTCCTGCGCGGGGGCGGCGAGTACGGCGAGGACTGGCACCGCGCCGGCATGCTGGACAAGAAGCAGAACGTCTTCGACGACTTCATCGCCGCGGGCACCTGGCTGGTCGACCATCGCGTGACGCGCCCCCAGCACCTGGCGATCTCGGGCGGCTCGAACGGCGGGCTGCTGGTCGGCGCCGCGCTGACCCAGCGCCCCGACCTGTTCCGGGCGGTCGTGTGCAAGGTGCCGCTTGCCGACATGCTCCGCTACCACAAGTTCCGGATCGGCGCGCTCTGGATCCCGGAGTACGGCTCGCCTGACGATCCTCAGGCTGCCCGCTGGCTGGCCGCGTACTCGCCCTACCAGCACGTGCGCGACGGCGTCGCCTACCCCGCCGTGTTCCTGCAAACGGCCGAGAGCGACACACGCGTCGACCCGATGCACGCGCGCAAGATGGCCGCCCGGCTGCAGGCCGCGCAGCGCGCCGATCGCCCCATCCTTCTGGAGGTGCAGAGCAAGGCCGGGCACGGCGCGGGCAAGCCGGTCGACAAGGTGATCGACGAGGCGGTCGACACATGGAGCTTCGTGTTCGCGCAACTGGCCATGGAGGAGAGCAAGCCGTGACGAAGACACGCGTGGTGATCCTGTTCGGTGGGCGCTCGGCAGAGCACGAGGTGTCGATCCTGTCGGCCCGCAACGTCGTGGCGGCGCTGGATCGCGATCGGTTCGAGCCGGTCCTGGTCGGCGTCGATCGCGCCGGGCAGTGGCGCCTGGAATCCGAGCGGACGCTGGCCGGGGCGACGGGTGACCCGCGCGCGCTGGCGCTGGACCCCGCCGCGCCGGCCGTGGGCGTCGAGGCGGCGCTGATTCACGGCCCGACGGCCGAGGGCGCTGGGGTCGACACCGTCGTCTTCCCGGTGCTGCACGGGACGTTCGGCGAGGACGGCACGGTTCAAGGTCTGCTGGACCTCGCGGATGTCGCTTACGTCGGCGCCGGCGTGTTGGGCTCCGCGGTCGGCATGGACAAGGACGTCGCCAAGCGCCTGCTGCGCGACGCCGGGATCCCGGTCGTCGACTTCGTGCTGGTCACGGCCGCGGCGTTCGCGCGCGACGCGGAGGCGGCGGTGGCGCCGGCGGCCAAGTTCGGGTTCCCCGTCTTCGTGAAGCCGTCCAACGCCGGCTCGTCGGTGGGCGTCACGCGGGTGCGCGATCGCGCGGGGCTGGCGCCCGCCGTGCGGGCGGCGCTGCAGTTCGACCGCAAGGTGCTGATCGAACGCGCCGTCGACGCGCGCGAGATCGAATGCGCCGTCCTCGGCAACGACGAGCCCGTTGCCTCCGTCCCCAGCGAGATCCTGGTGCACCACCCCGACGGCTTTTATTCGTACCAGGCCAAGTACGTCGACGCCGACGGAGCCAGCTTTCGGATTCCCGCCGACATTCCGGCCGCGCTCACGGCGCGCGTGCAGGCGCTGGCCGTTCAGACGTTCCAGGCGCTGGAGCTGGCCGGGATGGCGCGCGTCGACTTCTTCCTGGAACGTGGGGGCGCCGCGCCTGCGCTGTACGTCAACGAGGTGAACACCATCCCGGGCTTCACCGCGCAGTCGATGTACCCGAAGATGTGGGAGGCCTCGGGGGTGCCTCCCAAGGCGTTGCTGACGCGCCTCATCGAGCTGGCGCTGGAGCGCTGGACGGCGCGGCGGGCCCTGAAGACGGGCGTTTAAGTTCCCTCTGCCCCCAAAATCAGGTCAGAAATTTTTGTTTTCCGTGTATCGACGGATGGGGGCTAGTCGTACATAGGGGCGTGGACGAAGAAAGTAATGTCACAAAGCGAAGCGTCGGAAGGCCGTCGAAAGCTCAGCCATTCCGCCGATTTGTCGTCGATTTGCTGCTCGAGCAGCCAAATTTGCGATCTCTCGAGATTGTCCGCCGGGCCCGGGAGGCCGGGTACGAGGGGGGCAAGAGCGCGCTTTATTCGCTCATCGCCAGTGTCCGACCGCGTCGCAGCCGTCCACTGACCGAGCACGAAAAGGTTCCCGGCGAGATTGCCCGACACGGGTTCGGGCAAATCGACGTCACGTTCCGGGACGGCCACACCCGCTCCGTGACGTTGTTCGCGTCGCGGCTCGAGTACTCGCGGTTCGCCGTGGCGTCGGTTGTTCCCGACCAGACGGTCGAGACCTGTGCGCGCACGCTGGTCGCCCACTACGGCGTCATGGGCGGCGTGCCTTTGCTGGCCGCGTTCGACCGGGTCCGACCGCTGGGCGTCGGGTCCGACAAGGACGGCAAGGTCACCGAGTGGGACCCGGCGTTCGCCTACGTGTCGCTGCAGCTGGGGCTGGGCGTCGAGGTTCGGGCACGTCGCGGCGCCGATCGCGGCCCCGGGACCAACCTGGGCAACTGGCTGAAGCTGGGCTTCTTCAAGGACGGCGTCTTCACCGACGAAGCCGACGTCGCGCGCCAGCTGTCCGCCTGGGTTCGCGAGCAGAACGAGCAGCCGCAAACGGAGTCGGGCGGGCGCTCGGCATCGGTGCTGCTGGCCGAAGAGCGCCAGCGGCTGCGGCCGCTGAAGGTCGAACCGAACGACTTGGCCCTACGCTTCCCGGTTCTGGTCGGCCCGCGCGGTGTCGTGATTCACGACGGTCAGGCGTACGCGATGCCGTCCGAGTCGGTGGGGCTGGCCGGCGCGCTTTTCCTCTACCCCGATCGGGTCACGATCGTGGTGGGCCGCTACCAGTCGACCCACCCGCGACACCCGCAGCCGCAGTTCGCGGAGCCGACGGCGGGCGCCCCGTCCAGCGCCGGTCCGTCGTGGGGTGCGCGGGTCACCGTACCCCTGGCCGCGCGCGGCGTCTGATCCGGGCTAGGCGTCGCCGCGCGCGACGGCGTTGTCGTTGACGGCCTGCCGTTGCGTGGAGCGGCGGACGGCCGCCTGGAATGCGCGCACGTTGAGGGGGGCCGCCACGGCGACGGCGCCCAGCTCGCGTGCGCGGCGCTGAACGTCGACGCTGTCCGTGAGCAGCACGAACGCGGTCGCCGGGTCGCGCGCGCGCAGCCCGGCCAGCACCGACAGGCCCGGCATACCCGGGAGGCGATGTTCGCAGATGATCAAGTCGAACGGCGGCATGCGCGGGTCGACGAGCGAGGCGGCCATCGCCTCCAGCAGCTCTCCACCGTCGCCGACTTCGACGACGTCGTGGCCGTCGCGGCGCAGGATCACCGCCAGCAGTCGGCGCAGGCTGCGATCGTCCTCGGCCAGCAGGACCCGGAGCGACGCTTCTTCTTCGAACAGCTGAACTTCGGTAACGAGCGGTTGGTTCATGTCGACCTCCCTTTCAGGTCGACTCACCACAGTGCATCGGAGATGCCACGGCGTGCGTGACGGCGCAGGCCCGGAAACCCGGGCCCGCGGCCGCAACGCGCGCGTGAGTCGCATCACGAGCTGCCATTCCGGCAGCCCGCAAATGCCGCCCGCCGCCTACGCGTCTTTGCCGCGCCCGATTCCGTAGTACTTGAACCCGGCGGCGCGCAGCTCGGTCGGATCCCACACGTTGCGTCCGTCGAAGATGACCGGCTGGTTCAGCAGCGACTTCAGGCGCTCGAATGACGGCCGCCGGAACTCGTGCCATTCGGTCACCAGCACCAGCGCGTCGGCGCCGCGCGCACACTCGTAGTGCGCTTCCTCGTAGGTGATGCGATCGCCCAGCTGCTTGCGGACCGCGCCGATGGCGACCGGATCGGTGGCCACCACCGTCGCGCCCCCCGCGAGCAGCTGATCGATCAGCACCAGCGCCGGCGCCTCCCGGATATCGTCGGTGCCGGGCTTGAACGCCAGCCCCCAGACGGCGATCTTCTTCCCTTTCAGGTCGCCGCCGAAGTGCTTGGTGACCTTTTCGCCCAGGCGGCGCTTCTGGCGCTCGTTGACGTCGACGACGGCGTCCAGCACCTCCAGCTTGTAGCCGACCTCACGGCCGGTGCTGATCGCCGCGCGGAGATCCTTGGGGAAGCAGCTGCCGCCGAACCCCGGGCCCGCGAACAGGAACTTCGGCCCGATGCGGCCGTCCGACCCCATGCCCTTGCGTACGAGCTCGATGTCGGCGCCCAGGATCTCGCAGAGATTGGCGAGGTCGTTCATGAACGAGATGCGGGTGGCCAGCATCGAGTTCGCGGCATATTTGGTGAGCTCCGCCGAGCGGCGGTCCATCACCAGCATGCGATCGTTCGTGCGCGTGAAAGGCGCGTACAGCGCCTTCAGCGTCTCGATGGCGCGCTTGTCGCTGGTCCCGACGACGACCCGGTCCGGCTTCATGAAGTCCGACAGCGCGTCGCCCTCTTTCAGGAACTCGGGGTTCGACGCGACGGCGAACTCGTGCTTCGTTCGCTTGGCGATCGTCGCCTCGATCTTGTCGCCGGTGCCGACCGGGACGGTGGACTTGGTCACGATGACCGCCCAGCCCGTCAGCGCGTCGGCGACATCGGCGGCGGCCTTCATGATGTACGACAGGTCAGCCGACCCGTCGGGGCCAGGCGGTGTTCCGACGGCCAGCAGCACCACCTCGGTCCCGGCGACGCCGCTGGCGACGTCGGTCGTGAACGTCAGGCGTCCCTCGGCGGCGTTGTTGGTGACCAGCTTGTCGAGCCCCGGCTCGTAGATCGGCATGACCCCGCGCTTGAGGCCTTCGATCTTCTGCGCGTCGAGGTCACAGCAGACCACGTCATTGCCCATGTCGGCGAACCCAGCGCCCGCCACCAGCCCGACATAACCAGTCCCGATTACGCAAATCTTCATGACGATCGCATACCATGACTCCATGCCGAGGGGCTCCCTCTGAAAGCCTCAGTCATGTTGCTGGCCGCCGGGCGGTCGACGCGCCTTGGCGCGCTGGGGTTGGCGCTCCCGAAACCGCTGGTGCCGATCTGCGGACATCCGGCGATCACCTACGGTTTACATGCGGTGGCCCGCGCCGGCGCGCAGCGGGCCGTGGTCAACGTCTTTCACCGGGGGGACCTCGTGCGTGCCGCGGTGGGCGAAACATGGCGCTCGCCAGCCGGCGACCTGGCCGTGCAGTACGCCGTCGAATCGGACCTGCTGGGCACGGGAGGCGGCGTCGCCAACGCCGCGACGCTGCTGGGCTCCGGGCCGGTGCTGGTCATGAACGCCAAGGTCGTCGCGGACCTGGACCTCCCGGCGCTGGTCGCCGCGCAGACAGACGGCGCGGCCGCGACGATGCTGCTGCGCGACGACCCCGAGCCCCAGCGCTGGGGCGCGATCGGCGTGGACGCGACGGGTCGCGTGGTCAGCATCCTGGACGCTCGATCGCCGCGCCCGGCCGAGGGGCCGGTGACCTTGAGGATGTTCACCGGCGTGCAGGTGCTGGGGCCAGCGCTGCGCGCCCGGCTGCGCCCGATCTTCTCGGATTTGATTCGCGAGGCGTACATCCCGGCGCTGCGCGACGGCGAGACGATCCGCGCCGTCACGCTGGCTGGCTACTTCGCCGAGCACTCGACCCCGGGTCGTTATCTGGCCGGCAACCTGGCCCTCTTGCGCGACCCGTCGCTGCTGCGTGACCCACCCGGCGCGCTGGCGGGCATCGACCCGGCCGCCCGGGTTTCTTCGGGCGCCCGCATCGTGGGACCGGTGCGGATCGGCGCCGGTGCAGAGATCGCCGCGGGCGCCGAGGTCGGACCCGACGCCGTGGTCGATGCCGGCGCGCAGGTCGCGGCGGGCGCGCGCGTGCGCCGGGCGGTCGTCTGGTCGGGCACCGTCGCGACCGGCGACGTCAGCGACGCCGTCGCGACCCCTACCGGCGTCGTCCCGGCGGGCGACGAGCGCCCGGACTAAGCCGGCTCGATGCGGACGGCGACGACGGTGATGTTGTCGGCGCCGCCATTTCGATTGGCCTCGCCGATCAATTTTTCGCAGAGGGCGTCCAGGTCCGGCTCGCGGTCAGCGATGGCGGACATGTCCTCGTCCTTGATCATGCCGGACAGGCCGTCGGAGCAAAGCAGGTAGAGGTCGCCCAGCTGGGGCTGCTCGACGTGCACGTCGACCTGCACGGTGTCCTTCATACCCAGCGCGCGCACGATGACGTTCTTGTGCGGGAACGACGCGATCTCGTCCGCCGTCAGGTTCTTCATCTTGATGTAGTCGTTCAGCAGCGAGTGGTCCTCGGTCAGCTGCTTGAGGACGCCGTCGCGTCGCCGGTAAAGACGGCTGTCCCCCACGTGCCCGATGATGAGCGCCCGGTCGGCGAACAGCGTCGAGACGACCGTGGTGCCCATCCCGTGACAGCGCGGGTCCTTCTGCGCCTGCTCGTGGATCTTCAGGTTGGCCAGCTTGATCGCCGTGACCATTCGGTTGGTCTCCCAGCGGTTGCCGTGGTCCATCTTGAACGGCCAGGTCAGCTGCTGGTCGTCCTGCGTGGCCTTGAAGAAGCCGACGATCGTGTCGACGGCCATGCGGCTGGCCACCTCGCCCGAGGCGTGGCCGCCCATGCCGTCCGCGACGATCGCCAGCCGTTCACTTTCGGGCAGATAGAACGCGTCCTCGTTGTGGGCGCGCTTCATCCCGACGTTGGAATCGCCGGCGAACCGAACGCGCATGCCGTCCAGCGGAAACGACGAGCTCATGGCGTACCCGCCATGGTATCGCCGCGCGGCGCCACGATCAACGCGCCCGCAGGCCGAACGAAAAGGATCGGCGGCCCGATCGAGATATCCAGCGGTCCCTGGCTCCGGTAGAGGTCACCGTCGATCGTGTACGACATCGTTCCCCCTTTCGGCGTCACCCGCAGCGTCGAGGCGACGGCGCTCATGGCCCGGCTGGGGGCGACCCCCTTGCCCCGGTGCACGGCGACGAAATCCGGGATGATGGCGATGGGGCGGGCGTGGATGGCCAAAAATCCGAAGCGCTCGGGGTCGTCGTCCGCGCGGTGATTGAGCTTGAACCCCAGGCCGACTTCCCGGACGGTCGCCGCGCCGACACCCACGAAGGACGTCCGCTCGAGAAGCTGGCCGTCGAGCTCCAGCGTTCCCTCGAACCGCTTGAACAGCTTCTTGACGAAGGGGCCGCCGATCACCGCCGACCCGCACGCGCGCAGCAGCAACCACGCGGCGCGCGCCGGCCCGTACTTGCCGGTGCCGTAGTACTCGCCCAGGAAGTTGGCCATCAGGCCGTTGCCGAAGATGAAGCCCAGGTACTCGCCGATCCGCAGGCAGCGGCGGCGCACCGTCTGGAAGGTGGCGCCGGTGCGGGCGGCCTCGACCAGCTGGTGCACGAACGGGATCGCGCGCTCGCGAATGCGCAGCGACGCGGCGACCACGTTCATCGTGCCGCCGCCCAGGATCGCGATCGGCGGGATCGGCCGCTCGCCGAAAGCGCGGCCCAGCGAGGTCACCAGCTTGTGCAAGGTGCCGTCGCCGCCGTGCACCGCGATGACCCGCGGAGGAGGCTCTTTGGCCAGCGCGGCGGTCGCCGCGTCCAGCTCGTCCAGCGTCATGGACGCCACGACGCGGCCGTCGGCGCCCAGCAATGCCTGGAACTCCGAGGCGATGCGCGGGTTACGCCGGTTCGCGCGCGAGCGCGGGTTCACGAAAAGAACGACGGAATTCAGTCGGTTTCGTCCGCGCCTGGGCCGTCGTCGCCGGAATCAGCCTCTTCCTCGTCGCCGGCGGCTGCCGCCACTTCTGCCGCCACCTCTGCCATCTTGGGATACCAGCGCTCGAAGACCTCGGCGATTTGTCGCGCCTGCTTCTCGTTCGAGATGTTGAACGAGGACTGCTTGCGGTACGAGCCCTTCGCCTTCTTGAAGCGGACGATCGCCATCTTGGGCGGCCGGAACTTTCCCTTGGCTCGGTCGAGCTCCTGGAAGAGGAACATGATGGTCGCCCAGCTCCCCTTGGTCAGGACGGCGCGGTCCAGCTCCTTGCGGACCAGCGTCCCCTCGTCTTCGTAGTCGTAGGTCAGCTCTTCGAGCGTCTCGGCCATCTTCTGTTCTCTCGTTCGCTTCTCTTCTAAGACGATCGCGATTCGATGGCCGCGCGATCTTCGGCCGGCAGATCGACGAATTCGATGCCCATGCCGGGCGGGCGTTCTTTGGGGCCGCCGCGCGACACCCGGACGACGCGCCCCTGGCTGCGAATCTGGTGTCCGTCCGGCAGCTGGAACTCGACCAGCAGCACCTCACCGACCTCGAACAGCACGTCGGCGCGCAGGAAGGTGCCGCCCCCGGACAGATCGACCGACGACAGCCGGATCGGTTTGCGGACCCGTTTGGCCGCATCGGAGACGGTCACCACGATTTCCAGTGGGACGCGGGCGTAAAGGCGGGTGTCGCGGCGAACCGGGCCCGGGCTCACGGCCGCAGCTCCGCGGCGATCGCCGAGCGGACCTCGACGGACACGCGCGCGCCGCTCGCGGTCAGCGGCTCGCGGGCGCGGACACGCCGCGCGAGCTCGATCGACACCGGGACGCCGCGGGTGCGCCCGCGGGCGCGCGGCAGATGAACCAGCAGCGCGCGCGGAACGCTGACCTGCGCCTCGGCCGCGTTCGACGGCACGGAGCAGATCACGGCGACGGTTGAACCGAAGGGTCGCAGCTCGACCAGCGCGCCGGCGGCGTTGGCCAGCGACAGCGTCAACCCTTCGGCGACGTCGATGCGCATGCCGGCGACCGGGGCGGTGCCGTTGGCGGCCACCAGGCGCGGCAGGGCGGGGACCGCCAGCTCGGCGACCGGCAGCTCGGACTCGGCGCCGTAGACGTTCAGCCGCTCTGGCATGGCGCCGAGGCCCTGCGGGGTCGACTCCGCGACGACGCCGCCGACGACGCCGGCCACGTCGGGAAAGACGCGCGGGAACGGACGCACCAGCGGCTCGCCGGGTCCGAATCCGACGCCCACGCCCGAAAGCTCTTCGAGGTCGACCGATTCGCCACGGGCTTCCAGCGCGCTGGCGGCCTGGTCGACGTCGTGTAACGCGCAGCCCTGGTCGGGCGCTGCCGTCCACAGCGGATCCACCAGGCCCAGGACGTCGGGCGCGTTCGGCCCGGCGGCCGAGGCCCGGAATCCCAGCACGGAGACCGACGGACCGCGTCCCTCTGCGACGTCGAAGCGGATGGACAGCTCGGCGGAGGGGACGGTCACCCGGGCGGCCGCTTCGGGCGCGCGCGTCTCCCCCTCACAGCCGCACGCCACGGCCACCGCGGCCACGAGGGCAGCCGACAAGGCGCGGATATCGGCGCGGGGACAGGGCATGGGCGTCGAACCGGACTCAACACTATAACGTTACCCCCGGCAACACGCCAATTTGGCAGGACGCATGGTATGTAGAGCGCCTCCATGTCGAGGATCACCCCCGATGAAGTGCGGGAGCTGGCGCTGCTGGCCCGGTTGGCCCTCTCCGAGCAGGAGGTCGCGAGGATGACGGGCGACCTGGACGCGATTTTGACCTACGTCGACGCCCTGCGCGAGCTCGACACCTCCGGTGTCGAACCCATGACCCACGCGGTCCCGTTCGACTGCCCCTTGCGTGAGGACCGCGTGGCGCCGTCTCTGCCGATCGACGCGGCGCTGGCCAACGCGCCCCGTCGCGAGGGGAGCTTCTTCCAGGTGCCGCGCATCGTCCCGGGACCGGGCGGAGGCGCGGCCGAGGAGGACTTGTGATCGAGCCGCGGGGAACGTCCGCGCTGGCCATCGCCGAGAGCGTTCGCTCGGGCAAGGTCCGCGCGCGCGAGGTGACCGAGCAGTTCCTGGACCGCGTGGCGCGGCTGGACGGCGCCCTCGGCTGTTACGTGCTGGTCGACGCGGAAGGCGCGCGGCGCACCGCGGACGCCGTCGATGCCGGCGTGAAGGACGGCCGCGACCCCGGGCCGCTGGCCGGCGTGCCGCTGGGCATCAAGGACATTTTCTGCACCAAGGGGATCAAGACGACCTGCGCGTCGAGGATCCTGCGCGGGTTCGTGCCGCCGTACGAGTCGACGGTGACCGCCCGCCTGGCCGCTGCCGGCGCCGTGGCGCTGGGCAAGCTGAACATGGACGAGTTCGCGATGGGCTCGTCGACGGAGAACAGCTCGGTCAAGCCGACCCGCAACCCCTGGTCGACCGCCCACGTGCCGGGCGGGTCGTCGGGCGGCTCCGCGGCCGCGGTCGCGGCCTCCCTGTGCGCCGGCGCGACGGGCACGGACACGGGCGGCTCGATCCGCCAGCCGGCTTCGCTTTGTGGGATCGTCGGCATGAAGCCGACCTACGGCCGGGTCTCGCGCTACGGCGTGATCGCCTTCGCTTCCTCGCTGGATCATCCGGGTCCGTTCGGGCGCACCGTCGAGGACACGGCGGCGCTGCTGGAGGTCATGGCCGGCGTGGATCCGCTGGACGCGACGTCGATCCCGGCGCCCGTCGGCGGATACCGGCAAGCGGCGCGCGCGGGTCGTCAAGGTGGATCGCCGTTGAAGGGCGTTCGCCTGGGGATGCCCGCGGAGTACTTTCAACCCGGCATGGACGCCGAGGTCGAGGCGGCCGTCCGCGCCGCGATCGACGAGCTGGGCAAGGCAGGCGCGACGGTGGTCCCGGTGTCGCTGCCCAACACCAAGTACGCGATCGCGACCTACTACCTCATCTGCACGGCCGAGGCGTCGTCGAACCTGGCCCGCTACGACGGGGTCAAGTACGGCTACCGCACCGGCGAGGCCCGGTCGCTCGAGGAGCTCTACACCCGCACGCGCGGCGAAGGTTTCGGCGCCGAGCCGAAGCGCCGGATCATGCTGGGCGCGTACGTGCTGCGCGCCGGCTACTACGAGGCGTATTACGGCAAGGCCCTGCGCGCGCGCCGCAAGATCGCCGACGACTTCGCGGCGGCGTTCGCCCAGTGCGACGCCATCGTCACCCCCACCTCGCCCGTCCCGGCCTTCAAGCTGGGTGAGCGCATGGACGATCCGCTGCAGATGTATCTGGCCGACATCTTCACGGTCGCGCCGGATCTGGCCGGCATTCCGGCGATCTCGCAGCCCTGCGGGTTCACGAAGGCGGGCCTGCCGATCGGGCTTCAGACCATCGGCCCGGCGCTGGGCGAGGAGATCTGCTTCCGTGTCGCCGGCGCGTACGAAGCTCGGACGGATTGGCACAAGCGCCTCCCCCCGGAGGGCGCCTGATGGGAACGGACTGGGAGGTGGTGATCGGGCTGGAGGTGCACGTCCAGCTCGCCACCCAATCGAAGATCTTTTCCTGGTCGTCGGCGGCGTTCGGCGCCGACCCGAACGCGTCGACGGATCCGGTCTGCCTGGGCATGCCGGGGACGCTGCCGGTGCTGAACCGGCAGGCGGTCGAATCGGCGGTGCGCCTGGGGATGGCGGCCGGCTGCCACATCCGCACGCGCTGCCGGTTCTCACGAAAGCACTACTTCTACCCCGACCTGCCGAAGGGCTTTCAGATCTCGCAATTCGACGAGCCCATCTGCGAGGGCGGCGCGATCAAGTTCCGCCTGCGCGGCGAGGCGCGCGCCATCCGCCTGGTGCGCATCCACATGGAAGAGGACGCGGGCAAGAACCTGCACGCCCCCGCCGGAGTCAGCTTCGTCGACTACAACCGGGCGGGCGTCCCGCTGTGCGAGATCGTCAGCGAGCCTGACGTTCGCTCGGCCGAAGAAGCGGCCGAGTACGTACGCGCCGTGCGGACGCTGGTTCGGTATCTCGGCATCGGCGACGGCAACATGGAAGAGGGCTCCCTGCGCTGCGACGCCAACGTATCGCTGCGGCCGCGCGGAACGACGACGTACGGCACGAAGACCGAGATCAAGAACATGAACTCGTTCAAGAACGTGCGCGACGCCATCGAGCACGAGGTCAAGCGCCAGGCGACGCTGCTGGATCGCGGCGAGCGCATCGTTCAAGAGACGCGGCTCTGGGACGCGTCGCGCGGCGTGACGCAGGCCATGCGCTCGAAAGAGCAGGCCCACGACTATCGCTATTTCCCCGAGCCCGATCTGCCGCCGCTGGTGGTCAGCGAAGAGCAGCAGGCCAAGCTGCGCGCCTCGCTGCCGGAGCTGCCCGAGGACCGCTTTGACCGCTACTCGGGACCAGCCGGCCTTTCGGCGCAGGACGCCGGCGTGCTGGCCGCAGAGCGGGAGATCGCCGACTACTTCGACGCGGTCGTCGCCGCGGGCGCGCCCGCCAAGCGCGCCGCCAACTGGGTCATCAACGACGTCCTGGGCCGGGTCGGCGACCCGCGCCGGCTGGGCGACGGCGACGTTCCGGTCCCCGCCGCCGCGCTGGCCGAGCTGGTCACGCTGGTCGAGGACAACACGCTCTCGGGCAAGCTGGCCAAGGACGTGTTCGGCAAGATGTGGACCGAGCGCCGCCGCGCGAAGGAGATCGTCGCGGCCGAGGGGCTGGCCCAGGTCTCCGACGGCGGCGCGCTGGAAGAAGCTTGCCGCCGCGTCATCGCGGCGAACCCTGAAGAGGCGGCCCGGTTCCCCAGCAACCCCAAGCTGATGGGCTTCTTCGTGGGCGCCGTGATGAAAGAAACCGGCGGCAAGGGGAACCCCAAGGCCATCAACGAGATCCTGAGGAAGTTGCTCGCGTAGTCCTAGGTCGGAGGCTGTCGGAGCAGCCTCGAAACGCCCTAGTCTGCGCGGCGCGGCTTCAAGAAGATCTCGCTGAAATCCGGTGAGAAAAGCCGCCGGGCGGACTCTGCGCGGACCAGCAAACTCGCCAGCCTGTCGGGCAGCGCCACGCCGACGAGGTCGCGCAACTTCGAGCGAACCTGGAGGTCGCGTAGGCAGACAAATCCGGCTCGACGCATCGCACGCAGGACCCCGGGCTGGGTGACGTATGTGATGGACGTCTGCAGGAACTCTGGAGAACGTCCGAGCCCGCGCAGCCACAATGAACCGAGCCTTTTGGGAAGAAGAGGGAACCACCGGACGCGGTAATGCGGTTCCCAGAAGGACAGGTAGTTTTCACAACCGAGTAGGAAGTATCCCCCCGGCTTGAGCACTCGATAGGCTTCCCTGATGACGAGCGCTGGATCCCGCACGTGCTCGAGGACCTGAAGGCTGACGATTCCGTCGAAAGACTCGTCGTCCGCAGGGATCGCCTCTCCATGACCGTGGCAGACGGTTGCAGAAAGACCTGCAGCCTCGAAGCGCCGGCCGATCAGGCGGACCCACTCGTCCCACGGCTCGAGCGCGGTGACCACGGCGCCGGCGCGTGCGAACTCCAACGCAGCGCCCCCCGTTCCCGAGCCGAGGTCCAATATGCGCTTCCCTTCGACGGGCAACACGCTGGCAAACGTGGCTAAGGCTGCCTTGCCTATGGTGTTGAGTAGCTCTTGCTCTGCCCGAGAGCGGGCGTGCGGCTCTGGCCATCCGAGGTTGCCGCGGAGATGTCCATACACGCTCGCCACGACCGCCTCATCGACGGTCGCGGCGGGATCGAGGGTGCCCCATATCTGCGCCGTCACAACGCGCAGGAGCTTACCAGCGCCGACGAGTTCGTTGCTACCGCTTTGTCCGCGTCATCCACTGAGCTCTCCATGCCGCCCTGAACAACGCCGCGGCCCAATCTGCACGAGCTCTTCGCACGCGACAAGCGCATCAGCTCGAGTATCGGCGTTGATGATGATACGGGCGGCCATTCCGCCGGGCTCGGACCAATTCGAATACGGCGACGAGGGCCGTCATGTGGGCGCAGACAGCTAGAATCCCGCGTTCGGGCTTGACACCTACACGCCGCTCTCTAAACTACGCCGCTTCCGGGAGGCCCAAGTCAGATGTACGCCGTCATTGCTTCAGGTGGAAAACAGTACCGCGTCGCGGAGGGGGAAACCCTGCGCGTGGAGAAGCTCGCCGGTCCGGCGGGCACCAAGGTCGTCTTTGATCCGTTGCTGTTCGCGGACGACGCTGGCGGTGTCCAGGTCGGCAAGCCGACCGTCGGCGGCATTACCGTCGAGGCGGAGATCGTCGAGCAGGGCCTGAACAAGAAGATCATCATCTTCAAGTACAAGCGCCGCAAGAGCTACCGCCGTAAGGCTGGTCACCGGCAGCCGTTCACGGCGCTGAAGATCACGTCGATCCGGGCAAAGGCTTAAGACGATGGCGCACAAAAAAGGTCAAGGAAGCTCCCGCAACGGCCGCGACTCGAACTCGCAGCGGCGCGGGATCAAGCGACACGCGGGCCAGGAAGTTCTGGCCGGCAACATCCTGGTCCGGCAGGTGGGCACGGTCGTGCACCCCGGCCCGAACGTCGGGATGGGTCGTGACTTCACGCTGTTCGCGCTGAAGAACGGCACCGTCAAGTACGCCAAGTCGGGCCCGCGCACGATCGTCAGCATCGTCGAAGGCGCGCAGCTCAGCGCCTAGTCCCGCCTCGGCGGGCGGGCGCGCCAATACGGGACGCCGGCGCCGTGCATTTCATCGACCAGGTCGCGATCCGCGTGCAAGCCGGCGCGGGGGGTAACGGCGCGGTCGCGTTCCGGCGCGAGAAGTTCGTCCCCAAGGGCGGACCCTCGGGCGGCGACGGCGGCGACGGCGGCAGCGTCGTCCTGGAGGTCGACGAGGGGCTCTCGACCCTGCTCGACTTCCGTTACAAGAGTGAGTTCACGGCGCCGTCCGGTCAGTCGGGCGCCAACAAGGACCGCTATGGGCGCGGCGGCGAGGACATCGTCCTGCGCGTTCCGCCCGGGACCCAGGTGTTCGACGACGGCACCGGGGAGCTGCTCTGCGACCTGCAGACCCACGGCCAGCGTTTCGTGGCCGCCAAGGGCGGTCGGGGCGGCCGCGGGAACATCCACTTCGCGACGTCGACCGACCGGGCGCCCCGCCGCGCCGAGCCCGGCACCCCCGGCGAAGAGCGGACCATCCGGCTCGAGCTGAAGTTGCTGGCCGACGTGGGTCTCCTGGGGTTCCCGAACGTCGGGAAATCCTCGCTGATCGCGCGCATTTCGGCCGCCCGCCCCAAGATTGCCGACTACCCGTTCACCACCTTGGTCCCGAATCTGGGAACCGTGGGCCTGTCCGACGAACGCAGCTTCGTGGTGGCGGACATTCCGGGGCTCATCGAAGGCGCGCACGCCGGCGCCGGCCTGGGCGACCGGTTCTTGCGCCACCTCGAGCGCACGCGCCTGCTGGTCCACCTCCTGGATCCCAGCGCCTCCGAAGGGACCGACCGCACGCCGCTGCGCGACTTCGACGCCACGAACCGGGAGCTGGCGCTGTACGACGCCGCGCTGGCCACCCGGCCTCAGATCGTGGTGTTCAACAAGATCGATCTGCCGGACGTACGGAAGCGGCTGACGACTCTGAAGCGCTCGTTTGTGAAGCGCGGGATCGAGGTTCACGCCATCAGCGCCGCGACCGGTGAGGGCATACCTGCCCTGCTGGAAGCGATCTGGCGCGGATTGCCCCGGCGCACCGAGACGCCGGCCGACGCGACGACCGAGGCCGCGCCGACCAGCTCGGCCGCTTGGCGACCCCGGCCTGAGACTTAGGTTGCACCAAGGCCGCGGGCGACACGCCCATGGTGGGCGGGTTCTCGCGCGGTCGGCAGAATGGGGCAAAAAGGGGTGGAAACGGGGGACCGATCACGTCGGAGCAGTCAGCCGGCAGCAATCCGGAAGCGTCGGGGAATTGACGGGATTTGCAAGCCCTGATATAGAAAAGCGGCTTCAACGCTGCTCCGCGCCTTCGGGTCTCCCTATACGCCCATTCAACGCCTGACGGAGTTACGACATGACATCGTTGCGGACCGGTTTTTCGCGTGGGGCGTACCGCGCCCTGGGGGTTGTGGTGATTTCGTTGGTGGCGAACGCGACGACGCGGGCCGAGACGGCGGCAAAGCCGGCTCCGGCAGCAGCGCCAGCGTCCGCTCCCGCGGCGGCTCCGCCCGCTTCGGGTGGTCCGCCCGCACCCGCTGACAACGGCGGGGCAGCGGCCGCGACCGGCGGCGCCGACTCGGGCGCGTACACCGTGCGCCTCCGCGGGCTCGAGAAGAACGTCAACGAGCTGAAGGAACAGATCTTCCGGACCAAGGCCCGCCTCAATCTCTTGAAAGAGACGGTCCTTGGCGGTGCGATCGGCGCTTCGCGCGCGATCATCCACCACAAGAACGAGATGGGCAGCTCCTTCCGCCTGGTGAAGGCCGCCTACGCGCTGGACGGGGTCCAGATCTACTCGAAATCCGACGATACCGGCGCTCTGGCCGACATGCAGGACTTCGACATCTACAACGGCGCCATCCAGCCCGGCTCGCACACGCTGTCGGTCGCGCTCACGTATCAGGGCAACGGCTTCGGCGTCTTCAGCTATCTGAAGGGATACAAGTTCAACGTGAAGTCCAGCCACACGTTCGTGGCCGGCGACTCGAAGACCACCAACATCACGGTGGTCGGCTACGAGAAGGGCAACATCACGACGCAGCTTTCGGACAAGCCAGCCGTCGATTTCCGAGTGAACGTGATCGCGGCGGGTGAAGGTGGAGCGACGGCGGCGGCAACGCCAGCGAAGAAGTAACAGGCACGCGTGCTCGATGAAACAGCGGCAGGGTCCAACAAACAGTCACGTCCGGTCGCGTTCAACGATCGGTTCTAAATGGGGCCTCGCCGCGGCGTTCGCGCTGGGCGCGCTCGCCACGACCGGCCGCGCCGCGCGCGCGGACGAGGTGGACGATGCTGTTCGGAGGTTGATCGACCTCGACCAGCGCGTGCACCTCATGTCGCTGGAATTCAAGGAAGCGCCGCCGCCCGCGCCTGATGCGGCGGACAGACGCGTGCTGGACGCGCAGGTCCAGCTCAGCGTGAAGAACTACGACGAGGCGGCGACCATCGCCCTCGACGTGGTCGAAAAGTACCCGAACTCGCGCGCCTATGACGACGCCGTGTACCTGCTGGGCGAGGCGCTGTTTCAGGACCGCGACTTCTACTCGGCGCGGCACTACCTGATCGAGGCGGTCGCGAAGAAGAACGGCTCGAAGGCCGAACAGCAAGCGCTGCAGCGGCTGGTCGAGGTCGCGCTGCGGACCGGCGACTACGAGAACGTCGACGTCTATCTCAATCGCCTGCAGAACCTGCCCGCCAGCGCGATCGAGCCCACGGTCCCGTACGTTCGCGCCAAGTACTACTTCTTCCGGGGCAAGCTGGACGACGCGACGCAGGTCTTCTCGTCGATTCAGACCAACAATCCCTACTACTTCCAGTCGCTCTATTTCCTCTCCACCATCAAGGTGAAGAAGGGCGACCTGGCGGGTGCCGCGACCGGGTACGACAGCCTGCTGAAGATGCAGGCGCCCGACGAAGCCGGCAAGGATATCCAGGACCTGGCCCGCCTCGCGATCGCCCGCATCTATTACGAGCGCTCGCAGTTCGACAAGGCGATCGAGGTCTACCTGGCCGTCCCGCGCCAGTCCAAGTACTGGTCGGAGGCCCTGCGCGAGCAGGCCTGGACCTACATCAAGGCCAAGGACTGGCAGCGCGCGTACCGATCAATCAATTTGCTGCTGCTCTACGATCCCGACACGGCGGACGCGCCCGACCTGCGCCTGCTCGAGGGGAACCTCGAGCTGCGCATGAACAACTTCTATCTGGCCAGCGACGAGTTCAGCAAGGTCCGCGACGAGTTCGAGCCGATCCACCGGCAGCTGCAGCAGGTGATCGTCAAGTCGCAGACCGACCCGGCGTACTTCGACTCGCTGGTCGGCAAGAGCCTCGACAAGTTCGACATCGGTGTGTTCGTGCCGCCGACCGCCGCCAAGTGGGTGAAGGCCGAGCCGGACGTCGCCCGCATGATGTCGCTGGCCTCGGACGTCGGCGAGATGCAGCGCGATCTGTCCGACAGCCAGAAGCTGGTCGAGCGGATCCAGCACGTCATGGAAGGGACCGGCCGCACCGGCATCTTCCCGGACCTGGCCGCGGCACGGACCAAGTCCGTCGAGTCGATGAACCAGGTGGTGACCACGCGCGAGAAGTTCGTGACCAAGCTGCGCGCTGTGCTGGACCCGGTCCTGACGCCCGAAGAGCGGCGCAAGCTGGACCAGCTCGAGGTCATGCGCGACGGCTACCAGCGCCAGGTGAGCGGGCTGCCGACGACGGACGAAGAGCTCCGCCAGCACGAACAGACGATGAAGGGGCGCTTCGGCGACCTCGATCGCCAGGTCTCGGAGATGAACGTCGAGATCCAGGCCCTGGAGGCGCAACTGGTCGCCGTCGAGCAGTACTACCGGGTCTCCCGGTCGGAGCAGAAGATCCGCCCCGAGGACATCGAAGGGCCCGTGCGCGACATGCGCAACGAGATCGACACCTTGCGGAACCTGCACGACCGCACGCGGGAGGCGATCGCCGACGCCAGCCGCGACGCGACCGCCGCGGGATCGACGGGGCAGGCCGAGCGCGAGGCAGCCGAGAAGCTGTCGGGCGTGCTGGCGCAAGAGCTGGCCATCGAGCGGCAGGCGTCCGCGCGGTTGGGCTCGTCCGACCAGTCGCAGGTCGCGCGCATGAACGACGTGCTCTCGCGCTGCGACGCGATCCAGGGGCAGCTCGACGGCTTCGACAAGCGCGTCGACGGCCAGGTGACGACGCGGCTCGCGACGGTGACCAAGTACCTGGTCAGCGAGAAGGAAGAGCTGGCGCGCGCGGGCGAGAAGCTGGGCGCCGTGCTGGACGCGTCGAAGACCCTGGGCGGCGGGCTCGCTCAGGCCATGTTCACCAAGGTCGCCGACAAGTTCTACGACCTGGTGGTTCGATCGGACGTCGGGATCATCGACGTCTCCTGGGGCCTCAAGGACCAGAAGACGCAAGCTGTCACGCGTTTGACCAACCTGCGCAACCAGGAGCTCAAAGCCCTGGATGACGATTTCCGCCGGGTGCTCCAGGAGGACAAGTGATTCTCAGGCCGCGCAAGCTCAGGGTGAGCGCTGCATTTTTGGGCGCCACGCTCGTTGCCGGCGCCGCGTTCGACGCGCGGACCGTCCACGCGGCGACGGCTGGTTCGGTGGATGCCCGGATGACCGGCATCGACCCGCGCCTGGTCGAGGACATGGCCAAGGACGTCCAGCACTTCTCCGAGATGGTGACGGAGTACCGCGGGACGGCCCGGAACATCCTCAAGCGCGCCTATCAGAACAAAGTCAAAGAGGTCACGGCCAAGTACGACGCCCAGATCGACCTCAATGACCACGACGCCCGCGATCGCCGCCGTGACGCCATCGCGATGTTCGAGGCCTTCCTGCTGAAGTATCCGAACGACAAGCGCTGGACGCCCGACGCCATGTTCCGGCTGGCCGAGCTCTACTACGAGAAGTCGGCCGAGGAGTACCTGGACGCCGACGAGGCGTACAAGAAGGCGATCGACAGCCCGAACCCGCCGACGACCCCGCCGCCCCGGGTGGATTACACGCCGACGATCAACCTCTATCGCCGGCTGCTGACGGAGTTCCCGAACTACCGCTTCCTCGACGCCACCTATTACCTGCTCGGCTTCTGCCTGGGTGAGATGGGTGAGGATGCGCAGGCCAAGCAGGCGCTGCTGGCGCTGGTCTGCTCGAACCAGTTCAAGCCGCTCGACACGCCGGCCGCCCCGCCGCCGCCCGGAAAGCTGACGTCGACCGGGGGCAAGGGGAACGACGACGAGGTCTACAAGGGCTGCGTTCCCGTTCGCAAGGAATCGAAGTTCATCCCCGAGGCGTGGACGCGCGTCGGCGAGTTTCACTTCGACAACCCGAGCGAGCTGAAGCAAGCGATCGCGGCGTTCCGGAGGGTCATTTCGTTCGGCGACTCGCCGTACTACGACCGCGCGCTCTACAAGCTGGCCTGGTCCTACTACCGCGACAACCGCTTCCCCGACGCCGTTCGCGAGTTCGACAATCTCGTGCGGTACGCCGACAAGCGGACCCAGGCCGGCCAGAAGGTCGGATCTGACCTGCGCCCCGAGGCGGTGCAGTACCTGGGTGTCAGCTTCGCCGAGGCCGACTGGGACGGCGACACGCTGCCCGACCCCATCACGGGGCTCCAGCGGGCGCTGGACTTCTACAAGGGGCGCGAGAACGAGCCGCACGTGCGCGAGGTCTTCCAGCGCCTGGGCGACATCTACTTCGACCAGACCAAGTACCAGGACGCGATCGCGGTCTACAAGACGCTGCTCACGAAGTGGCCGTACTACTCGGACGCGCCGAAGGTCCAGGACCGCGTCGTTCACGCGTACGAGAAGGACCGCAACCTGGTCGCCGCCGCGCATGAGCGCGAGGCGCTGGGCCGTCTCTACAGCAAGGGGACCGAGTGGTACCAGCACAACCGGGACAACCCGGACGCGCTGGCCGTCGCACAGGAGCTGGCCGAAGACGCGCTGCTGACTGCGGCCACCAACGTCCACGCGGCCGCGCAGGCCTGCAAGGGCAAGTGGCAGGAGAACCAGAAGGACACGGCCAAGCTGGAAGAGTGCAAGAAGCTGTACTCGACGGCCGCAGAGCTCTACGACAAGTACCTGATCTCGTACCCGAACTCGAAGCGGGTCTACGAGTTCTCGGCCTTCTATGCCGACGCGCTCTACTACTCGGGGCAGCTCGAGGCGGCCATCAAGGCGTACAAGACGGTGCGCGACTCGATCCTGGACAACCGATACCAGGAGGACGCCGCCTTCCGGATGATCAAGGCGTACGAAGAGATCATCGACGGCCTCAAGAAACAGAAGAAGCTGGAAGACCCGCCGATCCCCGACGAGAAGAACACCAAGCCGCCCGTCACGGCGCTCCCGATGCCGGACGTCTACAAGCAGTACGTCGAGGCGATCGACTGGTACGTCGCGAACATCAAGAATGACCGCGTTCCGCAGCTGAAGTACGCCGCGGCGGTCATCACGCTGCGCTACCGCGACTGGCCGGGCGCGCGTGAGCGGCTGGGCGCGATCACGCAGCAGTACTGCGGGACCAAGTCGGACGTGGGGTTCAAGGCGTACGACGCCATTCTGCAGACCTACTTCATCGACTACAGCGTCGAGGACGAAGAGGCCAAGGACTGCGCGCTCGGCAAGCTGCTGATGGTGGCCGACGACTTTGGCGAGTCGGCCTGCGGCAAGGCGCCCGAAGCGAAGGCGTACATGGACCGCATCGCGCAGATCAAGTCGTCGGTGAAGACGACCATCATCACCAAGCGTCTCCAGCTGTCGATGGAGAACGAGGAAAAGGGGACGCACAAGGAGCTGGTCATGTGCCAGTCCGGGCCGGGCGGCATCGCCCTGGTCACCGGTGTGGCGACCCCGCAGAAGGCCAAGCCGGGCGAGAAGCAGGCCGCCCAGCCGGCCCAGGGTCCCAGCAAGATCTCGACGGAGCTCGACGTCGGCCTGGCGCTGGACCTGATCGACGTCGTCAACGCCAACCCGAAGGATCCCGGCGCGCCGACGGCGCTGAACAACGCCTGCGTCATCTACGAAAAGCTCTTCCAGTTCGGCCAGGCGACGAAGTGCTACGAGCGCCTGTACCACGACTACCCGGATTCGGAGTGGGGCAAGGAAGCGCTCTGGAACTCGTCGCGCAACCACTACCGGTTCTTCGAGTTCGACCAGGCCGTGAAGGGCTACTTGACCGTCGCCCAGGACCCGAAGTTCGCTGCCTCCGAGCACAAGAAAGAGGCGCTGGGCCTGGCCGCATCGCTGCTGGACAACGACCAGCAGTACGGGCGCGCCGCCGACCTCTACAAGAAGTACTCCGAGGCCATCAGCGACAAGCCGCAGGACAGCGCGCAGGCGTACTTCTTCGGGTGCGGCGCCTACGAGAAGGCCAAGGACACGGCCAAGCAGGTCGCGTGCCTCAAAGACTTCATCAAGAAGTACGACAAGCAGCAGCAGGCCGGTGAGTACGTCGTCCAGGCGTACATGAAGCTGGCGGTGGTCGCCGAGGCGACCGCGAAGAACCGCGCCGAGGTCCTGGCGGCCTACAAGCGGGTGCGGGACGAGTTCATCAACCGCAAGCTGCCGGGCGCGACGCCGGCGGCCGGCTTCGCCGCCAAGGCGGACTTCATGATCATGGAAGAGAAGTTCAAGGCCTTCCAAAAGAAGGAGCTGAAGTTCGGGAGCAAGCCGGACCAGATCAAGAAGACCTTCGAATCGTTCACCGGGGAAGCCAAGCAGCTGAACGAGGACTACCAGAAGATCTGGAACTACAAGGACGCGACCTGGACGCTGGCGTCGTTCCTGCGGACCGGCGACGTGTACTACGAGTTCGCGCAGAAGCTGATCAAGGCGGCAGACAACCCGCCCGAAGATCTCAAGAAGCTCGCCAAGCAGGCGTGCAAGCTGAACCCGGACGACTGCGGTGTCGTCGAGGGTCAATACAAGGACGCCATCTACCAGTTCGTGACGCCCATCGAAGACGAAGCCAAGAAGCGCTGGAAGGACACGCTGGCCCGCGCCGCTGCCCTCGGTGTGACGAACGAATACGTCAAGAAGGCGCGCGAGAACCTCTCGAAGTACCTCCCGGACGAGTTCCCGTTCGTCAAGGACGAGCGGATCGCGGTCGAGTACCCATGACCACGGTGAAGAGGGGGACGGGGATGTTGCGCCGGTTCGTGGGGACGGGGCTGGTCGTGACCCTCCTGCTGGGCGCCAGCGGCGCGCAGGCACGGCGCGAGCCGCCACCCGCCGTGATCCCGACGGCCGAGACGCAGCAGGCGGAGCAGCTCTACAAGGCGGGGCGCTATCAGGACGCGGTCGCGGCCGCCAAGGAAGCGCTCACGAAGAACGAGCGCTACACGCCCGCCATGCTGGTCATGGCGAAGTCCTTCTTCAAGCTCCACAAATTCGAGTGGATGAAGAAGCTCTGGGAGATGATGCAGGCCAACGGGGCCTCCAATTCCGAGAAGGCGGAGATCTACCAGCTGCTGGCCTTTCTGGAGATCGACCAGAAGAACGTCCCGGGCGCCATCGCCCTGCTGAAGCAGGCCTCCGAGGCCAAGCCCGACGACGCCGTCATCTGGAGCAACCTGGGCGCGCAGTACCTGGCCGCCAAGAACTACGGTGAGGCCACGCCCGTCCTGGAGAAGGCGGCGTCCCTGCAGCCTGGCTTCGCCAAGGCCCACCTCAACTTGGGCGACGCTTACCGGGGCGACAAGGACTACGAAAAAGCGCAGGCCGAGTATCAGCGGGCCCTACAGCTCTTCCCAAATTATGCCGACGCGGTGTTCAACCTCGGCATCTTGTACCTCGACGCGGACAAGATCCCGAACATGGACCTCTTCGCTAAAGAGAACACCGCGATTCAATACCTGCAGAAATACAAGCAGATGATGGGGACCGCCCTGGCGGCCACCGATCCGGCCGACGCGTACATCGCGGAGGCCCAGGACAAGATCAAGAAAGAGGAAAAGCGGCTCGAGCGGCTGAAGAAGCAGCAAGAGCGCGACGCGGCTCGGGCAGCCAAGAAGGCCGCCGACGACGCGAAGAAGGCGGCTGCCGGCCAGCCCGCCGACCCGAATGCCCCTGCGCCGCCCCCTGGCGCACCGGGCGCTGTCCCGGCCGGCCCAGGTGGCCCGGCCTCCAAGGCTGCGCCTGCTGGCAAGGACGCCCCGCTCCCGCCGTCGTCCGATGCCCCCGCTGGGAAGGCCGCGCCGGGCGCGGCTCCCCCGGCCGAAACGCCGCCTCCGGCGGCCCCGGCGGCCCCCGCCGGAAAACGGAAGTAAAGGGATCGCATGCGAGCGACGAAGATCCTTTGCCTGTTTGCGTCCATCACCCTCCCCGGACTGGTTTCATCGGCTGCCTTGGCGGCCGGCGGGGCCCCTGCAGCCAACGCGGCAGCGCCGCCGGCGGCCGGCGGGGACCCGGCCAATCCGAAGGTGAAGGTCGAACACGGGGCAGGCGGCAAGAAGATTTACCGCATCACCGACGAAATCCGGATCGAAGGAAAAATCCAGAAGCCCGAAGCCTTCTTCTTCTACCAAAAGTCGACGATCAACTACGACTGGCAGGAGCTGAAGCAGGACTTCATCCCAAAGATTCTGGACAGCGTCTCGCGTTCACCGTTTTGAGCGTTCGACAAGAAGGGAACTGACGAATGGCGACCCAGGCAGCGGCCCGACAAGCGCAAGTTGGATCGGCTCCGAAGCCCAAGATCCTTCGTATCGGGATCATCCAGGGCGGGCGGATCGTCGAGGAACGGCTGGTCCGCAAGCGTGAGAACATCACGATCGGGCAGTCGGCGAAGAACATGTTCGTCGTGCCGTCCGACGCGTTGCCGCGGAACTGGCTTCTCTTCGAGGCCAGCAGCAACCAGTACGTGGCGCACTTCTCCGACGGGATGGACGCCCGCATCGCGGTCGGCAACGAGATCATCTCGCTGTCACAGCTGAAGCAAACCGGGAAGATCCAGAAGCGCGGCACCAGTTGGCCGTTGCCGCTGGACGAACGGTCGCGCGGCAAGATCACGCTGGCGGACATGACGATCCTGTTCCAGTTCGTCACGCCGCCGCCGCCGCAGCCGCGGCCGCAGCTGCCGGCGTCGGTGCGCGGTTCGGCGCTGACCGGCCTCGACTGGTTCTTCACGGTCATCGCGGCGATCTCGTTCGCGCTACACCTGACGTTGATCCTCTACCTGCGTAACGTCGACTGGCCGCGCAAGCCCGACATCGAAGCGGTCCCCGACCGCTTCGTTCAGATGGTCCAGGTGAAGAAGCCAGAAGAGAAGAAGGTCGAGAAGAAGGTCGAAGCGAAGAAGGAAGAGAAGAAGGAAGAGAAGAAGGTCGCTGCGGAAGAGAAGAAGCCGCAGCAGGCCGCGCCGAAGAAAGAGCTGAGCGAGGAGGAAAAGGCGCGGTTGGCCGAAGAGAAGGCCCGCGCGGACGCTGAGCGTCGCGCCCGCCTCGCCGAGCAGGTGAAGTCGACGGGCCTCTTGAAGTTGCTCGGCGCGCGCGCCGACGGTGAGGGCTCGATCGCGGACGTCCTGGGCAAGGGCGACGTCGACCGTGACCAGGAGAAGGCGTTCCAGGGCGTCGGTGGCATCGGCGTAGCCAACAACAACGACCAGCTGCGCGGCATCAAGTCGGGCGGCAGCGGTTCAGGGCGCGTCGCGAGCGTCGGCGGCCTGCGCGGCAGCGGGTCGATCGAGGGCGGCGGGACTGGTGCGGCAGCGACGGAGAAGAAGGTCTCCGGCGTCGTCAAGAGCGAGGCACCGGCCGTCGACGGCGAGCTGGATCCGGCGATGGTTGCCAAGGAAGTCCGGACGCGGCTCGGCGCAATCAAGGCCTGCTACGAACGCGCGCTGAAGCGCAATCCGAACCTGAGCGGAAAGGTCGTCATTCACTGGACGATCACGCAAGCCGGTACGGTGTCGGGCGTCGATGTCGAGCAGGACACGCTGGGCGACGCGGAGGTCGCGAGCTGCATCAAGTCGCTGGTCGCGCGGTGGCGCTTCCCGGCGCCTGCGGGCGGCTCGGTCGAAGTCTCGTTCCCGTTCGTCTTCCAGTCCTCACAGTAAGCAGTGGGAGCATTCGATGAGCGGACGCCGGCTGGGACTCGAAACCAAAGTATGACCATCTCGGCCGTTGACACACCCTGGAGCCATGCCTATAATCCCTACCGCAATTGTAAGTACGTGATTTGCTTAGAAATAACGAATTGATGACGCGGTTCTAGGGGGAGGACAGGGAGATGCATATCGGGTTGAAAGGAAAGGTGTCGCGGTGAAGACAAAGCTCTTAATGGCCACGATGTTCATCGGGAGCACCGTGTTCGCGCAGGCTCCCACGCCCGTGCCGCCGACCGCACCCGCCGCCCCTCCCGCAGCCGTTGACCTCTCCGTGAAGCAGCGTCCCGTCCTGACGCCCGCCGAGATGGTCAATCAGTCCAAGGACTACCTTCATGGAATGGCCGAGACCGTGAAGCGCATTCAGGGCCTGCAGGAAGAGGCCAAGAAGCAGAAGGACATCATTCGTCTCAACTGCGTCACGGACAAGTTGGTTCAGGCCCGCGTGAACGAGAACATCGCGGAGCAATCGATGGCGTCGCTGCAGGAAGGCGTCGCCAAGAACGACGAGGGCAGCGAGACCCACGAGTTCACGCGCCTCACGATCGTCAATCAGAAGGTCACCGTCCTGGGTGCCGAAGCGGAGAATTGCATCGGTGAGGACCTCAGCTTCGTCGGCGCGACCCGCGTCGACGTCGAGGTCGATCCGAATCTCCCCCAGTACGACCCGACGACTCCAGGCAGCCCCTTCATCGACATCACGCGTCCCGCAGAGGCCAGCCCCGTCGCCGGAATGTGACCGGTTTGCGCGCAGTCCCGGCGCCGGTCGACAACCCTGTCGAGATAAAGATACCCCTCTATGAAACGCCGAATAGGACTGCTCACTGGTCTCGGAACGCTGCTGGCGGGCAGCGTCGCGTTCGCTCAGGCGTCGTCCGCCGAAGTTACGATTGGCTACGGCGGCCTCCCGTACAAGTCATCGGGCGAGAGCAGCACCGGCATCCAGCTTAGCGACGGCCTGCTGCTGCACGCGGGGGTCGGGGCCGAGGCTGGCTACGACACAAACGTTTACTATGACTCGACCAATCATGTCGGGTCATCCATCTTCCGCGTGATGCCGTACGCCGAGCTCACGAACGCGACGCGGAACGGCGCTGCGAGCACCCAGCTGACGTTCGATGCCCGCGCGGGCCTGCAGTATCGCCATTACGGCAACTCGGACATTCGCTCCCAGTACGCAGACGCTTGGAACCCGAACGCCGGACTCTCTTTGAGCTTCGGCGGCGCCCAGTTCGGGTTTGGGGTCGCCGACGTGTTTGCCCGCATCGAGGACGCGCCGTACGCGACGAACGGTGTACCCACCACCGGCGCGATCCAGCGCACCAATAACCAGGCCTCGGTCGAGGGCCGTTGGATGCCCGGCGGCGGGCGCCTGACCACCACACTCCGGTTCACCAACATGGTGGACGTGTATGACGGCAGTTACTCGTATGCCGACGCCGTGACCAACACGCTCATGCTCGACGTTGCCTGGAAGTGGCTGCCGAAGAC
>JBJMQQ010000032.1:0-8544 GCA_045802645.1 Polyangia bacterium
CACGGCGCCCGCAAGGGCCTCGCGGACACGGCGCTCAAGACGGCGAACTCGGGTTACCTGACCCGCCGTCTGGTCGACGTGGCGCAGGACTGCATCATCGCCGAGTACGACTGCGGCACCATCGACGGCATCGAGCTGGGCGCGCTGGTCGAGGGCGGAGAGATCATCGAGAAGCTGGGCGACCGCATCCTGGGTCGCGTGGCTGTCGACGACATCTTCGACCCCTACACCGGCGAGGTCCTGGTGGCCTCCGGCGAGGAGATCACGGAGGACAAGGTCCGGATCATCGAGGACGCGGGCATCGACCACGTCAAGATCCGGTCGGTGCTGACGTGCGAGACGCGGCGGGGCATCTGCGTGCTCTGCTACGGCCGTGACCTGGCCCGCGGGCACATGGTCAACATCGGCGAGGCGGTCGGCGTCATCGCCGCCCAGTCGATCGGCGAGCCCGGCACGCAGCTGACGATGCGGACGTTCCACATCGGCGGCGTCGGTCAGGTGCGCACCGAGCAGTCACAGCTCGAGGCCCGGTACGACGGTATCGTCAAGCTGGAGAACACCGACACGACCAAGCGCGAGAAGGAATGGATCGTGATGAACCGCCACGGCGAGATCGTCATTCAGGACGAGACCGGCCGCGAGCGCGAACGTTACGGCCTGACCTATGGCGCCAAGCTGCACTTCGCCGACGGCGATGCGGTCAAGGCGGGGCAGCTCCTGTCGGAGTGGGACCCGTTCTCGGTGCCGATCCTCACGGAGGTCACCGGTGTCGTGAAGTTCGGTGACGTCATCGAGGGCGTCACCATGACCGAGCAGCTGGACGAGGTGACGGGTCTGTCGCGCAAGAGCATCACGGAGTCGAAAGACGCCGAGCTGCGGCCGCGCATCTCGTTGAAGGACGAGAACGGCAAGACCCTGAAGATCCCCAGCGGCGAGAACGACGCCCGGTACTTCCTGCCGGTCGGTTCGACCATCGCCGTCAACGAAGGGGATCACATCCAGGCCGGCGACGTCATCGCGCGTATCCCGCGCGAGACGACGAAGACCAAGGACATCACCGGCGGTCTGCCGCGCGTCGCGGAGCTGTTCGAGTCGCGCAAGCCGAAGGAGCACGCGGTCATCGCCGAGATCGACGGCGTGGTCAGCTTCGGCAAGGACACCAAGGGCAAGCGCAAGGTGTTGATCACGCCGGAGCGGGGCGATCCCAAGGAGTACCTCATCTCCAAGGGCAAGCACCTGGCCGTCCGCGAGGGCGACAAGATCCGCGCCGGCGAGCCGCTGATGGACGGCGCGGCCAACCCGCACGACATCCTCAAGGTCCTGGGCGAGAAGGCTCTCGCCAAGTACCTGGTCGACGAGGTCCAGGAGGTCTATCGACTCCAGGGCGTCAAGATCAACGACAAGCACATCGAGACCATCGTTCGCCAGATGTTGCGCCGCATCCGCGTCATGGACGTGGGCGACACGACCTTCCTGGTCGACGAGCACGTCGAGAAGTACCTGTTCGAAGAGGAGAACGAGCGCGTGATGACCAAGGGGGGCAAGCCCGCCCAGGGCGAGCCGCTGCTGCTCGGCATCACGAAGGCGTCGCTGTCGACCGAGAGCTTCATCTCGGCGTCGTCCTTCCAGGAGACCACCAAGGTGCTCACCGAAGCCGCGGTTCAGGGCAAGGTCGACTACCTGCGGGGCCTCAAGGAGAACGTCATCATGGGGCGTCTCATCCCGGCCGGCACCGGCCTGGGTGCTTACAAGCGCCTCTCGCTGCACGTCGACGAGGCAGGCGCCGAGGAGCAGTTGCCCCCGGCGCCGCTCGCCGCCTCGGCAGGCGCCAGCGCCGCTGCGGCACCGGCCGCCTTCGACGAGTAATTACCGCGCAGGCCGACGTGCCTGAATCACGGGAGGTCGCCTTCGGGTGGCCTCCCGTTTTTTTTGTTGGCTACTGCTCCTGCGCTTGCGGCCACAGCCAGGCGGCGCCGCGGACGCCGCTGGCGTCACCGTGGGCGGCGGGCACGATCCGGGTGCGCAGGTCCTTGGCGACCGTGTAGCGCTCGAGCAGCGGCGGCACGTTCGCGAACAGGCGGGTGTTGTTCGAGACGCCACCGCCCAGCACGATCGCGCGCGGGTCGACCATGTTGATGACCGACGCCAGCGCGCGGGCCAGTCGATCCTCGTAAAGCGCGAACGCTTCCCGGGCGAGGTTGTCGCCTGCCCCGGCTCGCTGCGCGACCTCCGCGCCGCGCAGCGGTTCGCCGCCGGCTTGCCGATACGCGCCTTCCAGGCCACGCCCCGAGATGAAGGATTCGATGCACCCCGGGTGTCGGCAGGGGCAGTCGTAGGGCGACTGTTCGTCCGGGCGGAGAAAGGGGAGGGTGGTGTGGCTCCACTCGGTGGCCGAGCCGTTCTCCCCCGTCAGCACACGACCGTCGACGACCAGGCCGCCGCCCACCCCGGTGCCCAGCGTTGCCCCGAAGACCACGTCCGGGCGGCTGCGGTCGAGCGCGGGCGGCGGCGCGCCGGCGCCGTCCGTCGCCTCGGACAGCACGAAGCACTTCGCGTCGTTCGCCACACGCACCGGCCGGCCCACGGCGGCGGCCAGGTCGCGATCCAGGGGACGGTCATTCAGATAGGTCAGGTTGGAGTTGCGAATGACCCCGCTGCCCGGCTGCAGGAAGCCAGGTGTCCCGATGCCGACGGTGCCCGGCGCCCTGGCCTGCTGGTCCAGTCCGGCCACGACCGCCGCGACGGATTGCAGCAACGCCGGGTACGTGGGCGGGGTGGCGACCCGCACCCGCGCCGCCTCACTGCCGTCGTGCCGCAGCGCGACCCCTTCGATCTTCGTCCCGCCGAGGTCGATCCCGATGCGCATGTCCTGGACGATGGCACCGGACCGGGGCGCCTGTAAATGGAACCGCGACGGCCTTGCGCGGCAGCGCGCCGCGGGGCCAAAATGAGAGCCTCTTGAGCCGGCTTCGCCTGACTTGCGCCTGTTGTGCTCTGCTGGTCGCCGCCTTGCTGGTGCCGCGGTTTGCGCGCGCACAGAGCTGCATGACGCTGCGATACGTGTTCCAGCCGGATTGCTACCGACCCGACCCGGGGTCGGCGTGCGTCCAGTCGCAGAGCCACATGGAGCTGGGGCCGCAGATCGCGGTGTGGCTTCAGGACGCGAACGGCGCCTTCGGATACGTGTCCGCCCAGGACGGCACCCGCAAGGATGGGACGCTCATGGTCACCAACGCGGTCGCGCGCCGGGGGATCGGTAACCGGCCTGGCCGATGGGATTTCCTTTCCGGACCGCTGTTCCCATACGGCAAGCGGGTCATGGCGCTGCCCATCTGGGCGCACGCGCGCGGCGTGACTTACCCGACCGTCATGATGGCGGAGGCCGAGTGCGCCGTCGGCGGCCCCGGTGAAAGCTGCCTGGGGTGGCACGAGAGCTGGTCATCCCCCGAGCCGTACTACTGCCGGCCGCTGCAGCCGGCCGACCTCAACGCCGCGCTGGGCGTCGACGCGATTTCCTGTCCGACGCCGTTCCACAGCGAGAAGGGAAAGCTGGACGCGACGGTGCCCACCTACTACCCGCCACGGACGGACTTGACCAGCTTCGCCGCAAACGACACGGCCGATCCGCCGACGTACGCGAGGCTGAACGATCTCGACGCGGTCGCAGGCGCGACGCCGGCGTACGGCAGGCCGGTGGACCGCATCGTCACGCTGCCGGCGGACCTGCCGGCCGGCGACTACAAGCTGATGGTCGAGGTCAACAAGGAGTACGACGTCAACGCGGCCAACATGCACCCGGACTTCGTCGACCAGCACCTCGCGTCGTACGGCATCGAGGGGAACTTCGGTCAGCCGTCGGTCGTCTACCAGGTCCCGCTGCACATCGACATGGCGACGGCCGGGACGGATGCGCAGGCCGCCTCGCATATAGTCGGGTATGGCGACTGGACGGGCGCGACGGGAACCCTCACGCCGCGCGACGCCACGATTTCCACGACCGAGCTCGGGTCGGGCGAGGCGCGCCTATTGCCGATCACCGACCCGACGACCGGGTTGTCAGGCCGTGTGATCGCCGGCGTCACTCCCTGCACGACGCTGGTCTGCGACGCCAACAACGTCTGCAGCATCTGCGACCCGCGGACGCAGGTCTGCACGCCGCTGACGTGCAGCCCGCTTCCGGCGCCACCCACCCCGGTCGGCGGGCTCAGCGTCGCGACGGACGGCCTCAGCGCCAGCAGCGCGACGTTTCAGTTCACCAACGCGCAGTCGGCGGGCGCGCCGGTGCTGAGCTACGACATCCGCTACCGCGACGGCAGCACCATGACGGACGACGAGTTCGCCGCGTCGGCCAGCGCCCCGCTGGTGACGCCCGGGTCGCCAGGGTCGGTCGCCTCGTTCACGGTTTCCAACCTGAAGCCAGCCACGAAATACACGGTCGGGGTGCGTGCCTTCGATCCCTGCGGTCAGGGGTCGCAGCTGGTGACGGCGACGTTTTCCACGCCGGCGATGAAGTTCGCCCAGCTCTCCGGCTGCTTCATCGCGACGGCCGCCTGGGGCTCAGCCATGGCGCCGGACGTCACCGCGATGCGCCAGGCGCGCGACCGGCTGCACGCCGCCAGCACGATGTTCGCGATCGCCGCCGACCTCTACTACCGGGCGGGCCCCGCCGCCGCCGCGGTCTTGTCCCAGAGCGACACGGCCCGGGCCCTGGTCCGCAGCGTCCTTGCCCCCGTGGGCACGGTCTCGCAGATCTCCCTACTCCGGCGTTGACAAGCGGGGCGAGACCCCTATAATCCCGTGCTCCTTGGCGCCCGGCGTCTGCGCGGGCGCTTTTGGTTTTCGCCAGGAAACGAACGAAAGACGGAGTCTTCGCCCTCGATGCCTACCATCAACCAACTCGTGAAGTTTGGCCGTCAGGCCCAGCGGCGCAAGACCGCGTCGCCCGCGCTGATGGCCTGCCCGCAGCGCCGCGGCGTTTGCGTGCGCGTCTACACCACCACGCCGAAGAAGCCGAACTCGGCGCTTCGCAAGGTCGCGCGCGTGCGCCTGACCAACGGCATGGAAGTAACGACCTATATCCCGGGCGAGGGACACAACCTGCAGGAGCACTCGGTCGTCATGATTCGTGGCGGCCGCGTGAAGGACCTGCCGGGTGTTCGCTACCACATCATCCGCGGCACGCTCGACACCTCGGGTGTCGCGAACCGCCGGCAAGGGCGTTCGAAGTACGGCGCCAAGCGGCCCAAGTAACTCCTCGCAACCCACTCAGGACCACGAGATATGCCCCGTAAAGGTGAAGTTCCCAAGCGCAAGCCGCTCCCCGATCCGAAGTTCACGGATCAGCCGGTCGACACGCGCCGCAAGGTCACGAAGTTCGTCAACACCGTCATGGCCTCGGGCAAGAAGGCCGTGGCTGAGCGGATTGTTTACCGCGCGTTCGACATCGTCGCCGAGAAGGCGAAGGACGATCCGGTAAAGGTCTGGGACCGCGCGCTGAGCAACGTTCAGCCCAAGGTCGAGGTGAAGTCCCGTCGTGTCGGCGGCGCCACGTACCAGGTGCCCGTCGACGTTCGTCCGGAACGGGCGCTGGCGCTGGGCATGCGCTGGATCATCTCCGCGGCGCGCGACCGTTCCGACGGCCGCACGATGCAGGAGAAGCTGGCCGGCGAGCTTCTGGACGCCTCCTCGAACAAGGGGAACGCCGTCAAGAAGCGCGAAGACACGCACAAGATGGCCGACGCCAACAAGGCGTTCGCGCATTACCGCTGGTAATTTTCTAAAGTTCGCATAAATTTCGCACGTTTTTAACCCCCCTCACTCCCGACGGACCTGACGGGTTCGCGCTGCGCCGGATGCTCCGGCGACGTGAAACCGGCTGAGCGTCGAAAGGAAAAACTCGGTAGTCGTGGCCCGCTCATCTTCCATAGCGCTGATCCGGAACATCGGAATCATGGCGCACATCGACGCGGGGAAGACCACGACCACCGAGCGGATCCTCTTTTACACCGGCGTGTCCCGCAAGATGGGCGAGGTGCATGAGGGGACCACCCAGATGGACTGGATGGAGCAGGAGCAGGAGCGCGGGATCACCATCACCGCCGCCTCGACGACCTGCTTCTGGCGCGAGCACCGGATCAACATCATCGACACCCCCGGACACGTCGACTTCACGATCGAGGTCGAGCGCAGCCTGCGCGTGCTGGACGGCGCCGTGGCCGTGTTCGACGCGGTGGCTGGTGTCGAGCCGCAGTCCGAGACGGTGTGGCGCCAGGCCGACCAGTACCGCGTGCCGCGCATCGCCTTCATCAACAAGTGTGACCGCGTCGGCGCCGAGCCGGACCGCTGTGTCGCCGAGATTCGCGAGCGGCTGCGCGGCAACCCGATCGTCGTCCAGCTGCCGAACGCGCTGGAAGAGAACTTCACGGGCGTCGTCGATCTGATCGGCATGCGCCTGTGCGAGTGGGAAGACGACACGCTCGGCGCGACGCCCGTCTGGACGGACATCCCCGACGACCTGCGTGAGGCCGCCGATACGGCGCGCGCGGCGATGATCGAAGCCATCGCCGAGGTCGACGACGAGGCGATGCGCGCGTACCTCGAAGAGAAGCCGATGAGCGCCGAGCTGCTGCGCGCGGCGCTGCGCCGGGCGACGATCGCCGGGCAGGCCGTGCCGGTTCTGGTGGGCGCCGCCTTCCGCAACAAGGGTGTGCAGCCGCTGCTGGACGCGCTGGTCGACTACCTGCCGTCGCCGATCGACATTCCGCCCGTCACGGGCAAGGACCTGGAAGGGAACGTCGCCGCGCGCCGCGCCGACGAGACGGAGCCGTTCTCGGCGCTGGCGTTCAAGATCATGAACGACCCGTTCCTGGGGACGCTGACCTACTTCCGCGTCTACTCGGGCAAGATCAGCGCCGGCGGCACCGTCTACAACGCCGTCAAGGGCAAGCGCGAGCGCATCGGCCGCCTGCTGCACATGCACGCCAACAAGCGGGAAGACGTCGACGAGGTCTCCTGCGGGAACATCGCGGCCGCCGCCGGCCTGCGCGTCACGACCACGGGCGACACGCTGTGCGACGAGAAGAAGCCGATCGTCCTCGAGACGATGAAGTTCCCGGCGCCGGTCATCGCGATCGCGATCGAGCCCAAGACCCAGGGCAATCAGGAAAAGCTGGCGATGGCGCTGCAGAGGCTGGCCGTCGAGGATCCATCATTCCGCGTGAAGACGGATCCGGACACCGGCCAGACCATCATCTCGGGGATGGGCGAGCTGCACCTCGAAATCATCGTCGACCGCCTGGTGCGCGAGTTCAAGATCGAGGCGTACGTGGGCAAGCCCCAGGTCGCCTACCGCGAGACCATCACCAAGGAAGCCGACGCCGAGGGGAAGTACATCCGGCAGACGGGTGGCCGCGGCCAGTACGGCCACGTGCTGCTGCACGTCTCCCCGTCCGAGGGCAAAGGCATCCTGTTCGAGGACCGGACCACCGGCGGGACCGTCCCGCGCGAGTTCATCCCGGCCGTCGAGCGCGGGGTGCGCGAGTCGCTGGCGCGCGGCGTCCTGGGCGGCTACCCGGTGATCGACGTCGCCGTCACCCTGACCGGCGGCAGCTACCACGAGCTCGACTCGAGCGAGATGGCGTTTCAGATCGCCGGTTCGATGGGCGCCACCGCGGCTGCCCGCGAGGCGAGCCCGGTTTTGCTGGAGCCGGTCATGGAGGTCGAGGTCCTGACGCCCGACGAGTTCATGGGCGAGGTGACCGGCAACCTGTCCGCTCGGCGCGGCCGCGTCTCCGGCATGGAATCGCGCGGTTCTGCACAAGTCATCACCGCCGAGGTTCCATTGGCGAGCATGTTCGGGTATTCAACTGACGTTCGCTCCATGACGCAGGGGCGGGCCACCTACACGATGCAGTTCTCGCGCTACGCTCCCGTGCCGACGCGCGTGACTGAGTCCATCGTCGAGCGGATGCGCGGAGCTTACTAGACAGCAGGATTTTCGCATTTCGGAAGGAAGACGGAGATGGCCAAGGAAAAATTCGTACGCAACAAGCCGCACCTGAACATCGGGACGATCGGGCACGTCGACCATGGGAAGACGACCCTGACGGCCGCGATCACGAAGGTGCTGACGAAGAAGGGCTTCGCGAAGTTTCTGGCGTACGACCAGATCGACAAGGCGCCGGAAGAGCGGGAGCGCGGGATCACGATCGCGATCGCGCACGTGGAGTACGAGACGGACAAGCGGCACTACGCGCACGTCGACTGCCCCGGCCACGCGGACTACATCAAGAACATGATCACGGGCGCGGCGCAGATGGACGGCGCGATCCTGGTGGTGTCTGCGCCTGACGGCCCGATGCCGCAGACGCGCGAGCACATCCTGCTGGGTCGCCAGGTCGGCGTTCCCGCGATCGTCGTCTTCCTGAACAAGGTCGACATGATTGCGAAGGAAGACGCGGAGCTGCTGGACCTGGTCGAGCTGGAGCTGCGCGAGCTGCTGTCGAAGTACCAGTACCCGGGCGACACGACGCCGATCGTGCGCGG
>JBJMQQ010000033.1:0-63716 GCA_045802645.1 Polyangia bacterium
GCCGTCGACGCCGTCTTCCGTGAGCGAGACGGAGTGCCCCTTTTCGTCGACCGTGTAATGCTCGTCTTTGATGAGGCGCGGGATGATCTCGTTGATCGTCTTGTAGCGATGGCTCGACGGCTCGCCCTGCCCGCTGATGATGAGCGGCGTGCGCGCCTCGTCGATCAGGATCGAGTCGACCTCGTCGACGATCGCGAAGTTGTGGCCACGCTGGACGTAGCGCTCGATCGAGTCCTTGATGTTGTCGCGCAGGTAGTCGAACCCGAACTCCGAGTTCGTCCCGTACGCCACGTCGGACCGATAGCTGAGCTGACGCTCGGAGTCGGACAGGCCGTGCACGACGATGCCGACCGTCATGCCCAGGAACTTGTAGATCCGGCCCATCCACTCCGAGTCACGGCGGGCCAGATAGTCGTTCACGGTGATGACGTGGACGCCCTTGCCGGCCAGCGCGTTCAGGTAGACCGGCAGCGTGGCGACGAGCGTCTTGCCTTCGCCAGTCTTCATCTCGGCGATGCAGCCCTTGTGCAGCACCATGCCGCCGATGAGCTGCACGTCGAAGTGGCGCATGCCGAGCACCCGCTTGCCCGCCTCGCGGCAGACGGCGAACGCCTCGGGAAGGAGGTCGTCCAGGGTCGCGCCGTTTTCCAGGCGGGACCGGAAGTCGACGGTCATGGCCCGCAGCTCGACGTCGGACTTGGCTTGCATGGCCGGCTCGAGCTGATTGATGTGCTCGACGATCGGCCGCATGCCTTTGAGGACGCGGGCGTTCTTGGTGCCGAAAATCTTCTTGGCGACGAAGCTGATCATGATTGGGGCACCGCCCCAAAAGGCGGCTTTACACCATATTGTGCGGGCACCCCACGTGCAAGCGCCCCAGCCGTGTCGACCGATAATCAGGCAGCCGGGGCCGGGCGCACGACGAGCTGCACCAGGCTGGCCACGAACCAGGATAGGGCGATGATGTCGGCCATCACCAGCACCAGAACCAGCTGGTGAAGGAGGCCGAACACGAGCCACAGGAAGATGGCGGCGTCCCGCCGGCCCAGCTGGAACAGAAAGGTGCCCAGCCCCGGCTTGCCCTGGGTGGCCGTCGACGCGCCCAGCTTCTGCCCGCCCGAGAACCACCAGACCATGTCCATCAGGTCGCCAGAGGCCTTCTGGCGGCGCATGTCGCGCATGATGATGAGGTTCGACAGGACCAGCATCGCGCCGCCGGCAATCCCGCACGCCAGCGCCAGGCGGCTGCCCGTGGCGCGCCAGACGCCAATTCCCGCGGCGACCGTGATGGCGACGTTCAGCACGTCGTCGACGAACGTGTCCAGCCAGGCTCCCAGCTTCGACTGCTGAAACCGGACCCGGGCCAGCTCCCCGTCGCAACCGTCCAGCACGGATTGCAGGTGCTCGCACGCCAGGCCCACGACCGCCCAGCCGTACGCGCCAGTCGCGATCAGCGCACAGCCGAGCAGGCCCACGGCGGCCGCGAAGAGCGTGATCTGATTGGGCGTCACGGGCGTTCGGACCAGCACGTGCCGCGTCAGCCAGATCGACAGCGGCTTGTTGAACCGCCGCGCCACGAATCCCAGGTCGGCGCGGTAAAGGGCCGCGTACACCGCGTCCTCCGCCGCCCGGCGGCTGGCCTCGTCGACGACACGCAGCCCGTCCCACCGCTTGCGGTCCAGACGGACCACGTCCGCCCCCACGACGGGCGCGCCCAGCGACTGCGCGGCGGCGTGCGCCTCGGCACGATCGGCCACCACGCGCACCTCGACGTTCGCGGGCAGCGTCGAAGGGAGCGGGAGGCTGCCGTCGCTGGCCAGCACGACCCGCGTGTCGGCCGCCTGGCCAAGCTGCTTCAGCGCGCGCGCCAGGACCGTCAGCCCGGCGATCGACGACCTGGCCCCCGCCTGCTCGTCGCGCGTCGCGCACAGCACGACCGTGCTGGTCACGCGGCCGCCCCCAGAATGTCGCCCAGAGCCACCGCCAACCGGTCAGGTAAGGCCGTGGCTCGCCGGAGCAGCCGCGGGCGCCGCCAGTCCTCGTTGTCGATCAACGCGTGGGCGCGGCTGACCGGATCGTGCGCGGCGCGATAGCGCGACTGAGCCGGGAAGTATCGGCGGTCGATCCGTCGAGACACCTCTGCGACCGAACGCCCCTTGGCCTGGTCGCGCGCCAGGATACGTCGCCGGGCCTCCTCGGCGCTGACCTCCAGCACCATGAGCCAGCTGTCCGGCGGCAGCGCCGCGCGCAGCAGCATGACTCCCTCGAGGATTGTGGTCCCTGCCCGCGCCGCGGACGCCAGCGCCGTCCCGACGGCGTCGAAGTCGTAGTAGCGGTCGTAATACGCGTCCGTCTCCGCCTGCGGCTCCAGCCCGGTGAGCTCCAGCGGCCTGCGAAAATCGTCGACGTGCACGGTGGTCACCGGGTGCCCACCGTCGGACAGAGCCTCGGCCAGCGCGGCAGCCAGGCGGGACTTGCCGCTACCGTCCACGCCGTCAATCGCGACAATCAACGCGCCCGAGGAGGTGACGATCACCCGGGCGGGCGAACGCGCCAGTCGGGCGTCAGCAGTTGGCCCAGCGCACCGGCGGCCCGCACCAGCGAGATGATCATCATGTAGAGCGCGATGATCGGTAGCTGGTCGAAGTACGCCAGCCCGAGCGCGAGCAGCACGACGACGTCGCGCCTGCCAAGCAGCATCACGGCCTTGATCTGCGCGCCGCCCGCCCCGCTGAGCGAGCGCAGCTGCTGGCCGTAGGCGAACCACCAGCGCAGCTTCATGACGTCGCCCTGACGCTGGCGGATCAGCTCCCGGTACGAGACCACGACGTAAAACAGCGTCAGCGCGGCCGAGACCAGCGCCATCTTCATGTCCAGGTATGTTCCGCCGTGCCGCCACAGGGCGAGGCCGACGGCCAGGATCATGACGATGTTCAGAAAGTCGCCGACCATCGTATCCAGCCAGGCGCCGAAAGCGCTCTGATGCAGCCGAACACGCGCAAGCTCGCTGGCGCAGCCATCGAGGACGATCGAGGCCTGGAGCAGGACGAAGCCCAGGATCAGGGTGGGCGCGGCGCCCGTCGCGATCATGAGCGCCCCGTACAGGCCGACGAAGCCCGCCGCCAGGGTCACCAGCGCGGGTGCCAGCGGCAGCTTCGAGAGCACCAGCCGCGTCAGCACCGACGACGCGCGTCGGTTGACGGCCCGGTCGACCAGACCGACCGTGTTGCGCTGCAGGTCCAGGTAAACTTGGTCTTCAGCGAGGCGTCGCGAGGCCGAGTCGACGACGCGGATCGCGCGGTCGAAGCGGGCCGGCTGAATCCAGACGTTGTCCGCCCCCAGCACCATCACCTCGGCGCCGAGCTCCGCGCGAAGGCGGTCGATCGCCGCGCCGGCGTTCCCATCGATGTCGCGGACTTCGATCTTGGCGGGCAGGCGGCGCGGCAACGGGATACTGCCGTCCGTCGCGATGAGCACGGTCGCGTCACCCAGCTTCGAGAGCTGTCGGATCGCGCGGTCGATCACGCGCAGCCCGCCGATTCGCATCCGTGCGCCGCGGGCCTCGTCCGCGGTGGCCCGCAACACGATCGGGATTCGCTCCGAAAACGTGGGTGTGGTGACACGCGTGACGACTTCTGGTGTCACCCGCGCGACCCGGTTCAACTCGCCCGCCCCTTCGGTAATCATCATGCGACAAAGCCCCCGACGTAAGTCAAAGCCCCGGGGTGCCCTACAATGCCATCCAGTAATCGACGACTCAAGGTAATACCTCGGCTCGTTAGTGTTATTGACGCATACAAAATGTCAGATCACTGACAACTCAGATCAGGGGATCTTCGGGCAGGCAAGGCGCGATCACCCGCAACATCAGCGGGTGGCAAAGGCCGTTGCTCCAGACGGACCCGCGGCGGCGAAAGAGGTCCTTCTGGTTGTACTTCATGGGCTTACCGTCGCCGTCGCTGACCATGCACCCGGCCTCGGCCAGGATCACCTCCGGCGCGCAGGTGTCCCACTCCTGCTCGGCTGGCGAGAGGTTCAACACCGCGTCCAGGTCGCCGCGGGCCAGGGCCATGTGCTTCACGGAGGCGCCCATGGCGACCGCCCGGGGCGCCAGGCCGGAGGCAGCCAGGCACTTGCCCAACCCCTCGTCCGGGTTCAAACGCGAGATCCCGACGCGCAGCTCGCCGGGCTCGCTTCGGCGGGAGGTTCGGATCTGCGTGCTGGTCCCGTTGCTGTCCATGAAGGCGCCCCCGCCGCGGACGGCGTGATAAAGCGCCTGCCGGACGGGTTGGTAGACGACCCCGAGTACCGGCTGGCCGTCGACGCACAGGCCGATGTGGACGGAGAAGTCGCCGGTGCCCGCCAAGAAGTCGCGGGTCCCGTCCAGAGGATCCACGATCCAGAGGCGGGACTTACCGAACCGCGAGCCGTCGTCCGCCGATTCTTCGGTCAGCGCACCGTCGCCTGGAAAGGCCGTGCGCAGGCGGTCCAGGATCAGCCCGTCGGCCGCCTTGTCGGCTTCGGTGACGGGCGACTGGTCCGGCTTGGTCTCGGTCGCGATCTCCGGGTTGCCGTAGAAGCTGAGGATCACCTTCCCGGCTTCACGGGCGGTGTCGCAAGCGACCTGATGGGCGCGATCCAGCTGGCTCACGGGGCGCAAGGCTAGCACGAACCCCCGACGGGCTCGGCGGCGCGCGCCGTTCAGCTGCCACGGCTCAGGCGGCGGCGCGCAGCGCGGCCTGGCGGTCGGCGACCTCGCGGACGAACGCGGCCCGGCCGTCGACCATCTCGCGGAACCAGGTCTCCAGCACCATGAGGTTCCAGAGCCGCTCGCCGTGGTCCTCGCCGCCGCGATGGCGGTCCAGCAACCCCTCGACGGCGGCGCGGTCGAAGAGCCCGCGTTCGGCGGCTGCGGGCGACAGCAACAGCTCGCGCGCGAAACCGTGCAGGCGCCCCGCCAGCCAGCGCCGGGTCGGCAGCGCGAAACCACGCTTCGTCCGATTCAGGATGGGCTCGGGAACCAGGTCGGCGAACGCCTCTTTCAAGATGCGCTTGCCCTTGTTGCGCCGCAGCTTCCAGCGGCCGGGCAGCGCGGCGCCCAGCTCGACCACGTGGTGATCGCAAAACGGGGCGCGCGCTTCCAGCGACCAGGTCATGCTCGCCGTGTCGACCTTGGTCAGGATGTCGTCCGGCAAGTACGTGTCCACGTCCAGCTCGGTCAGGCGGGTGACCGTGTCCGTCGCGGCGCTGGCCGCCAGCCGCTCCGCAAACCGCGCCGCCGTCGCGTCCGTCGCGAAGCGCTCGCGCAGCGCCGGCGTGTAGAGCGCCGACTTCTCGGCGTGCGAAAAGTGGCAGACGAAGCGCAGGTAACGCACGGCCTCGCCCGCCGGGACGGTGGCTGCGTACTCGCGCAGCCACCGGGCGGTGCCGCCCGGCGCACGCGCCATCAGCGCCGTCACCAGCACCCGCGGAATCGCCGGCAAGCGGGCGATCAGGTCCGCGACGTGCGCCCAGTTGTAGCGACGGTACCCGCCGAACGTTTCGTCGCCGGCGTCGCCCGACAGCGCGACGGTCACATGTTGCCGGGTCAGCTCGCAGAGGTACCGGGTCGGCACGGCGGACGTGTCGGCGAACGGCTCGCCGTGGTGACGGACGATGCTCGGCAGCGCGCCCACCATGTCCGGATCGACGACCAGCTCGTGGTGATCCGTTCGGTACCGCTCTGCCACCAGCCGCGCGAAGGGCAGCTCGCCGTGCACCGCGCCGCCCTCGGTGAAGCCGACCGAGAACGTCTTGACGGGCTGGCTGCTCGCGCGGGCCATGCAGGCCACGACGATCGACGAATCGATGCCGCCCGAAAGGAACGCGCCCAGCGGCACGTCGGACATCAGCCGCGACCGCACCGCTTCTTCGACGGTGTCGCGTACGCGCTGGCGCGCCTCTTCGATCGGCAGATTGGCCAGCGTGGGCGCGAACGACGCCTGATAGTAGCGGCGCGGCGTGGGCGTCTCGCCGCAGCCGACGTCGATCAGATGGCCGGCCGGCAGCTTGTGGATCTCCTGAAAGATGGTGGCCGGGCTGGGCACGTATTGCAGCGCCAGGTACGCGTCGAGCGATTCATAGGACAGCGTGGCCGGCGTGCGCGGGTCAGCCAGCAGGGCCGCCAGCTCGGACGCGAACACCAGACCGTCGGGGCGCTGCGCGTAGTAGAGCGGCTTTTCCCCCACGCGGTCGCGCGCGAGCAACAGGCGGCGCGTGCGCCGGTCCCAGACCGCCAGCGCAAACATGCCGCGCAGCATCTCGGGCGTGCGGGCGCCGACCTCTTCGTAGAGGTGCGCGACGACCTCGGAGTCGCTGCCGCCGCGGAACCGGTGCCCCTTCGCGATCAGGTCGGCGCGCAGCTCCTGGTGGTTGTAGATCTCGCCGTTGACGACGATGGCGACGCTGCCGTCTTCGTTCAGCATGGGCTGACGGCCACCCTCGGACAGGTCCACGATCGCGAGGCGCCGGTGCCCCAGCGCCACCGGGCCGTCGGTGTGAAATCCGTAGCCGTCGGGACCGCGGTGAACCATCGCCGCCGCGAACCGCTCGACGGAGTCCAGCGGCGCGGGAACGTCTGGGGCGGCGCTCAGCGCGCCCGCGATGCCACACATCGTCGAGCTCCCGTCATGCCCGTCATCATGTCGCCTGCCGGGGCGCGAATCCACCGCCGCAAACCAACGCGCCGAAGGACGACGTGACGTGTTCGGCGACTCGAAGGGCGTTGGCGGTGATCGTCAGGCTGGGGTTCACACCGCCAGAGGTCGGCATGAACGAGCCGTCGGCGACGAACAGGTTGGGCAGCGCCCAGAACCGGCAGTGGCGATCCAGCACGGATGCCATCGGATCCAGCCCGAACCGCGCCGTCCCGACCGCGTGCGAGAAGCTGTCGATGAGGCGCACCTTGCCGGCGACGCCGCCTGCCGCGCGCAGCACGCGCCGGGCCAGCGCGACCAGGCGGTCGCGCCGGGCGACGTCCCGCTCCGAGTACCGGTGATGGACCTTGGCGACCGGCAGATGCCAGCGATCCACGTCGGCGCTCAGGGCCAGCCGGTTGTCGGCCTGGGGTTCGTCTTCGGCCACGCACAGCAGGGTCTGGATGTGGGCGGCGCCCAGGTAGGCCGCCCAGCGAAAGCCGCGCGGCCCCAGCGCCCGAACGACGTCGGGCGGCGGCATGCACATGTCCTGAATCACGCCCAGCGCCGTGCCGTCGGTGGCGCGCACCGACTCATAAAAGTCGGTGATGCACACCTGCTTGTGATTCACGGATTCGGGGTTGGTGCGGAACGGAAACACGAACCCGAGCATCGCGTTGCAGTGCCGCATCAGATAGCGCCCCAGCGCACCGGAGGCGTCCATCTTGTCCAGGCCCGACCGCAACAGCAGCGCCGGTGTCGCCAGCGCGCCGCCTGAGACGACGAACAGCTTGGCCCGCACCGTCAGACGGCGTTCGGTGTCGCGATCGATGGCGTGCAGGGCCACGACGCGCCCGTCACGCAGCACGAGGCGGGAGGCGATCGTGCGCGCCAGGATCGCCAGTCGCGCCGGGTCGGCCTTGGCCAGGGCCGTCTGGGCGATGTCGTTCTTGGCGCCGATGCGGCAGGGGAACCCGTCGCAGGTGAAGCAGTTGATGCACTTGGGCTCGCGCGGGCCGGCGTGGTTGATCGCGACGGGGATCTGAAACGGGTGCCAGCCCAGCTTCTCGGCGGCGGCGAAGATCCGGCGGGCCGGCACGGTCAGGGGCGGCGGCGCGAACGGGTACGGCGATGAGCGTTTCGGCTCGACGGGGTCGGTGCCCGCGTGACCGTGGATCTCCAGCAGCTGCTCGGCGGCCGTGTAGTGGCGCTCGAGATCGCGGTACCCGATCGGCCAGCGGCCGAAGTCACTCTCGCGCAGGCGCAAGGCGGCGCCGCCGAAGAAGATCGAGTTGCCGCCGACCGCTTCGTTGGGGAACGCGCGGGCGCCTGGGCCGTCGGCGCGCTGGTCCACGTCGATCGGGCTATCCCCGCGGTAGCGCCCGTCCAGCAGGATGGCGCGCCCGTTCCAGTCCGTCTCGTCGCGGTGGGCCCACCCGCCCCGTTCGATGAGCAGAACGTTGAGGCCGGCCCGCGACAGCGCGTAGGCCATGGTGCCGCCCCCGAACCCGGAGCCGACGATCGCCACGTCGAATAGCGTCCCTTCGACGTCGGGAGGTGCGGGCGGGGGCGCAGGAATGGCCGTCATGGCGCGTTCTCCGCGAGGAGCTGGTCGTAAACGGCGACCATCTGATCGACGACGAAGCTCTCCGTCGGGGCGAACCGCGCGACGACCCGGGTCCGGCCGCGGAGCCCCATCTCGACCAGCTTCGGGGTGGGGATCGCGACGGCGTCGGCCAGCGCCGTCGTCAGCGCCGCCTGGTTGCCGGTGGGGATCTCCCACCCGGTCACGCCTGGCTGCACGATCCCGTCGACATTGGCCGCGTGGGACAGCAGCGCGGGCAGCGCCGAGGCCGCCCCCTCGAGCGCGGCGTTGGCCAGCCCCTCGTAAAGCGAGGGCATCACCAGCAGGTCGCTGGCCCAGTAAAGCGAGCGGATGTCCTTCACGGCTCCCAAGAAACGAACGTGACGGGCGACATTCCGCGGCGCCGCCAGCCGCCGCACCAGCCAGCTGGTCGCGCGGTCGCGCTCGCGGCCGGCGAAGAGGACGACGGTGTCGGCCGGCCACAGCTTGCGCCGCAACAGGCTGCGCATCGCCAGCAGCAGGCCAATCTGGTGCTTCTGCAGGCCGACCCGTCCGGGTAGCAGCAGCGCCCGCGTGGAGGGCGCCAGGTCCCAGCGGGCGCGCGCCGCCGCGCGCTCCTCGGCGGTGGGCGGACGGAACTGGTCCACGTCCAGAATGTTGGTGATGACCCGGATCTTGTCGTCGGGCACGCCGGCCCACTCGGTCAGCTCGTACCGCACGCCTTCGGAGTTCGTGAGGATGAGCCGGCTGAACCGCGACATGAACCGCTCGATCAACAGGTAGCGCAGCTCCATCATGCGGTTTCGGCAGGCCGTGATGGTGATCGGCACGCCGGCGCGCGCGGCCGCGAGCCGCGCCCAGAAGTTGGATTTGTCCCGGTAGGAATGCACGATGGCCGGCTTCTCGCGACGCAAGATCTCCGTCAGCTGGTCCAGCGCCGCCAGCCCCATCCGGCGGACGCCGAGCGCGTGGGCGGGCTGCCCCGGCGGGCAGCGCGCGTCGAAGAAGATGTCGTCCGCGTGGTACACGCACAGCACGGGCTCGAAGCGCGCGGGCAGCCGGTTGATGAGGGCCAGGATCTGCCCCTCCGGTCCCCCCTGCTGGAGGTTCGGGATGAAATAAAATATTTTCGTGCGCGCCATGCGTGGGAACGATCGGACGCGACCCCCGAAGGGGCTCGGTCAAAGCGAAGAAGGCGGATTGTAGCGCCCTCATGGCGGGGATCTCGCTCTGCTTCGTGGGCTGTGGCGCGATGAATGCGCGGCACGTGCGCATGTTCAAGCGGTTACGGCCCGGTTCGGCGTTCGCGGTCGCCAGCCGCGCGCCGGAAAAAGCTCGCACTTTTGGTGCATCGCTGGGCGCCAAGGACTGCTTCGGCAGCTACGACGAGGCGCTGGCCTCCGGGTACGACGGCCTGGTGATCGGGACGCCGCCGCGCGGTCACGCCGGCCTCATCGAGGTGGCGCTGGCCGCCGGCAAGCACCTCCTGATCGAAAAGCCGGTGGTCGCCCGGTTCGACGAGCTCGAACGGCTCTGGCCGGCGCTGAAACGTCACCGCGGGACGGTGATGGTCGCCGAGAACCTGCACTACGCCCCGTTCCACCGGCGGCTCAAAGAGCGGCTGCGCGACCCCGCCCTGGGACGGCCGCTGATCCTCGACTTGATCCGGCTCGGGCGATCGCGCCCCACCGGCTGGCGGGCCGATGCCGCCGAGATGCCGCTGGGCGCGCTGCACGAGGGGGGCGTCCACTGGATCCGGCGGCTGCTGGACCTGGCGTCTGTCTTCGAACCGACCCCGGCTGACCAGATCGTGGACGTCTCGGCGACGGGTCCTTTGCGTCCGGTCACGACGACGCCCGGCGAGGACACCATGATGATCGTGGGGCGCCACCGCTCGGGCCTCACCTCGCGCCTGCTGCACACGTGGGCCGTGCCGTGGCGCTTCCCGCCGTTCGACGTGTCCAAGGTGCTGCTGGAGAACGGCGCGTTGTACTTCGACGCGCGCAGCCTCTACGCCCGCGCCTATGGCCCCACCGGCCGGCGCTGGCTGTGGCCGACGATCCGCGACGGCGGCGGTTATCGAGCGATGTGGACCGACTTCCTCTCGGCCGCCGAGACGGGCCGCCCTCCCGCACTGGCGCTGGAGGACATCTTCGCCGACTTCGCGTACATGGACGCGGCGTATCGCTCGAAGGGCAGCGGCCGGCCCGAAGTCCCGAAGCGCCCCCCGTCAATCGCGTGAGCGCGGTTACCCGCCGTCGAGCGGCAGCGTCGCGAAGAAGGCGCGGAGCTGGTCCATGATGCGCGCTGAATCGAAGCCCCACAGCCGCCCCATCTCGGCGGCCACGTCGGACAGGGATCGCGCGCCGTCAATCAGCGACAGGACGCTGCCGGCAAACACCGATTTTTGGCCGAAGGCGACCAGCTGCGGCGTCACCGGAATCGGCAAGCTGGCGTCGGCGATCCAGGCCGGCGTATCATCCATCGAGACGAACGGCTGCGCCTCCCCCGTCTTGCGCGCTGCGAACCAGAACACGGTCTCGGTGCGCCGCGAGCCGCTCACGGGCGAATCGAAGTAGGGGAGGTCGTCGCGCCCGCGCTTGCCCAGGTCGAAGGCGCTGGACGCCACCAGGTCCCAGATCTCTTCGATGGTGTAGTTCTGGGCCAGGCTCTCCTTGAACCGGAGGGGTCCCAGGTTCACCCACAGGCCCCCCGGCCGCAGGACGCGGTTCACGGCGGCGGCGGTCTCCCGAAAGTCGCGCCCGGTGGCGTCGATGAACCAGGCGGTCAGCACGCTGTCCAGTGACCCGGCCGCGAACGGGGGGCGCAGCGCGTCGGCGAACGCGAACGTGAAGCCCTCACGCACGGCAACGGGGCAGCGGAGCTCGCGCTGGATGACGACGTCGGCTTCGCTGTGCGGCGCGACCGGAAACTCGGGCAGCGTCACGGTCTCGCCGCGGAGCAGCCGCTCGCCGACCAGCATCGGCAGCGGGTTCAAATCCAGCGCCCACGTTTCGGACGGCGCGAGCGACTGATGCACGTCGACCGCCAGCCGGCCGGTGCCGGCGCCGAAGACGGCCAGGCGGCCGAGCGGTTGGTCGACGGCCTTCGCGACCAGCGCGCGCGTCAGGTCGCCCTCCCTGTCGCCCCACACCCAGTCCCGGAACAGGTTCTCCGAAAACTCGAGCAGCGGATTCGCGCCCGGCTCGGGACGCGTCGGCAGCAGCTGGGGTTGGCCCTGTCGCAACTCTTCGAACAGCGCCTCCACCCGCGCGCGCTGGTCTTCGCAGGCGGCGATGACGCGGTCGATGCGGGCGCGCGTGCGCGGTGGCGGCTGAGCGGCATCGGCGTCGGCCCGCCAGTTCGCCAGGGTGGCCCGCGTGTCAGCCGAGAACTCCGCCAGCCGGTTCAACCACTGCGCGTGCCACAGAGGCGGGTCCGGCACCAGGCAAGGGATCGTTCCCACGAACGGATAACGGATCTCGCAGGCCGAGCAGCGCAGCGAATTGGCCACCAGGTCCAGCGTCCCCGCCGCGCAGCGCGCGCAGCCGAGTCCGGCGGCCATTGCGGGCGTGAAAGGCATCTGGCCCGTTCAGCCTACACGCGGCCCTGGGCTATCGAAAGTTGAACGTGACCACGATCCGCTGCGGGTGCGCGACCGGGTGCATGCTGGCGTGATAGTGCCGCCCGTCGAAGAACGCCATCCGGCCCTTCTTGGGCGCGATCCTCGCCAGCTCGGTGAACTTGCCCTGATTCGCGTAGGTCACGGACTGCTCGAGCCCGACCTTGTCGCAGGTCTCGTTGAAGACGACGGTGTCGCCGTCCGAATCGTTCACGTAGTAGAGCCCGACCAGGTGAGGCTCGTAAAAGTCGACGTGCGGGTTGTGATACGGGACGTCCAGCGGGTTTTCCGGGAACATCCCCAGTCGGACCCGAATGAGGTCGTTCAACTTCAGCTTGGCCTTGTCCATCGACACGAACAGCAACGGCACCAGCAGCGCGTTGATGGCCGATTGAACCGGCGCCGGTGACGCGGCGTCGAACGCCATGTGAAAGAATCCCGAGTAGTTGCGGGCGAAGCTCAGTCCCGGCCGGGCGGTCTCTTTATGGAAGTACCAACCCAGCGCGGACGTCTCCGCTTCCAGCTGGTCCTGATAGGGCCGGGGGATGACGTCTTCGAGCTGGATCAGCTGCATCGCTCAATCGTGAGCGCCCAGCGCAATCCAGTCGAGAATCTTCGAGCGTTCCGCATCGGTGAGCACCGCTGCCGTCCCGCCCTGGCCGTTGGCGTTGGGCATCGGGTCGCCGCACGGCTTGGTGTTGCCGACCGTCACGCCCGCGGGGCACGACGACGACACGCAGGCGACGCCAGCCGCCCCCGAGATCTTGTACGCCAGGAAGCTGCTGCCGACGTGCCCGGGGTCGACGCGCTTCATCGTGGGCGCGTTGACGGCGTTCGCGAGCAGCGCCGCCTTCACCGTGGCCGGCGAGTCGACGAACGACAGCGACGCGGTGGAGGCCATGTTGATGCTGACGGCCGGGCTGCCGTGGCAGAGGATCGTCTGTCCACATCCGGGTGCCGGTTTCGAGGACGACCCCGGATCCGTCTTGCTGAAGATCGGATAAATGTCGGCCGCGAACGAGGGCGCGGTGCTGGTCGTCGGCGTGTAGTTCATGAGCGTCCCGCAGATGCCCGTCGCGCCTCCGCCACTGCCGCCCGTTGCGCCGCCCGGGCTTCCACCCGTGCCGCTCGTGGTCGTCATCATGTCACTGCTGGAACAAGAGATCGCAACCGTGGATAGCAGCGCCAGGCAGACGCCTGCGCACAGGGAACCGGTCCTCATCGAAGCTCCTTGATGATCTGATCAGCCGCGGCTACGTCGAAACGATGCCGGGAAGCGGGCCGGTGTACTGGGTCTTGTCACCGAGGCTGCTCATCGTGACGCCGAAAACGGGCGCCAGCGCCAACCAGACGTCGTTGAAAGGCCGGTTACCGGTGCCGCCCGTCTGCGTTCCCAGCGACCCGTCGGTGACCTTCAGGTACGTGCCGCCCTTCACCTTGGTGTTCTTGCCCCCGAAGATCAGCAGCGGAATGTTCTGCTGGTTGTGATCGTAGGCGCGCGCGACCTCGGTGAAGTACACGATGACGGTGTTGTCGATCAGCATGTTGCCGTCGATGTCCGGCGTCGTGGCGTACTCCTGCAGCACCGTCGACGTCGCCTGCGAGTAGAACTGGTCGACCTGGTTCAACCAGGCATTGGTCGCCGAGTCGCCCGCGTGGCTGGGCGGATGGTGCGGGCTGGACTGCGGATTGCCGGCGATCGTGGCCCCCTGGAACGTCCCGGGGAAAACGACCCAGTTGGTCCCCGCCGACCACATGAAGGTAGAAACCCGGCAGAGGTCGCAGAGAAATGCCGCTTTGATGAGCCTCAGCTGGGCCTGTCCGAGATCCACGTGCGGGTGGCTGGTGGATGAATTCGGAACGTAATAGTCCACGCCGCCGAGGTCGCTGTAGACGGTGCCCGAGCCCTGTTTGCCGCTGCTGGTATTCGAAAAGTTCATCGGGGCCGTCGGCTTCGCGCAGACCCCGTTCTGGGTGCTGGTCATGCCGTACATCGCCTGAAGGCTCTTTTCGAGCTCGTTGATGGCCTCGGCGTGGGCAGTCAGCCGATCCTTTTCGCTGGCGGGCACGAGGGTCTGCATCCGCGCGAGATCGCCCTTGAGATAGGTGATGACGCTCTCTTTTTGAGCCAGGACCTGCGCGCCGTTCATGCCGGACGGCAACGCGCCGCCGAAGATCCGGTTGAAGACGTTCAGCGGCGACGTGTCCGGGAACAGCGGCTGTCGGGCCTGATCCGGATCGCTGACCCCGCTCTTCGGAGCCAGATACGACAGCACGCGCGGCGCCTTCTCGTCTCGGTCAGACCGAACGTCGGCGGCCAGCTGCAACGACTGAAAGGGCGTCGGACTGCCGAAGTTCGACCCGCCGAGGACCGGCGACTTCTGGAGGAAGATCTGATCGATGGAAGGTCCGCCGGCGCAGTGGTCCTGCTGGCCGACGCTGCCCAGGGTCGGCACGCCCGTCATGAGCGCGACCATGCCGCCCTCGTGCGTGTTCTGCCCGCCGTGGTTGCCGGTGGAATCCTTGCCGGACGTGGCGGAGACGGAGTTCACGCCGTCGACCATCACCATGTACTTCTGAAGCGGCGTGAACGGCGCGCTCTCGATGGGGAGCGTGAAGTTGGTCGTCGTCGCGCTGGCGTTCGGCCGCCAGTTGGCGAGACCGGGCGCCGTGCCCAGCGGGTGGTGGATGATCAAGAACCGCAACGGAGCGGCGGCACCGGCGGCCCGCGCCTCGATGGACCGAAGCAGCGGCAGCATCAGGGCCGCCGACCCGGCTCCCATACCGCGAAGGAATGACCGACGAGCGAACTTGTAGGAAATCACTTCGTACCTCCCGTGCGTGCGCGCATGAAGCTGGCCAGGAGCACATTCTTGAACAAGGACTTCACGGTGCCGTCCGTCTGCGAGCGGATCGCGTTGATCTCGCAGGTGTTGTACTTCTGAACTTCCGCGCCCATGGCGTAGTTGCTCATCTGCTGGACCGAGCAGCCGTCGATGACGTTGCTGGACACCAGCGCCTTCGTGAACGCCTGGACTCCCGTGAGGCTGGTCCCCGCCAGCGGCGAGCTCGGCACGAACGTCACACTCGGGTCGATCGAGCGGCCCGCCTCGTCGACCGTGCGGTAGTTGCCGATCGGGCCGAAGTTCTGCAGCACGCGCGAGTAGGGGTCCATCTGCGAGTGGCAGGTCTTGCAGGGCTGGTACGTCATGCGCGCGTTGGACTTGAGGATCTCGCTGTCGCAAGTCGAGTCCGGCGCTGTCCCGGAGGGCGAGCTGGGATTCGTGCAGTTGATGACCGCCACCGCCATCGGCGTCGACAGGTCCACCGGCGAGCCCAGGGAGTCCTGGCACAAGACGTTGTCGTGGATCCCCTTGCCACGCTTCACGATCGACGTCGCGGCGGGATCGGACGCCGACCACAGATAGCCCGGCTGCGTGAGGATGCCGCTGCGGCCTTCGGAGGCGGCCCAGGTCCCCGCAACGAAGGTCGAATCGCTGGTCGGCGTCTTGCCGTTCGCAAACGAAATGTTCGGGTACAGCGTGGCGAGCCGCTGGTTGGCGTAGACCGTCTGCGACGTCATGAGGTCGTCGATCTTCCCGGAGCCGTTCCAGAGCACGCTGTTGACGAACATCTGGGTCGCCGTGAAGAGGTCGTTCTCGATCCCCGTCAGATCTTGCTCCGCCGCCGGCAGCTTGGAGATGAGCGCCGTGTCCTTGGTCTTCGAGAAGAGCTGGCTGATGTTGAACCAGCCGAGCACGATGTTCGTCAGGTTCGCCTGAACCGCGGGCAGTGCCATCAGCCGATCGATCTGCGTCGAGATGCCCGCTGTCGTCGACAGGCTGCCACTGGAAGCCGCGGAGAGCAGCTCCGCATCCGGCAGCGTGCCGAGCAGCGTGAACCCCAGCTGGCTCGCAACCTCGTACGGCGTCATCGTCGTATCGGGGTACTTGCCGCTCGAGTCGGCCGCCGCGGTCGGCCCGAGCTCCGTCCGGTAGGTGAACGACGGCGAAATGATGATCGCCTCGATCATCAACTTGATGCCGGTCTTGTAGTCCTGCATCGCGCCCTGCGCGTAGACCTTCATGAGGTTCGTGACCTCGGCGGCGTCGAGCGGGCGGCGGTAGGCCTTCTGCGCGAAGCTGGAGACGAAGGTGTTCGCGCAGGTGGTCTGGGCGGTCGCCGTCGTTCCGGTACAGGGCGCGATCGTCGTCGTCACGCTGGAGTCGATCGTGGTGAGGACCGCCTCCGCCTGGTTGTACATGTCGAACTGCATCGCGTTGTCGACGCCGAGCGTGGAGTCGCTGAAGAACGCGAACGCCTGTTCGCCGCCGCGGCTCGACAACACCGGCGCGGTCTTGAGGCCCAGCAGGGTCTGCACAGCGGCGCCCCATTGCTCGACCGAGAGCCGCCACAGCCGCCGCGGAAGGGCCGGAAGCGGAGCACACGAGGTGCCGTTTCCACCCGTGCCCGTCGAGCCACCGTTGCCGGTACTCTGCGAGCCGCCGTTCCCGCTGTTCTGAGAACCGCCGTTCCCGCTGTTCTGCGAGCCACCGTTGCCGGTGTTCGACGAACCGCCGTTACCGGTTGCCGAGCCGGTTTGGCCGTTGATGCTGCCTTGACAACCGGCGGCGCCGATCGCCACCGCTGCTGTGAGAACACCAAAGCGGAACGTGGCCGTCATAACTGCCCTCCGATTCCAGAACGTCAGTATCTCATTTCGAGATGTGGCGGCGAGATGATTTTTAAACAAAGTTACCTTTTACGCGTCCCGCACAAGAACTGCTTCGGGGATGGGGTTTTTACTCAGATTTTCGCGTTTGACGCTTACGGCGGCCGCGTCAATTCCCGCAACCTGGCCGCGGCCTGCTCCGGGGTCAGGTCGCGCTGCGGCTCGGCCAGCATCTCGTAGCCGACCATGAATTTCTTCACCGTCGCCGAGCGCAGCAGGGGTGGGTATATGTGTGCGTGCAACTGCCAATGATCGTGAGAGTCGTCGTCGAAGGGGGCGCCGTGCCAACCCATTGAGTAGGGGAATGACACGCCGAACAGATGATCATAAGACGCGAGAGCTCGGGAAAAGAGGTCAGCCAATCCACGTCGCTCCGCCGGGGATAGATCGGGGAGCCGCGGGACGTGGCGGCGCGGCGTGATCAGCGTCTCGAAGGGCCAGGTCGCCCAGTAGGGCACCACGGCCTGGAAGAACTCGTTCTCGTAAACGACCCGCTGGCCAAGCGCCCGCTCCCGCGCCGCGTAATCGATCAAAAGAGGCGACCCGTGCGCGTCAAAATAGGCGCGCTGCTGGCGGTCCTCGGCGGCCGGTTCCGTCGGCAGCGCGTCCAACGCCCAGATCTGGCCGTGTGGGTGGGGATTCGAGCACCCCATCACCGCGCCCTTGTTCTCGAACACCTGCACCCAGCGGTAGCGCTGGCCCAGCTCGGCCGTTTGCACGGCCCAGGTGTCCACGACGTCGACCAGCGCCGGAATTGGCATCTCGGCGAGCGTCAGATCGTGGCGCGGGCTGAAACAGATCACGCGGCAGGTTCCCGCCGCGGATTCCGCGCGCAACAACGGATCGGGCGCACCGGTAGGGGCCGGGGCCGCGACGTCGGGTAAAAGCGCCGAAAAATCATTGTCGAAGACAAAGGTGCCTCCGTAAGGAGGGTTGACCGCGCCGCCCGCCCGCTGATTGCCGGGGCAAAGATAGCAGGTGGGATCGTGAGCCGCCCGTCGTGGCCCGTCGGTGGCCTCCGTTTGTCCCTGCCAGGGGCGCTTGGTCCGGTGCGGGGACACCAGCACCCACTGCCCGTTCAGAGGGTTGTAACGGCGATGCGTCTGCGATTCGGGATCGAACGCCATGTGATCGAGGCCTACACGACGGTCAAAGGATCGACCACGTGCGCGCCCTGCGCGGGGCGCGAGACGAACGTGCTGGCCGTGCGACCAGTCCGCTTGCGGTACTCGGTCGCGAGCGTGTTGGCGACCGACGCCACGAAGTCGGTACGTACCAGCGACACCGTGCAGCCGCCGAAGCCGCCGCCGGTCATGCGGGAACCGAGCACACCGCCCGCCGGACCGATCTCGCGCGCGATGTCCACCATCGTGTCGAGCTCAGCCGAGCTCACCTCGAAGTCATCGCGCAGCGATCGGTGGCTGGCGTACATGAGGTGCCCCACCTCCGCGAATTCCCCCGCCTCCAGGTGAGCCGCCGCGGCGACAGTCCGCAGATTCTCGGTGGTGACGTGGCGGGCCCGGCGTGCGACGACCGGGTCCAGCGTGCCGTTCGCCGCCTCGACCATGGCGGGCGTCGCGTCGCGCAGAGTGGCGACGCCCAGCTGGCGCGACGCCTCGGCGCATTCGGTGCGGCGGCGCGCATAGGCGCCGTCGGCCAGCGCGTGCTTCATGTTGGTATTGCAGATGAGCACGCTGATCTTCGGGTCGGCGAAGGGAATCACCCGCACCGCTTCCGAGCGGCAATCGATGAGCAGCGCCCCCGCCGCGTCGCCGATGACCGAGGCCAGCTGGTCCATGACGCCGCACGGGACGCCGGCGAAGTCGTGCTCGGCCTGCCGGCAAAGGCGGGCCTTCTCCTGCGGCTCCAGCGTCGCGCCCGACGCCTTCTCGAGCAGCGTCGCCGTCGCGACCTCCAGGGCCGCGCTGCTGGACAAGCCGCCGCCCAACGGAAGATCGGAGACGATCGCCGCGTCCAGCGACCCGACGACCAGGCCGCGATCGGCGAACCCGCGCACGACGCCACGCAGGTAGTTGGCCCAGGCTGGCTCGCCTGGCGGCTCCGACCCGTCGAGGCGAATGTCGACCGACGTGTCCAGCGCCGCGCTGTAGACCCGCAGGCGGCGGCCGTCGCCCGCCGCCGGACCCGCGGCGATGACGACGTGCCGATCGATCGCGAGCGGCAGCACGTAGCCGCCGTTGTAGTCGGTGTGCTCGCCAATCAGATTGACCCGGCCTGGCGCCACGGCCAGCCAGCGGGGTGCGGTGCCGAACCGCTCGAGAAAAACGCGGCCGGCTTCCCGGACGGCGACGCCGTGCGGGGCTTCAGCAGGCGCCGGGGCCCAAGACGACGTGATGTTATTCGGAAGCGAGCTCACCCCGGGTACCACACCTTTCGCGGATCGTTGACTGCACGCTGATACCCCCACGCCGCTTCGACCATCTGCTTGAGGTCGTAGCGCGGCCGCCAGCCCAGCAGGAACTTGGCCTTCGCGTTGTCGAGCCAGGTCGACCGGTAGGGGGTTGGGATCGGAATGCCCTGGACGCCGCGGGTCTCGCGCAGGTACCCGGCCAGCTCGCCGTAGTCGACGGGTTCGTCCATGCAGATGTTGAAGGTCTGGCGGCGCGCCGCCGGATGATCGATCGCGCAGAAGATCGCCGAGATCAGGTCGTCGACGTGCACGAAGTTGCGCTTCACCGGACGCCCGTCGGGATCCAGCATCACGGGGACCGCGCCGCTCTTCACGTAATCGTCGGCGGCCTGCGCGCCCACCAGATCGCGCCAGCGCGGGCCGCCGAACACATCGTCGCCGAACGAGAGCTGAGCCTTGAAGTCGTCCTTCTCCATGATCCACGGCGCGCGCAGGCAGCAGCCGTTGAGGTCGTACTGGATCATCACCTGCTCCAGCATCACCTCCTCGAGGACCTTGGACAGCGCGTAGCAGCCTTGGTAGGCGCTGTGCTTCTGGGTCTCGGTGACGGGGATCGGGTGCGGGTAAAAGAAGTGGCCCATCCCGGCGTCACCGCCGATGAGGATGAACTGCTGGAACGTCTTGCTGGTGCGGCTGGCCTCGAGCAACCAGAAGAGCCCCTTGACCGCCACGTCCATGATGGACTCCGGCGTCTCCTTGCTGGTCGCGAGGTGTAGCAGATGGGTGACCCCGTCCAGGGCCCGCTCGGCGACGGCGCGATCTTCCGTCGAGCCGCTGACCACTTCCAGCCGCGGCCCGGGCGTCAGCTTCCGGTTGTGGCACAGCGCGCGCACCGTGAAGCGCGAGAACTGCGGGTCCGCCAGGAAGCGCGCGATGAAAGCCTGCCCGACCTTGCCGGTCGCGCCGGTGACGAGGATGCGGGGTGTGGTCGCCGACATGGTCACTTGCTCCGCCGCCGCGAGGCGTTCTTCTCGAAGACCCGATCGACGATGACGGCGGCCAGGATGACCCCGCCCGCGACGACGTTCTGCCATAGCGACTTGCCGACCAGGTTCACGGCGTTGAAGGTGACCTGCATGATGCCGGCGCCGATGAGAACGCCGAAGACCGAGCCGCGCCCACCCAGCAGCGAGCAGCCGCCGAGAACGGCCGCCGCGACGGCGTGCAGCTCGTACGCGGAGCCGAGCGACGGCGTCGCGCTGGGCAGATACGCGACGTACAGGATCCCGGCGACCCCGGACAGACCAGCGCTGGCCACGAAGGTCACGAGACGGACCCACTGCACGGGGACACCGGACAGGCGGGCGGCCTCGGCGTTCGAACCGATCGCGTAGCAATACCGGCCGAAGAGGGTCCGGTGCATCAGGAACGCCGTGATCGCGATGGCCGCCAGCGCGAACCAGAACGGCATCGGCATGCCGAGCCCCACCCCCTCTCCCAGGAATCGGAAGCGGGGGAACTGGCCCTGGAACCCGATGTCGGTGCCGCCGGTCAGGACCTCGGCGACCCCACGTAAGAGCAGCATCGAGCCCAGCGTCACGACGAAGGGCTGCACGCCCAGCCAGGTGATGACGAGCCCCTGCGCGACACCGACCAGCAGCGACAGCGCGATGGCGGCCGACACGGCAGCGCCGATGCCGAAGCCGGCGTACATCGTGAGGTAGCTGGTCGTGACGGCCGAGATGCAGATGATCGAGCCGACCGACAGGTCGATGCCGCCCGCGATGATGACCACCGCCTCGCCCAGCGCGAACAGCGAGATCAGGGAGATGTGCCGGATCGTGTTGCGCAGGTTGTCCGGGCTGAGAAACACCGGGTTCAGCAGCGCAGTGAGACCGGCCAGGCCGATCAGCACCGCCAGCATCGTGAGCTCTTTCTTCATCCGCGACAGTCGCGTCGCGGACGCGAACGTCGCAACGGGTCGGGCGGCTGGCTCGGCGGGAATTTGAACGTCGCTCATGTTGGCGCTCATGCGGCTGCGTACCTCAGGATGTTGGCGTCTGTGAGCTGTTCCCGCGCGAGCTCGCCGCGGGACTTGCCCTGGGCCAGGACGAGGGCCCGGTGACAAAGGGCGGCGACCTCTTCGGCCTCCGAGCTGGAGACGATGATCGCGGTGCCGGCGGCAGCCAGCTCCCGGACGACGTCGTGCACGTCGCGCTTGGCGCGCACGTCCAGGCCGCGCGTCGGCTCGTCCAGAAGCAGCACCTTGGGTTTGCGGGCCATCCACTTGCCGAGGACGATCTTCTGCTGGTTGCCGCCCGAGAGGCCCGAGGCCAGCTCGCCGGCGCGGAACCGAAAGCGATCGATGTACGGCTGGGCGATCGCCATCTCGTCTTCCAGCAGGAACTCGCTCAGCGACGGTAGGGCCAGGTTTCTCTCGACCAGCATGCTGAGGATCAGCCCCTGCGACCCGCGCTCTTCGGGGACCAGCGCCAGGCCGGCCGCCATTGCGTCGCGCGGCGTCTTGATCGAGAGGGGGCGGCCAGCGACCGTGACCTCCAGCGCGCACGGGCACACCCCGAACAGCTCGCGCAACACGCTGCTTCGGCCGGCGCCGACCAGGCCGGCCAGCCCCAGGATCTCGCCGGCGTGCAGATCGAACGAGACGCGCCCGCGAACGGACATCACGACTTCGGGGCGCTGCGTGGGCGGTGCGGCCTCGGACACGCGCGTCGAGCCCGCCAGCCAGCCGACCAGCTTGTCGAGGGTCGCCTCGCGCGTCGGCAGATCGGCGACCCGCTCGCCGTCGCGCATGCAGACCACCCGGTCGGTGATCTCCAGGACCTCGCGCAGGCGATGCGAGATGTAGACCATGGCGATCCCGTTCTTGCGCAGGTCGCGAAGGAGGTCGAACAGGCGCGCGGCGTCGGTCTCGCTGAGCGTGGCGGTCGGCTCATCGAGCAGCAGCACCTTGGCGTCCAGCGAAAGCGCGCGCGCGATCTCCGTCCGCTGCTTCTGCCCGGGCGACAGCAGCCGCAGGGGCGTGTGCGGATCGATGTCGCCGCCGACCCGCTCCAGCACCTTGGCGGCGCGCCGGTACAGCGCCGGGCGGTCGATGATCCCGAAGCGGTGCGGCTCGTGGCCCAGCAACACGTTCGAGCCCACGTCCAGGTCTTCAGCCTGAATCAGCTCCTGGCGAACCAGCGACACCCCCAGGCGGATCGCGTCGGCGGGGCTGGTGGGCGACTTACCGTCGATCGACACCGTCCCGGCGTCGGGCTGATGGACGCCGGCGGCCACCTTCATCAGCGTCGACTTGCCGGCGCCGTTGCCGCCCAGAAGCCCGACGATCTCGCCGGGGGCCACGTCGAAGTCGACCCCGCGCAGCGCGCGCACGCCGCCGAACGACTTTTCGACACGTTTGAGAGAGAGAGACATCGGTGAGGTCCTGCCCGGTCGTCGACTACTTCTTGAGCTCGCGCAGCTCGTTCCAGAACTGGTCCAGGTTCTTCTTGTCGACGACCAGAATCCCGGTGTCGACGAAGGGCGGCAGCGTCTTGCCGTCGCGCAGCTCCTTCAACGCCTTGACGGACTGATAGCCAAACTGGAAGGGGCGCTGCACGACCGTCGCACTGATGAGCCCGTCGCGGACGGCCTTCAGCGTCTCTTCTTCCTCGTCGAAGACGACCAGGATCGGCTTGTCCTTGCGGCTGGAGGCACGCACGGCGTCCGCCATGCACGGCCCGTTGTACGACCAGATTCCCATCCCGAGCACGAGGTCCGGGTAGCGGGCCAGCGCGTCCTCGACGTTCTTCTTGGCCAGCGCGCGGTCGGCGTGGTCCAGGAAGACGGGGAGAATCTCGATGCCCGGCACCTTCCCGAGCGTGGCGTCGATGCCCTGCTTGCGCTCGATCGCGTTCTGCATGTCCATGCGACCGACGAACAGCGCGACCTTGCCCTTCGTGATACCGGCGGCCTTCAGCGCCGCGGCGGCGGTGTTGCCTGCCACCTTGCCGGCCTCGACGTTGTTCGTGCCGACGTAGACCTTGCGGGCCGACTTGGGCGCATCCGAGTCGGTGGTCACCAGCGGCATCTTGGCGGCGACGCGCGCGAAGAGGTCGGTCATCGCGTCGGGGTTGATGGGGCTGATGACGACGCCGTCGAAGCCCTGGACCAGGATGTCCTCCAGGAAGCGCTGTTGGTCGGCGACCTCACCCTTGAGCGGGCGGAACATCTCGACCTTCACCCCCAGCTCCTTCTCGGCCTTGCGCAACCCCTTCTCGCCGATGTTCCAGAAGTCGGACGAGTTGTTCGTCACGAAAGCGAAGTGATAGCTGCCGGCAGGCGCCGCGCCCGCCCCTGCCTCGGGCGCCTTCTTGTTGCAGCCGACGGTGGCAGCCATGAGGCCGAAGACCAGCGCGCCGACCAGCCGCCGTGAATTCGTCCTGGAAACGAGAAATGCCATGCAGTGCTCCTTTGAGGGCGGCGAGAAGGTGGCCCGCGCTATTCCGTGGTGAAACGGTGAACCGTCAACTGCTGGTAGGGCTTGCCTGGGCGAACGATCACCTGGTCGCGCCACGCGGGAACGTTGATCGCATTCGGGAAGGCCTGGGTTTCCAGGCACAACCCGCTGTGCTGGGCGTACAGCTTGCCGCCTTTACCGCGGACGGAGCCGTCGAGATAGTTGCCCGAATAGAACTGGACCCCTGGCTGGTCGGACTCGACGGTGAGCACGCGCCCCGTCTTCGGATCCGCTAGCCGAGCCACAGGGCGCAGCGCGTGGGGATCTCCGTCGACGATGAAGTTGTGGTCGTACCCGATCGGGTCACCGCCGGCGCCGCGCAGATCGCGTCCGATGGGCTTCGGTGCGGTGAAGTCGAACGCTGTCCCGGCAACCGCCGCGACCTCGCCCGTGGGCACCAGCGGATCGCCGGGTGTGTAGGCGTCCGCGAACAGCGTCAGCTGGTGATCGGTGATGAGCCCGGCGTCGTGGCCACTCAGATTCCAGTAACTGTGGTGCGCCAGGTTCACCAGCGTGACCGCGTCGGTGGTCGCGCGCATCGCGATCCGCAGCTCGTTTTTCCAGGTCAGCGTGTAGAGGCAGCTCACGGTGACCGTGCCGGGGTAGCCCTCTTCGCCGTCGCGCGAGGTGTAAACCAGCCGCAGCGTCGGCCCCTCGGCGGTGTCCATCGCCTCGGCGCTCCAGACCACCTTGTCCCAGCCCTTCACTCCGCCGTGAAGGTGATGCGCGCCGTTGTTGGCGGCGAGCGCGAACCGGCGGCCTTCCAGCTCGAACGTGGCGTTCCGGATCCGGTTGGCCACCCGACCGACGGTGCTCCCGAAGTAGGAGCTGCCGGTCAGGTACCCATTCAGATCGTCGAACCCCAGAACGATGTCGGCCAGCTTGCCGTCGCGGTCCGGCGCCTCGAGGCCAACCAGCGTGGCCCCGTAGGTCGCCACCTTGGCAACCAAATCGTTGCCATTGCTGAGCGCATACAGGTCGACGTTCTTCCCGTCAGCCTTTCCAAACGACGTCTTGGTGATGGTCATCGGGTAAAACGTCCGCGAACCGCCGGCCCATTACCAGGTGAGGGTCAGACCGGCGTTGTACGTGTTCACGACCTGCTTGTCGCCCAGCCACCAGTTCGCGTCGGCGCGGAAGTAGTCGACGTCTGCGTGGAGGTTCTCGGTGATGTGATAGACGACGCTGGCGTTGATCCCCATCTGGTACTTGAGGACGCTGATCGCCTGCATACCGGTCATCGCATTGATGTACTGGGGGTCGACGTCGCCAGGGACCTCGTGAACCCGCGTCTCGCCCCAGCCCGCCCCGAGGTCGACGTGCCCCAGCACGACCTGAATCTGCGCGTAGATGCCGTCGAACTTGCGCATCTGCTGCGTGTGCGCCTGTTCGAAGATCGCTTCGCTTCCGTCGAAGGCGTAGTTGATCCCGAGCCCCTGCCCGTAATGCCCGGCCACGCCAAGGTGGAAGAGCCCAATCTCGAGCCGCCCGCCACCGCCCACGCCATAGACGTCGGTGCTCAGGTTCCCGCTGCTGGAGTAAATCTTCTGCCACGCGCCGTTCACAAACAGGTGAAGCAGAACCAGCTGCCCGATCGACGCGTCGAACGTCAGCTCAGCCTCAGGCCGGCCGTACTTCGTGCGGCCCCAGTAGAGCCCCACGAACGTGCTCGGATCGTAGTATCCGGCGGTCAGCTGCAACCCATGAAACGAAGGCGTCGCGTAGACGATGCCCGCCGAAAAGCCCGCGCCCAGGACTCCGTAGCCGATCTGGCCACCAGCGGGTCCCTCTTCCGAAAATCCTGCTGGGTTTCCGACGCCGTACCGGTGGCCGTACAAGAAGTCGATCTCGGTCGCGCCGCGCGAGAAGAGGTCCAGCGCTCGGCCGACCAAGAGAGAGCCTCCCGGGCCGGATATCTGCAGGTACCCTTCCCGCGCGTCCGGGCGCTCGGGAAGGTACTTGCGCTGGCTGTTCGTCTCGACGTTCGCCCAAATCGAGATGTACCCCTTGAGCGTCGTGTTCTCGGTCAGCTTGCGACGGAGCCCAAACGCCAAGATGTTCCCCAAAAAGCCGCTTCGTACGCGGGAGGAATTGATGGAGCCGTTCCCCAGAACACCGTTCGGGAGCGTAACGAAATCTCCAGCGATGCCCAGCCCACCGTCGCCCACGCTATGAAGCGTTGCGCCGGTGGAATGGTCGAAGCCATCGGGAAAACCGTCACCCTGAACACTCTCGAAGAACGCACCGAGCCGACCCTCTGTATAGAAATCCCAACCGCCGTCCGTCTTGGAGAGCGTGATCTCAGCCCTGGCGCTGCGGCCGATGAGCACGCAACCCGCAAACGCCAAGGCCAGGGAGATCTGTAGTCGAGACCGCCGAATCACGGCGCGGCCGCCAGGGCGGTAACGTCGATGTAAACCCACTGACCGAACTGCGACCCCGTTCCGCTGGTGTACGGCTGCATGAACGTGGTCGGAGCTGCCGGAGTGGTTCCGGTCAACGGAACCGAGTAATGCATCGTGCAGACGTTGCCCGCGTTCTGTGCCTTGGTGCCGCAGTTCATGACCTGCGTGCAGTTCGAGTCGAAGGTCGTGAAGACGACCTTGCCGCCGCCGTAGACCTTGACGGTCGCCGAGTACGAGATCGGGAACGTGAGGTGCTGCGTGTTCCCGCTCGTGTGCGGGTTCTCGTTGTTGTCGACCGAGTTCAGGAAGTACACGTCCGGTTGCATACCGGTGCCTGCCGGAAATACGTCCATCTCATAGGTGTTGTAGTCGTAACCATTGCCGTTCGCGGGCTGCTGCGCCCCTCCCGAGAGGAACAGGTTCATGTCCGTCAGGATCGACGTGTTATTTCCGGCCGCGCGAGTTCCACCGACGTAGTTGTAGGGCTCGACGACGCCATAGACGTGGAACGTCATGTTGTACGTTTTCCCAGCGGTCCCGGAGATGTCGAACGACTTCGTCCAGGTGGCCGCATTGTTCGTGCACGGGCCGATATTCGGGCAGTCGTATCCGTCGTTGCTGGCCCTCGCGCAAGCGTGCAGCATCAATGCGCCGTCGAGGCCTCCGACGACAGTCGCCGGATCGATTGTGCCACCCCCTCCCCCGACGTTCGAGCCGCCCGTCCCCGTCGAACCGCCGACGTTCGAGCCGCCCGTCCCCGTGGCGCGTCCTCCCACGCCCGTCGTACCACCGCCGCCACCGGTGCCCGTAGAGCCGCCGCTGCCCACGCCACCCGACCCGCTCTCGATTCCGCCGGTGCCGGTCGAACCGCCGGTGCTGGTCCCGCCCGCGCCCGTCGAACCGCCGCTATTCGCCCCGCCCGATCCCGTGGGCGAGGTGCCGCCCGTGTTGGCACCACCGCTACCGTTCGAGCCGCCTTCGCCCGTCGTCACAGTCGGTGGAGTGTTGCTGCAGGCTGCCGCCGTCAACAGTAAGGCGGTCGTCGATGCGAGAAGGATAGATTTCATCAGGGGGCCCTCCGGTGAATTCCTACTGTCTCTTGACGTAAGTTTTTGACCAAGAGACGGCGGTTGGTCTGGGACACTACCAGTGCGTGCGCACTAAGTAAACAGATCTTACTAAGTGTCAGTCTACCGCGTTCAGGGGCCTCTCGCGGACGAATCCGATGCCGCGATTTGAGGCCATATACGCGAAAAGAATGCCGGCGTGCGCCAGGGCGAAGGACGGCAGTTTCACGGGCAGGTGATCGGCGCGGTGGATGGAATGAAGGTGGGCAGCATGCTGTTCGCCGACATGAGGACGCCGTCGTGCGCGGTATGTCCCGAAGTCGTCACCGAGTCGTGCGCCGTAGTTCCACTGGTCTCATCGAACTTCAGGTAGAGGACCAATCCGGGCTCATTTCCAGCCAGCGTTTTGTGCATCGTGGCCGTGATCTCTGCCGCAGTGTGAGCGACCTTCCACACCCGGAACTCGTCGAAATAGCCGTTGAAGTAGTTGTTGTCCTGCTCGTATCCGCCGATGGCGATCGCCGACCGGTCCGTGTTCAGTGCCGTCGTACCGGAATCTCCCATCTTCGTGATCTTTTCGACGCCGTTGACGAAGGTTCGAACAGCCGTGCCGTCCCACGTCATCGCGAAGTGTACCCACTGATTGGAGGACGTCGTCAGCCCACTCGGTTGATCGTCGTCGTCGAACCCGCCGTTCGTGTACGGGTCGAGGGTGGCGTGATTCCCGTTCACGGCATTCGTACCAAAGTCGAGGCCGAATCCGTGAGCGGCTCCGTTCGTGGGGCGCGTGGTGCTCCCGTAGAAGTACATCGTATTTGCGTTTCCGACCCAGCTCGTCGACGGCACGTAAGCCCAGTACTCGATCGTTCGCGGGCTGTTCCCGATCGGCAAATCAGCGCTGTTCGCCCCGAAGTCGACATCGACGCGCGCTGCGGCCGCATCGCTGGTTCCGGTCCCGGAGCCGTTCTTCGCGAGTGACAGCGCGTACCCCGCAGAGCAGGTCCCTCCGCCGACGCCAGTCGATCCAGCGCCGCCTCCCGAACCTCCAGCCCCGGCGCCTCCGGCGCCGTGCCCACCGATTCCGGTCGCAACGCTTCCCGCCGTCCCACCAGCGCCCGTCGATCCTCCGGCCCCCGTAACGCCGCCGGTGGCAGGTACGCCCCCGGTCCCCTGGGTACCGCCAGTACCCGTGCTGCCCCCGGTCGAGGTCGAGCCACCGGTCGAAGTCGAGCCTCCGGTCGAGGTCGACCCGCCACTTCCCGTCGCGTGCGAGCCGCCCGATCCGGGCGAGCCGCCGGTACCCGAGCCGCTACTGCCGCTCGAACAGCCGACCGTAATGACGCTGCTAAGCAGCATCAGGGACAGTGCAGACCCAAAGGTCACAAAACGGGGGCGGTTAGTAACCATAGTTAATGAACTACCACGAAGCAGTACCCCTGGGAATAGGTCCATTCTGACGAAAAATGGTGCACCGCCGCAGATGCCAGCTTAGCGGCGGTCGCAAGCGGTCAGGGAAGAGGACCACCCCGTCGAGGGAGCTGCGCCCTTGCGAGACGGATGATTTGGATCGGCCTCACTACCAGCTGAGGACCTGCACTGGGATGGAACTCTGGTTCGTCGTTCCGTCTCCAAGCTGGCCGTACCCGTTGAGCCCCCAGCACCATACGGCCCCGCTGTTTACGACGGCGCAAGTATGTCCGGTGCCAGCTGAGATCGCGATAGCTGCTGCGGGTAGCCCCACGACGGACACCGGAACGAAGCTATCAGCTGAATGGTCGTCCGCAGACACTCCATTTCCAAGCTCACCCCACAGGTTGTTCCCCCAACACTGGACAGCCCCATCGCCATCAAGGGCGCATGCTTGGGCCGGAACATCACCACCGATCGAGACGCCTGTGGCTAGGCCGTTCCCGGACACCTTACCGGGTACCGCCGATTGTGGAAGCGTTTGGTTATTGCCGCCTCGGCCCAGGGTCCCAGAGGCATTGTCGCCCCAACAATAAACGGCGCCGCCTGTCTCTACTAGACAAGCCGCATAGTATCCGGCAGCAATGGCGGCAATCGACGGAGTGCCCGTTACCGTAACCAGCTGCGGCACCGAGAAATCTCCAGTGTCCGTACCATTGCCGAGATCGCCGAAGGCAGGGTTTCCCCAACAATAGACCTTGCCCCCGGCAACCGCGCAGGCGGCGAAATACCCGACAGCAACCTTGGTTGCCGAAACCAACCCGCTTACTCGAACAGCCATCGGAACACCGGTGGTCGAGACCATACCGTCACCCAGCTGCCCGGAAGAATTGTCGCCCCAACAATAGACGGCCCCTCCGCTGATGGCGCAAGCGTTCTGAGTGCCTACTGCGATCGCAGTCGCTGCAGCGGGCGCAGGAAGGCCCTGAACCGGAACGGGCGTTGGGGAGGATGCGAACGTCCCGTTGCCCAACTGGCCCGCATAGTTGACGCCCCAGCACACCACGGTTGCGTCGCTGAGCAAGGCGCAGGAACTCCCCCCACCGGACGACACTGCAACCGCTGCCTTCGAGAGCTGTACGAGTTCCGGGGCCTTGGCAGTCACGATGTCGCCCCAACAGAACACCTTTCCATCGGACCGGAGCGCGCAGGTATGATTCGAGCCAGCTGCGATCGCTTTCGCGCCCAGGTGACACTTGCCCGACTGGCAGAAGTAACCGGATTCACAGTCACTGTCGCGCCCGCAGTTCGACTTACACGCGTTGGCGGAGCAGACGAGGTTGCCTGCGCAAGTCTGCGCCGCAGGGGTGACGCACGAGCCGCTCGAGCAGGTGCCCGCGGCGGTCACTGCTGTTGCGCTGCTGCAGGTTGCGCTGCCGCAGGCGCTGGTCGGGAAAGTGCAGGTTCCGTTCGAGCCGCAGCTGCCGGCGCAGGTGCCGGTGCCGGCGCAGGCGGCGTGGTTGCTGTGCGGGGTGGCGCCGGCGGAGAGGTTCGTGCAGGTGCCCTGGTGGCCGGCGATGTCGCAGGCGACGCACGAGCCGGTGCAGGCGGTGTCGCAGCAGACGCCGTCCGGCGAACACGTCGTGCCGGAGACGCAACCGCCTCCGGCGGTGGTGCAGGTCTGGCCCTGCTTGCTCTTGCATGCGCCCGCGGCGTCGCACGTTCCGGCGCAACGGCCGTTCGGATCGTCCGCGCTCTTTGCGGCGACACAGCTGTGCGTCGTCGTGTCGCACTTCATGCACGTCCCCGAGCAGTCGCTGTTGCTGCAACAGGCGGTCATGGGGATACAAGCTGTCGTCGACCCCGTCGTGCACGATTTGGTCGACCCCGTGCATGAGTAGTTACACGCGTGCGTGGTCGTATCGCAGGTACCGGTCTGGCCCCCCGCGTTCGTCGGGCAGTCCGCGTTCACGCAGCAGCCCGTTGAGGCAATGCAGATACTCGCCGCCTGGCACTTCTTCGGCGTGGCACCGCCGCAGGTGAAATCGCACGTCGCCGCGGTGCAGGTCGGCGTTCCGCCGGGCGGCGCCGTGCAAGGGTCGCATCGCGTGCCGCACGTCTGAACTGAAGTGTTGTCCACGCACGCACTCGAGCACACGTGTTGAGTCGAAGAGCAGCTCAGGCCGCCGCCCGCCGCGCCGGAAGTCCCACCGGTGACGACCATTCCACCAGCTCCCGCGATGCCACCCGCCCCGCCACGTCCGCCTGCGCCCAAGCCGCCCGTGGCTCCGCCGCCTGCCCCCGAACCGCCGCCGGTACCGCCCGTTCCAGCCCCGCCGCCGCCGGCGCCCTGCCCGTCGCCACCGTGCCCGCCGGTAACCCCGCCTCCGGTTCCGCCAGCCGCGCCACCGTGGCCTCCCGCGCCGCCGCCTTTCGCGGACGAGTTTCCTGCTCCGCCACCGCCACCTCCCGCTCCGGCGTCGACATCGTAAACAGTCCGCGTCGGACAGCCGCCGAGAATCAGAGGAAGGAACAGGAGAGTCCAGGCAAGTTTCGTCGCGTGCATATCAACCTCTTCGGCCGCGAACATAGGTTGTTGCGCAATATCTGCCTAGAACGGATCTGCATCAGAGCGCGACCCCGTCAGCGCGCTTACTCGGAAGCGCGCAAAGATCGTCAATCGCCTACGGCCGAGCTCGAATGAAACAACAGCGACGCTCGACGTTCAGTTGTAGTGAGACTGCGTGCTCACCGTTCGTCCGGTCAGCCGTCCGCGGGTGACCAGTCGACGGGCATCACGAAGCGGTGGATACCGGCGACGACCAGGCCGCGCGCCGGGCGTTTGGGAGCCAAGGTGACGGCGACGGCGTCGAAGCGGCTCCACAAGGCCGCGCGCTGGATGGCGCCGATCAGATAGTCGGTGGCCGGCGCTGGCAGGTCGGTGATGCGGCCGACGAGGACAGCGCGGCGAACGCCGTAGAAGTTCAGTCCTGCGCTCACGCAGGTCGCAACGGCGTCGAAGGTGGCGCGCATCCAGGCGGGGGGCTCGCGCTCGGCGGCGCGCGCGACGTCGGCGAAGGTGACGCCGTGGCCCTTGGCTTCGCGGTGGCTCTGGATCATGCCGCGCTCGGAGGCGAGCGTCTCGAGGCAACCGCGACCGCCGCACCCGCACGGCCGCGTGTTGCCGGGAATCGGCGTGTGGCCGATCTCGCCGCTCATAGGCAGCGGCCCCTGATAGAGACGGCCGCCCAGCATCAGGGCGCCACCGACGCCCTCGGCGATGTCGACCAGCAAGAAGTCGTCGTTGTCGGACCGCGCGCCCAGCTCGCCGAGCGCCAGCGCGCGCACGTTCTGCACCAGCCCGACGGGCGCGGGCCAGACCTGGCGGACCATCCACGTCAGGTCGACCTGCTCCGACCAGTGCAGGTTGGGGGACAGCAGCACGCGCGCTTTTCGTTCGTCCACCACGCCGGACGTGCTGATCAGCACCGCCCACGGACGCTTGATGTCGACCTTCTCGGCGCCCTGGACGACGCGTTCCAACCAGGCCTCGGCTGTCGGCGGCGTCTTGAACTGAACCTGCCACCGCTCCTGCTCGGGCGGCGAAGGCGGCAGCGCGGAGAAGCGCGTCATCTCGACGCCCAGGTCCATGACCACGAAGTGGGGCCGTCCCGTGGCGAGGCGCAGCTGCTTGCCCGGGCGGCCGACGCTGGGGCGCCCCCCTTCCACGAGCTTGATTTCCTCGACGACCCCCGCCGACACGAGGTCGTCGATGATCTTGCCCGTGGTGGGCTTGCTCATCCCGGTGGCCTTCGCGAGCTCGGCGCGGCTGGCCGCCTTACGCGAAAGGAGCTGTTCGAGGATCGTCGCCTGATTAGCCAGCCGCAGGCTGGCGGGAATCGCCGGCACGCGGCCAATCTATCACGCGCCCGACGGAGAAAGCTCCGGCGGGGGCTCGCCGGGTGTCAGGCGCGCCGACGACGGCGCAGCCCGACGACGATGCCCAGAACCGAGAATGCCAGCCAGGTAGACGGCGCGTGCGATCCCGCGACGCTGCATCCGCCGCTGCTGCCGCCGTTATTGTTCGTGGGCCCCGCCCCACCCGCGCCGCCGGTGCCCGTTCCCGTCGTTCCGCCGCTGCCCGGCGTCGTCGACCCAGCGGCTCCGGTTGCGCCGCCCGTTCCGACCGCACCACCGCCGCCGCTCGGCGCGTCGCTGGGCTTGGTGAAGCTGCAGGACAGGCTGGAGGTGCAAACCGCGCCGAGGCCTCTGCACTTGCAGTCGGCGTCGGTCGTGCACCAGCCGTCCATCCCCTTCGCGTGCGTCCCCGCCGGCTTGCACGTCAAAGTGGGGTCCGTGTAGTAGTCGCAGACGTCGCCGCCGCACGCGGCGTTCGGACAGTCGATGTCATTCACGCAGGACGTCGCCGCGCGGGCGGTGCCCGTCGCAGAGAGCAGACAGCCCAGGGCTGCAAGGATCGACCACCGAAATGCCATCGCGCGTCCGTTCATGTGCCGGGCCTCCAATAGTGAACTATGTTTACCATTAAACGCCACCCTGCGGGCGGCGTCGTTCCCAATTCCAGGCGTGGGAGACGATCTCCTCGAGATCGGGGTGCTGCGGCTGCCAGCCGAGCAGGCCGCGGATCCTTTTCGCGTCGGCCACCAGCACCGGGGCGTCCCCCGCCCGACGCGGCGCAACCTGGTGCGGAACCGGCAGGCCGGACACCTTTTCGACCGTCGCCATCACTTCGCGAACGGAATAGCCACGGCCGGTCCCGACGTTGGCGACGAAGCTCGCGCCTCCACCTCCCAGGTGTCGCAGCGCCGCGATGTGCGCAGCGGCCAGGTCCGTCACGTGAATGTAGTCGCGCAAAGCAGTGCCGTCGGGCGTCGGGTAGTCGGTGCCGAACACGGACAGCGGCCGGGCACGCCCAAGCGCCGCCTGGATCGCGAGCGGGATGAGGTGGCTCTCCGTCGGGTGCGCCTCCCCGAGCTCGCCGGCCGGATCGGCGCCGGCGGCGTTGAAGTATCGCAGCGCCGCCGATCGCAGGCCGTACGCACGCTCGTAGCGAGCCAGGACCTTCTCGATCATCAGCTTCGAGTCACCGTACGGGCTCAGCGGCGCCACCGGGTGCTCTTCGTCCAGCGGCACGCGGATCGGGTCGCCGTATACCGCGGCCGACGACGAGAACACGATCTCGCGGACGCCCGCGCTGACCATCGCGTCAAGTAAGTTTAGAGTGTTAACGAAATTGGCGCGAAAATACTTGCTCGGGTCCGTCACCGATTCGCCGACCTGGATCAGCGCCGCGAAGTGGATGACCGCGCGGACCTCGTGCCGCGCCAGCACCGCGCGGATCGCGTCCGGGTCGGCGAGGTCACCTCGCTCGAACTTCCCCCAGCGCAAGGCCCACTCGTGCCCCGAGCTCAGGTTGTCGAACACGACCGGCTCCATCCCGGCCGCGTCCAAGAGCTTGACCGTATGGCTGCCGATGTAGCCTGCCCCACCGACGACGAGAATCGACATTCGCCCGTCATAGGACAACTCCCGAACCGCCGCAACCCGATCCGCGAGGAGGCGGTCTCGGCAAGAACCAGCGAGGTCGTCGGCAACCCTATACCGCTCAGACGCGGCGGCGGGAGCGCTATCCGCTGCTTTCGAAACTGTCTTTCGCAGTCACCGACGACAGATCGCGATTGTCTGCGAAACGCAGGCCCTTCGCCGCGACCGCGCGCGGAATTAGCCGCGGCGGCTTAACGAAAATGGAGATGCGCACGCGAACGATCTCGATTGGAACAACGCTCGAGAGTTTGCAATCGCGACTATGGCATTTCGGTTGTAGCCGGGGATCGGAGGCTTCGGCGTCAACAACGATTCAATCGCGTCGTGAGGGGTCGCGCGCGGTCTGATTCAAAGCGCGGACTGTTTCAGCACGCGCCCCCGCATGACGTCCTCGTACAACGCGACGAAGTCGGCGGTTACGCGACGGCAGGTGAACCTTTCGACGACGTACGCGTGGCTGGCTGTCCCCATCTCGACGCGCTGAGGCCGCGTGGAACGCAAGATGTCGGTGATGGCGTCGGCGACGGTCTGCACGGTCGGTGAGTCGACCTGCCAGCCGTGGCGGCCGGGAATCAGGACGGCGTCGGTGTTCGCGGCCGCGGAGATGAGGACAGGGAGCCCACACGACAGCGCCTCGAGCGCCGCGATCGGCGACGCTTCCGTGCGCGACGGCATGAGAACGACATCCGCGGCCGCATACAGCTCGCGCATGTCGGTCACGGCGCCCAGAAACTGAACGTGAGGTTCCAACCCGTGCCGCCGGACTGCCGCGGTCACCTGCGCTGAGTACGACGGCGACGAGACTCGCCCGGCCAGCAGCAACCGAAACGATTCCGGCAAGGCTCCCGCCGCCTTCAGCTGGCCCAAGGCACCGACGACGAGATCGTGGTTCTTCTGAGGCGAGATTCGAGCCGGCATCAGTGCGACGAGGTGGTCGTCGGCCAAGCCGCGCGCCCGTCGAGCGACCCGGCGCTGGTCATCCGTCGGCGGACGGAACTGTTGTTCGTCGACACCGTTGGGGATGACAGTCACCCGTTGCGCCGGTACGCCGAGGCGTGTGACCAAGAACTCTTCGATGCTGCGCGAATGCGCGACGATCCGATCCGCCCATCGGGCGAGCGGCCGCTCTAGCCAGCGGTAGCCGGCGGACATGTCGTCGAGGTGCACCGAGGTGACCACACGTGGTGACGGAGACGAAGCGAGGCGGACCGCCAGCCGGCCCCACAAGTTCGCGTCATTCATGTACGTGTGGAGGATGTGCGGCCGGAACGATCGAATCGTCGTGATCAATCGCGCGACGGCGGCTGGCGACGCCCACACCGGCGATCGCAGGATGTACTTCGGCTGGCCGGCCGGTAGCTCAGCCTTGTAGTGAATCCGGTTCGTCAGGACGCAAATCGCCGGCTCCCAGCGTTCGGGGTCGAGGCCGCGCACGAGATCCACGAGGTGCCGCTCTGCCCCGCCTTGGGTAAGCGACGAGATCAGATAAAGCACTCTGGTCTTTTCCATACTTGAGCCGGCAAATGAGTTTTTTTGGCCAGGCTGCCGTGCGATACTAGCCCGGCGGGTATGGCCGAGAAAGAAAGAGCGGCGACTGTCAGCGTGTCGGAGATCTTCGAGGAGATCTATCGGAACGACAGATGGAACGGCGGCTCTGGCCCAGGATCTCTGCCGGGCATCAATCGGCCCTACGTTCGTTTCGTCGAGTCGATGCTCCGCTTGAACGACGTGCGCACGGTCGTCGACCTTGGTTGTGGCGACTGGCAGTTTTCACGCGGAATCGATTGGGGAACGACGGAGTATCTGGGCCTCGACGTGGTCCCTCACATCGTCGAGCAAAACCGCCGGACCTACGGCACCCGTTCTGTCCGTTTCGCCGTCGCGCCGCCCGAAGCGAGCCTGCTCCCAAGCGCCGACCTCCTTCTCGTGAAGGACGTGTTTCAACATCTCAGCAACCGTCGGGTTCAGGAGCACGTCGCCGTCTTCCCGAAATTCAAGTACGTGCTCGTGACGAATTGCAGCAAGAAGAGCCGCCATCTGCTCAACACCGACATCCCCGACGGCGGCTTTCGGCCTCTGGATTTGCGTCTCGCCCCTTTCGGAGTCCCGATGGCTTCTGTCCTTCAGTACGGCGCCGATCGAACACTCAATTTCCGCCGCATGGCGGTCGTCACCCCGGGAATCAAGCAGGTATTTCTCTGGATTCGCCCCGACGTGGTCGGACCGCCAGCGTAACCCGTCCGCCTCATCGCGCGTCACGGCGCCGCACGAATGAAGGTCAGCGCTCTCGCGGGCGTTTCGACGCACGGAACCCGAGACGGCGCCGCAAGGCGTGAACCCAACGCCGCTCTTCGGGCGGCAGGCCAGTGGCGAAGAGCACGCCGACGTAAACGACCAAGCCGAGCGCGAGGACCACCGCCACACGAACGCCGGCCGGAATACGCAGCGCATGAACAACCGTCTCGGCAGCAAAGGCGGCGGCCGCCGCAGAGAGTGGCTTCCACAGCGCCAGGCTGAAAGGCGACACCCGTTCGAGCAGCGCGACTTGGATCAGCGCTGCTCCCTGGACCACCACGGTCGTCCCAAGCGCGGCCCAGGCCGCCCCGAGGAACCCATAGCGAGGAACCAGCAGCAAGCTTGCTCCGACATTGAACGCCGCCCCCAGGAAGTTGTTGAGCAGCGCCGGGCGCGAGCGCCCACCGGCGACCAGCACCCAGCCGACCAGCCCCAGCGCGGCGTTCAGGAAGTGGCTGATCGCCAGCAATGCGACGGCCGCCGATCCAGCGACGTAGGTTGGCCCGTAGAGACCGCCCAGCAGCTCGCGCCGCAGGACGATCACCGCGCCTGCCAGGACGCCGGCCACGCTGACCACCCAGCGGGTAGCGAGGTGCAGGTTGTAGCGGAGCCGGGCGTGATCGTTGAGTTGTAGCGACTCGGCCATCACGCCTGCCACGATCGCGTCGAACGCGTACCGGATGTTGGCGATGACGCGGGTCAGGAACTCCGCCGCTGCGTAAACCGCCGCTCCCTTCGGCCCGAGGTATGCCGTGACGATCAGCACGTCGGCACGCTGGTAGGCGACGTTGAGAATCTCGGCCGCCGAGACTGTCAGCGCGAACCGGTCGAATCCAGGAACGCGCGGCGCACGCCACAAGTCCCGCATCTCCTCGGGGCGGAACACGCGGCGCGATGCCTTCGCGCCGATGATCGCGACGATCGCGCCCGTGGCCAACTGTGCCGTCAGCAGACCGCGCAGACCGCCGCCCACTCTCCACGCGGTTACGCCCAGCGCCAACAGCAGGATCGGCTCCATCAGGCCGCGCACCAGGAAGTTGATGCGCGTGACCCGCGCGGCCAGGGTCGCCTGGATCAGAATGATCAGGACGCCTGTGAAGGGCGGCGCGAACGCCAAAATGCGCAAACCGGTGGCGAGGGACGGCAGGCCCAGCGCGCCGGCGATCCAATTCGCCCCCAGCGCCAGTGCGCCACCGACGACGACGGACACCGCCAGCCCCAGCCGCAGGCCGGTGCCCAGCGCGCGCCGGACCCCCTCTGGATCGCGCGCCGCCCGCGCCCCGGCCACGTACCGCAGCATCGCCTTGTCCGCGCCGGCCGGGGCCGCGCGCGTCGCGAGCTCCAAAATGGCCAGCGCCGCCTGGTAGGCGCCGTAGATGACCGGCCCGAACAGGCGCGCAAACACGACCTGGGTCGCCGAAGTCACCGCTTGCAGCAGGATCGTCAGCGTCTGGACCGCTCCGCTGCGGGCCGCATGGCGCGCGTCCGCGTCGGCGGGCTGGGGCTCCGGCCTTTCAGTCACGCCGCGCTCCGATCAGTCGGGTGCGTAGCCGAAGCTGTCTCGGCGCAGGATCGCGTCAGCGTGGGCACGCTCTTCCGGGACGTCGACCTCCAACCACCCGTGACCGCTGATGTCCCGGCAGAGCGGCGGACGCCCGGCGTCGGCCAGCCGGGCCAGCACGCGCTCGACGTGGATGGCCCGCCCCTCCTCTGCCAGGGCCGCCTCCGCGGTAGTCCAGTAGCGGGCCGCCGCTTCGGCCGGAACCTTCGTCATCCCGACGTAGCCCGCGTCGAACGTGGTCAGCGTCTTCGCGATGCGCTGGATCCGCCCACGCGCGTCCCGCTCTACCTTCATGTCGTCGGCGCCCAGCGTCCGGTCCGTGTCGATGAAGGCCGTCACGTCTCCGGCCTCCGCCGCCGCGAACGCCGCGATCGTCGCCCGGTACACGTGGTCGACGTTCATCAGCAGGAACTCATCACGGAGCAACGCCCGCGCCGAAAGCAGCGAAACCAGATTTCCGTCACGGTAGGCGCTGTTCTCGATCAGCGTGACTGGCAGCTCGCGCCGGGCAATTTCAGCGGCGACCAGGTCGAAGCCATAGCCGCCGACCACCACGATGCCCGTTGCTCCGGCCGCGCGCGCGAAGCGGACGGCGTGAACGAGCAAAGGATGACCGCCGACCTCGATCAGCGCCTTCGGCAGCCGCTCGGTCAGAGAACCGAGGCGGCTCCCGAGACCGGCCGCCAGCAGCACCACCTGCATCGGTGCTAGCGGGCAGCGGCGGCCGCGGCGCGGCGCCCGTTTTGGCCGCCAGAAGGCTGGAAAAGCTCGGGCAGGGCTGCGAACCGACGCACGACTGGGGCGTACGGGAACCGGAGCATGAACCGCTCCGGCGCGAACGTCGTCGCCACGGCGACGAAGGGCACGCCCTCGCGTTCCGCGATTGCGCCGTCGTGCAGCGAGTCGCCGACGAACAGCATCTGCTGCCGATCGATCTGGAAGAACCGCGACACTGCGTCGAAGTGCGGGCGCCCCTTGGCCAGCCCGCCGCCAAAGCCCAGCGTCAGCGCGAATTCGTAACTGGATGCCGCCGCGAACGCGTCGACGTTCTCGACGCCGTTGTTCGATGACACGACGATGCGCACCCCGGCCGCGCGCAACGTGTCCAGCGCGCGGCGCGTGTCCGCCGGCATTTCGATCTTGTTGCAGCGGGCCGGCTTGGCGGCTTCAAAGGTGTTCGAGGCGTCCTGGTTCCGGGGGTCGCCTGGGTAGATCTCTTCCAGCTGGCTCGCGAACGGCAAGCCACACGTCGCCAGGTACAGCTCGCGCGCCAGGATCCCCGGCGTCCCGTAGAAGCGCTCCATCACCTCTGCGGCGATGTCCGCCAGCGTCGGCATGGTGTCGATCAGGGTGCCGTCGAGATCGCACAGCAGGACCTTCGGCAGCGGCAGAGATCCCAGAACGGGGCCGCGCGCGACGTCGGCCGAAGCGCGCGGGGTCGCCCCAATCAGGGATTCGAGGCTTGGCGGAGCGGCGATGCCGGAGACGGACATTGGCCGGCATAAGAGCAAACCTGACACCAACCCGCCACATTTCTACAAGTAGCTGTAATCGCGTGACTTAGCGGCGCGTCTGACACGAAAGTGTTCAATTCCTGACACTCGGGCCGGTAGGTTTTCAACGCACCTACGCGCCGACGATGATGATGAACTGTAAGTGCTGGGCTTCGAGGCCGTAGCCGAAGTCGACCCCGACCAGCGGGACAGCCACCGACCGGAGAAAGAACCGGATCCCGAGCCCGACGTCGTTGTGGATGACATCGCGGCTGAATCCGGAACGAAAGGGGGAGAGGAACGTGCGCGCATCGGTCGTGTCGCGCTGGACGTAGCTCGAATACTGCGGCGGCGCGGTTGGATCGGAGATCGGGGCGCCGGTGGGCTGATCGCGGTACCAGACCGCCTGCACGTCGTAGAAGCCCAGCGCCCGGAAATCCAGCGACCCCACGGAAAAGAGCGGGAAGTGGTACTCGACCTTGCCCCACAGCTGGGTGTCGCCGCGGAACTGCTGCCCCAGATACCCGCGGAGATTGGTCCCGCCAGCCGTGTTCTCGTTCCAGAACGGCAGGTCGTGTCCCATGACGGCGCCGCCGGCGTACACCAGGTTGTGGGATTTGAAAAACCGGATTCCCTGCTCCCAGGCACCGCCCACCTTCCAGAAGGTGAAGTCGCCGCCGAACGCCGGCCCGCCGTAGTCGGCCGTGCCGGTCAGCGCGCCCCCGGTCATGACCGCAAACTCACGGGCGCGAAAGTCGAAGCTCAACATCGCGCGCCCGTAGCCGGAGGTGCCGACCTTCGTCGATTTGATGAGGGGTAGCTGGGTTTGCGGATCGTCGGAGCCGGCCCCGAAGTAGTCGAATTTCTCGACGTGCCAGGCGACCTGCGTTTTCACGCGTCGCAGCCAGGACACGCCGAACGCCGGCTCGATCCCGTAAGAAAACAGACGGGTTTCCCGGAACTCGACGGGAGAGGCCAGCGAAGCACCGGGCCCGGTGCTGTCGTACTCGGGGACGATCTGGCGCTGGATCACCCCCTGGAGCTGCCAATACATCCAGGTTCCGAAGAGGGACGGGTCCCGATAGGCGAGCACCGCACCGGAGTCGATCTGCGCCAACCGCCCACCAATCAGCAGCTGCTTGCCGCGGCCAAACAGGTTGCCGTGGACGAACAGGAGGCCAAAGGACTTGTTGTTCGCGGACCAGGACGCCGTCGGGACAGGCGCCCAGGGGAACTTGTCCTTGACCGAGATGTTGATGCGCACCCCGGAGCCGTGCGGCTCCCACCAGACGTTGACGTCGGCGAAGAGGCCCGTCGTGTTGAGACGCTCGCGAACCGTGTCCAGCGTGTCGCTCTGCAGGGTGTCCCCGATGGTGACCCCGGCGATCGACCGGACCGTCGTTTCCTCGGTGCGCTGGTTGTCCAGGATCCGGACATCGGTGACCACCTCACCGATCGCGAACGCGGGGGCCGCCGCCAGGCCGACCGCCAGACCGAAAACCGTGGCAAGGAGAGCTCCTCGCGAAGCAAGACGAAGCGAGGCCATGGATGAAGGATATCGATGCCGGTGGCATTCGTAAACTGCACACCTCCAATACCGTGAGGAGGGCCACATCGGTGTACGTGTGCGCAAGCCCGTCGCCACCGGCGATTTGGGTGGGTGTGAATGTGCGTCCGTCGGAAAAATCCTGCTAAGGTCGGCGCGTGGCGCCCCCAGCCGAAAGTCGGGTAAGCCGTTATCACCACTGGGTCACACGTCATCCAGTCGGGATCCTGATCGGCGTGTTGCTCGTGGGGGCGCTGGCGTCTTTTCTGGCTTCACGGCTCCAGCTGAAGACGGCGCTCGAAGAGCTGCTCCCCAGCAACGACCCGGGTGTCGTCACCCTGGAACGCACGCAAAAGCGGATGGGCGACCTGTCGCTGCTGCTGGTCGGCATCCGGTCCCCGGATCACGCGGCGAATCTGCGATACGCGGACGCGCTGACCGAAAAGTTGCGCGCCTTGCCGCCCCAGGTCGTGAACCTCGCGACCTACGAGATCCAGGATCTTCGGAAGTTCTTCCAGGACAACAAGTGGCTCTACGTCTCGGAGGACGACCTCGAATCGATCCGCGACCGCCTGCGCAACGAGATCAGCAAGCGGAAGAATCCGCTGTTCGTCACGCTGGATGACGAAGAGCCGGTCGACCAGCTGCAGAAGCGGCTCGAGCACAAGAACGGGATCGAAGAGCGATTCCCCGGGGGCGTGTTCACCAGCCCCGACGGGCAGTACGTCTGGATCGCGGCGCTGCCGCCCGGGGGGCTGTTCGGCGGACACGCGGGCGAGGCGCTCTACAACGCCGCCCGCCAGCTGATCGCCGAGGACCCGCCGACCCGCTACCACCCGCAGATGAAGGCCGAGCTTTCCGGCCCCATCGCGACGGGGATCGCCAACCGGCTGGCCATCGAACAGGATCTGGCGGTCGTCACGACCAGCTGCGTGCTGATCGTGGTGCTGTCGATCGGCTTGTACTTCCGGCGGCTGCGGTCCATCCCGCTGACCGGCATCCCGGCTTTCGTGGGCGCGGTGATGGCCTTCGCGGTGGCCGACCTGGCGTTCGGGTACCTGAACTCGTCGACGGCGTTCCTGGGGTCGATCATCATCGGCAACGGCATCAACTACGCCATCGTGTTCATGTCCCGCTACGAGGAAGAGCGGGCACGCGGGCGGGACCCGCTCGAGGCGCTCCGCTGTGCGCTGGGCGGCACGTGGCGCGGCACGCTGGTCGCGTCGATCGCCGCGTCGGCCGCCTACGCGTCGCTGACGGTGACCAGCTTCCGCGGGTTCTCGCAGTTCGGCGTGATGGGCGCCGTCGGCGCGCTGTCGTGCTGGGCGGCCACCTACACCGTGCTGCCGGCGCTGCTGGTGCTGCTGGACACGCGCCGGAACCGAAAGCTTCGCCCCCACCGGCCGCCGATCGAGCTGGGCCCGCTAGCCGGGTTCATCCGCCGGTTCAGCGCGCCCATCAGCGTCGTCTTCATCGGGCTGTCCGTGCTCAGTGTCGTCGGCCTGCGCCACTTCCTCAAAGACCCGTTCGAGTACAACTTCCTCAAGCTGAGCGTTCGCACCAGCCCCAACAGCGAAGCGCAGCAGTTCAGTCAGAGCCTCGACAAGCTGTTCGGGCGCTGGCCGTCGCCGACGGTCGTGCTGGCCGATTCGGTCGAGGACGTCGAGCCGATCAAGCAGGCGATCCGCAAGCAGGATCAAGACCTGCCCGGCCCGGACGTCATTGGCAACGTGGTGACGATCTACGACCTCCTGCCGGGGGCGCCGGACGCGCAGCAGCGCAAGCTGGACATGATCGCGCAAATTCGCAAGCTGACGCACGACCCGTCGCTGACGGTGCTGAACGACAAGGAGCGGGCCGACCTGGCCAAGATCGACCCGCCGGACGGGCTGCGGCTGGTGCAGCCGTCGGACCTGCCGCCGCTGGCGCGCCGGCCGTTCACCGAAAGCGACGGGACCATCGGACGCGTCGTGCTGGTGTACGCCGCCGAGCACGGAATTTCGGTGTGGAACGGGCGCGACCTGCTGCGGATCGCGTCTGTGCTGCAGCACCTGCACTTGCCCGGCGGCAAAGTGGTCGAGACGTCGGGCAGCGCGGTCGTGTTTGGCGCGATGATTCGCTCCGTACTGCGCGACGGTCCGATCGCGACCGTCGCGTCGCTGATCGCGGTGATCGTCATCGTGGCGTTCACGATTCGCCCGGCGCTGGCGGTGGTGATGGCGATCGGGACGCTGGTCCTGGGCGTGCTGCTGATGGTCGGCGCGGCCGGTTGGGCGCAGGTGCACGTCACCTTCTTGAACTTCATCGCGCTGCCCATCACGTTCGGCATCGGGGCCGAGTACGCGCTGAACGTGATCACCCGGTACCGCGAAGAGCGGGCCATCCTGCCGGCGGTCGTCTCGGCGGGCGCCGCGGTTGCGCTCTGCTCGTGGACGACCATCGTCGGGTACGGATCGCTGCTGGCGGCGCGCAATCGCGCGCTGCAGGGGTTCGGGATGATGGCCATCCTGGGCGAGGTCGCCTGCTTGTCGGCGGCCATCGTGGCGCTGCCGGCGCTCTTGACGTGGCTGCGCGCGCGGCCGCTGGTCGGACAGAGCTCATCGCAGACGCCGCACACGGATGACCGCGCCGCGCCGGGCTCCGGCGCGTAGGCGCGATGACGGCGCTCGGATCGGACGCAACCCCGCGAGGTGAGTTGACGGCAGGTGAGACGACGACCTGGTCCGCCCGGACGACGTGGGCGGCGCTGGGCGCCGTGCTGGCGGCGCGCCTGCTGTACCTGGCCCGCTATGGCTGGGACATCGGCTGGATGAACCTGGGGTATCTGGAGCATGCCCGCGAGCTGGCGCTGGGCCGTGGGCAAGCCTCGGAGGAGCAACCGCTGGCGTACTTCGCGCTCGTGGCGGCGCGCCGGCTGGGGCTGAGCGCGCTGGGCGCGAACGAGGCCGTGTACCTGGCGGCGCACCTGCTGCTGGCGGCGGGCGCGATCGCGATCGCGCGTTTCGTGTGGCCGGCGGCGTCGCGCCGGCGGCAAAGGACGTTCGTGGCGACGCTGGCGCTGTTGCCGCTGCTGGCGTCGCAGTCCGGGCGCAACAACCTGGGCGTCACCCTGGCGGCCGGACTGTCGGCCGGCGCGCTGGGTGCGGCGGCGGCTGCGTCCGTGCGCGGGCGCTGGGCGCCGGCGTTGCTGGCGGCGGCGCTGGCCGCGCTGGCGGCGACGGCGCGGTACGAAGCGCTGTTGACCTGCGGCGGCGCTGCGCTGGTGCTGGCGCTGCTGGTCGCGCGGCGACCCGACCTGGGCGCGGGGCGCCGGGCTGGTGCCGCCCTGGCGGTCGGGGCGCTGGCCGGCGAGGCGTCGGTGATCGCGATCCGGCGGGCGCTGTCCGGTGGAGCCACGACGGGCGACCCGACGTACGCCTTTTACACCTTCTTCGACGGGCTGCCGTTGCTGATGTACCCGCACCTGCCGGGGACGGAGTACGGTCGCTACCGCGCATCCATCGGGTATTTTGGGGGCTTCGACGCAAACCACGGCAGCCTGGTGCACGCGCTGCTGCATCACCCCGGGTTCACGCTGCTGCGGATCGTGACGAAGCCGATCGACCTGCTACTGGTGCTGCTCTGGCTGTACGCGCTGACGCCCGTTGGCGTCGGGCTGGCGGCGTTCGGGGCTGCGCGCGTCGGCCCTCCCGCGCGGTGGGGCCGCGGGTGGCTGCTGGCCGCGTATTTGTTGCCGGTCGGAATGCTGTTCGTCCCGCAGCAGAACCCCGCCTACTACGTCAGCATCGCCGTCCCGCTGCTGCTGGCCGTCGCACGCGGCGCGGACCGCGTGGCCGACCGGCTGCATGCGACGACGGCGCGCGCGCTCGGCGCGGCGACCATCGTCGGCGCCGTCGTGCTCATCGCGGCCGCCGGCAAGCTGAGCGTCACCAACAGCCGCGCGCTGAACGCCGCCGTACCTTATCTGGAGGCGCGGTGCGAGACCGGCTGCCTCACGAACGTGCTTCCTCAGTCGCTGCGCGACCAAGCCTGGGTGGCCATCGACGTGGGCGCGCCACTTCCGCCGCGCGAGCACCGCACCGAGCGCCTCATCTTCGGCGGTCTGACCGGCCATGACAGCGAGCTCTACGAGTTCTGCAACCGCGTCCAGCGCTCGCGCGCGGCGGGCTTCTCCGGCCCGGTCCTCTGGGTCGATGCGCAGATCCAGAGCTTCAAGGTGTTCGACGCCGACTTCGACCCGGAGGTCCGGTACCAGGGGACCATCGACCGCAGTTTGCTGGTCCAGGAGCAACGCTTCGCTGTCGGCGGTGACGCGGTGGCCATCTCGCGCCTGCCCGGCGACCAGCCCTGCCGGCGATGAACAATTTGGGCGGCTCGACGGTTGAGGTTATCGTGAGTCATGCGGTCGTCGATGGGAGTGCTGGTCGTTTCGGTGGCGTGGGCGCTGGGCTGCGGGGGCTCGTCGAACGGAAAGAGCCTCGACTGCGCCTACCTGGCCAGCGACAACTGCTGGAAGACGACCGCCGCGTCGGCGAGTAGCTGTCTGCCCGCCGAATCAGAGGTGGGCACGCTGAGCGCCGACGGGAAGACTTGCACGTACGCCAGCGGCTCCGTCGTGACGTTCACGCCGGCGCTGGTGCTGCCGCTGCCGACGAACGGGACCCACACCTGGAACTTCAGCGTCACGGCGGCCGGCGGCGCCATGTGCCTGGCGTACAAGGATGACGGCAACAGCGCGATCACCCTCACCGTCCAGGGGCAGACGGTCAAGGAGTCGGGCTCCGGAGGGCTCGGTATCGCGCTGACGTGTCCCGACGGAACCAGCTACTCGAATTCGAACGCGTTCTCGCTGTTCGATTGCCCTGACGCCGGACTGCTGGGCGGGTTGCCGGGTACGGGCTGGTCCAGCACGGACACCTCCGTCAGCTTGTCGTTGCTCGCCGCAAGCTCCGGGTCCGACAGCGGTGGGCTGCCGGTCTTCAACTGCCAGAAGAGCCAGTAGCGGCTTCCCGCCGGACGCCTAGTGGCGCAGGCGCAGGACGTCGGCGGTCGAAACGATCAGGAACAGGCCCATCAGGATCCAGACGATCCCGAAGGTCAGGTGGCGCTTGCGGGCTTTCGCTTGCTGGGGCGTGTCCTCGGACAGCTCCTTCGCGGCGTTTCGGCGGCCCAGCGTGACGGCGCGCATCGCGCCGAAGATCACCAGCAGGGCGCCGACGACATAGAAGAACAGCGGTGGGATGACGACGTTCATGTTCAGCTCGCGACCTCGACCGCCCTCAGCTCACGGATGACGGTCACCCGAATCTGCCCCGGAAACCGCATCTCGCGCGAGATTTTTCCGGCGATCTCCGTCGAAAGGTTCACGGCCGCCAGGTCGTCGACCCGGTTCTGCTCGACGTAGACGCGCACCTCGCGGCCACCCTGGACGGCGAACGCCTCGGCGACGCCCGGGAAGCTGCGGGTGATGCGCTCGAGATCCTCGACGCGCATCAGGTAGCTCTCGTCCGTCTGGCGGCGCGCGCCTGGCCGCCCGCCCGACATGGCGTCGGCGCCGGCCACCAGGTAAGCGTACGGGCTGTTGAAAGGCTCGTCGGTGTGGTGCGCCCCGATGGCATTCGCGACGACCTCGGCCTCGCCCAGGCGCCGCGCGAAGTCCGCCCCGATGACGGCGTGCGACCCGTCCAGCTCGTGGGTCAGCGCCTTGCCGATGTCGTGCATCAGCGCCGCGCGGCGCGCCGTCTTTTCGTCGAGTCCCAGCTCGTCGGCCATCATGCCGCACAGGTAAGCCGCCTCGACGGCATGCTTCCATTGGTTTTGCGTGTAGCTGGTTCGGTAGTTCAACCGGCCGACCAGCCGGACGATCTCGGCATGCGCAGGCGGGATCTCCAGCATCTGGAAAGCCCGCCGTCCCAGGTCGTCCAGCTCACGATCCAGCGCGGCAGCGATCTCGCGACCCGCCTGCGCCACCTTGGCCGGATCCGCCGCGAGTGACGGCTGGCGCTGCAGGCGCGACAGCACGCGCCGAGCGACCTCACGGCCGACACCGTCCAGGCCCTCGAGACGGATCGCGTCGCGTGGCTCGTTGATCGCCAGCGTCACGCCCGCCGCCGATTCGATGGCCCGCAGGTTGGCGTCGTCCGGTCCGGTGATCGCCGCGCCGGCGGCGCCCGGCGGCAGCGGGATGATCGCGTGCAGGCGCTCGGTCAGGTAGTGGCCGTAAAAGCGCCCGACGGCGATCCCCATGACGCGCTTGGCGCGCTTGGTCGCCGCCTCGACGGCCGCCTCCGTCACGACCCGGGCTGTGCGCGCGGCGCTGACGCGAGCCTCCTCGACCTCCGACTCCCGCAGCGTCGCGAGGACCTCCTCGGCTGACTGCCGCGCCGCCTGCTCCAGCGCGCCGCGGGCGGCGGCATCGGCCTGCGCCCGCTGTTCGCGCGCGGCGCGCGTCTGGGCTTCGACCGCAGCGAGCCGTGCCTTGGCGGCCGCCGTCCGGGCCGCTGCTTCGTCCGCCGCCGCGACGCGCTCACGCTGCTCCGCCTGGCGGCGCGCCAGGGTGGCGGCGCGCGCTTCCAGCTCCGCCCGGCGCGCGATCAGCTGCGCCTCGACGGAGGCCGCGGCTGCGCGGGCGTCTTCCAGCCCGGTCACCTCGACGGCGCGCAGGATCTCGGCGGACTCCGTCTGGGCGGTGCGCGCGATCGCTGCCGTGATCTGGTCGATCGCGGCCGACATCAGCCGCGCGCGCTGCCACGCGGCTCGCCGCCCCAGCCAGGCGCCGGCCCCGGCGGCCACCGCCGCCAGAACCAGCACCGCCAAGGTCGACATCATCATCGGACGGGCCGCTAGCCCTGCCCGATCCCTAGACCCAGGTGCTCGCGAACCGCGAAGTATTCGTCCGAGATCGACCAGAGGATCAGGTCGCGGACCTTGTCCTTCGGATCGGCGACCCCGATCGAGACCGGCTCGGTCTGCACCAAGCGCGTCGCGACGTCGAGATCGTTGCAGATCAGGAACCCGGCGCGCGTGGCCGTCAGGTCGACCGCATTCGCCCACCGGTGGATGTCGGCTTCGCCCTTGCCGGCGACGAACCGCTGGACGACCGCCACCAGTTGCTCCCGTGCCTGCGGCGGGACCGTCTTGGTCAGCAGGTCCAGGTAGCTGGTCACGGCCTGCGCCACGTCGGCCTTCACCTCCAGCTTCGGATGAACCAGCTTCAGCGCCGCAAGGAAAAGCACCTTCAGCTCGGCGACCGTCGGGACGACCGTCGGCCAGCGGACGAAGTGATCCGGCCGCATGAACGTCAGCTTCTTGCCAACGACGTAGGCCAGGTCCTTCTCGGGGCGCCCCTGCAGCAGGCTGGCCCCGACGACAAACGACGGGATCAGCTGCGTCTTTTCACGCGCGTTCGCCAGGTCCAGCTCACCGGGCGATTCCGGCCGCAGATACAGCTCCGGCTGCGGCACGCCCAGCACCTGGTTCACGTAGTTGAAGACCTTGCTGAACAGCAGCTGGTCGGTCGCGACGTCGCGCCGATCTTTGCGCTTGAGCCCCCAGTCCTTGTGCTCTTTCGCGCGCCCGCTCGCCACCGCCTGGCTGACGGTCGCGAAGATGTGCGAGATGTAGCGGTCCTCGTCGGGGTGGTAGATGTTCTTCCACAGCTCCTCGGTGAGGCGCGCCTTGGCGCGGACGAAGCCCTTCGGCCGGTACTGCTCGAAGAACTGCTGCTCCTCGGGATCCGCCTTGCGCAGGAATGCCATCGCGGCCGCCACGCACCAGGCGCGGTCGTACTGCTGCATCGCCATGTAGAGGCCGCGCAGCGTCTTCATGTAGATGGCCATCTGCCCCAGGTCCTGATTCGAACGAATCAGGTGGCGGTACTCGTTCACCGCCTTGTCGTAGGACTCGGGCCCCGACAGCTGGTACAGCTCGGCCAGGATCTGGTGGCGCGGCGTCGCGTCCGGATCCAGCTGCACGCAGACCTCGAAGGCCGCCGTCGCCGCCTTGAAGTCCTTGAGGCGCGAGCGGTAGATCTCGCCCAGGCCGTGCCACAGCGCGATCTGCGTCGGCTTGCGCTCCGCGGGCGGCTCCTGACCGATGCGCTTGATCATGCGCCGGTAGTTCCGCTCCTGGTTCTTCCAGTCCTTCTTCGCGGTCATGATCTTGTCGATCCGCTCGAAGGCCTTCAGGTCGTCCGGGTCCTCGTCGAGGGCCTGGTTGTAAAGCTCCACCGCCTCGTCCGTCGAGTGCAGCTCGTAGTTGGCGATGTTGCCCGCCGCCACCAGGTAGCGCGCCTTGACCTTGCCGCTCTCCAGCTCGGCCAGCTTGGTCAGGATCTCCATCGCCTTCTTCCACTGCTTGGTCTCGCTGAAGAGATCCAAGAGCGAGTGCAGCAACTGGCGATCGTTCGGCTTGTAGTTGAGCGCCTCGAGATGCGCCGCGATGGCCTTCTGCGGGTTGTTGAGCTTGTCCTTGTAGATGCCCGCGATCTCCTCGGAGATCGTGAACTTCTCTTCGGGCTGCGTGGCCGGCGCCGCCAGCAGCGCGCGCTTCTGCTTGATGACCGCCTCGAAGTCGCCCGCGTCGGTGTAAAGCTCGATCAGCGCCTGGAGGGTCGCCCGGTGCCCGGGCTGAATCTCCAGCGCCTTCTCGAACATGTTCACCGCCTTGGTGCGCTCATTCAGCTTCAGCTTGATGCGCCCCAGGCGGAAGAAGATGTCGACGATCTCGTCGTCCTTCTGCGTGTCCCGGTGGTGGACCAGGATCGTCTGGTAGATGCGGAACGCATCGTCCCAGTGCTCCAGCCGGTACAGAAGGCCGGCTCGATCCACCAGCGTCGGCAGATACGTCGAATCGAGGTCGTAGGACTGCTTGTAGTACTTGAGCGCCTTCTCGTTTTCGCCCAGACGATCGGCCGCCTTGGCCAGCCGGTGATAGAGCTGCGTCAGCTCTCGGTTGGTCTTCTTGTCGGCCTTGCGGGCCAGCATCTCCAGCACGGGGACCAGCGGCGCCCACTCTTCGCGCTTGAAGTAGATCTGCGCCAGCGGCTCGCCCGTCTCGACGTGCTCCGGATCCAGCTGCATGACCCGCGCGTAGAGATCGGCGGCCTGCCCCTCGTCGCCCAGCTTCTCCTGGAAGATCTTGCCGGCCTCGTGCAGCAGGCGCGTCTTCTCCAGCGGGTTCACCGGGGCCGCTTCGGCGCGGACCCTCAGCTGCGCGGCCTTCTGCCAGTCGCCGCGGCGCTTGAAGTTGCCCAACAGCGACAGCATCGACGGGACGTGCGCCGGATCCTGTGACAGGGCCTCGACCAGGTACTCCTGGGCGGGCTCCGGATCCTTCATCTGCTCGTCGAAGATGCGTCCCAACCGATAGTTGAGGTCGACCTTCTGCTTCGGATCCGCGCTGATGCGGATCAGGCGCCGCATCACCTCCACGGCGCGATCCCACTGCTCGGTCTCTTCGTAGAGGCGCGCGATGCCGGCCAGCGCCTCCGGGTGCTCAGCCTCGACGCTGAGCACGTCGTTGTACGACTCGATGGCGCGATCCAGATCGCGGAGCTCTTGCTCGTAGATCTGACCCATCTTCGTGAAGATCTCGATGCGCTCGTTGGCGTCGGTCGCGACGGCCAGGTGCTTGCGGTAGGTCTCGACAAGCGCCTCCCACTTGCGCTCTTGCCGGTACAGCCGCTCGAGATCGCGGTACGCCTTCGCGTTCTTCTCGTCGATGAGAAGGATCTTCTCGATGACCTCCGCCGCCCGATCCGGCTTGGCGAAGTTCTCCTCCCAGATGCTCGCCATCTTCTGGTAGGTGGCGACCCGGTCCTCCTCGGGGGGCGAGACCTCCAGCCGGTGCTCGAGGTTCTCGAGGTACTCCTCCATCCGGCCGGTCTTTTCGTACAGCGTGTCCAGCGCGGTCAGGGCCGGCAGGTTGCGCGGGTCGACGGACAGGACCTCTTTGTAGGCCTCGACGGCGCGATCGTTGTCGCCCAGCCGATCCTCCCAGAGCTCGCCGACCTGCAGCTTCAGCTTGATGGCCGCGTCGGTGTCGTCGACGACCTGCGACTTCTTGGCCAGCACTTCGACCAGGCGGTCCCAGGCCTGCAGCCGCCGGTACAGCCGCTCGAGCGCGTTGATGGCGTCGATGCACCGCTCGTCGGTATCCAGCGCGCGCTGGTAGGCGTTGACCGCCTGCGCGGCGTCGCCCAGCTGCGTCTCGTACGTGTCGGCCAGCGCCAGCAGGATGTCGACCTTGGGCGCCGGCTCGTTCTCGCAGTCGGCGTGCCGCGCCAGCGTCGAAGCCAGGTCGGCCCAGCTCTTCTTCTTGCGGTAGAAGTCCTCCAGCGCTTGCAACGCGCCGATGTGCGCCGCGTCCAGCTGCAACGCCTGCTGCGCCGACGCGATCGCGTAGTCGACGTGCCGCAGGGCCGAGTCGTACCAGCGCGCGATCTTCACCCACAGGTCGGCCGCCTGCTTGGGATCGGCGATCCCTTGCACGACCTGCGTGTAGTCGCCGATCAGCTCGTTCCACTTGTCGGCCGCCGTCGCCAGCCGTTCCAGCTCCTTGGCGACGTGGTCGTTCGAGTAGTCCTCGCGGAAGGCCGCCTGCAGCGTGACGAACGCGCTGTCGCGATCGTCCAGCTGCTGCTCGTAGACCTCGCCCACCTGCACCAGCAGCTGGATGCGCGACGCCGCGTCGGGCGCGAACTCGGTCCGGGCCAGCAGCAGGTCGACCAGCTTCACCCAGCTCTTACGCTGGCGATAGAGCTGCTCCAGCTCGATCGACGCCGTGCCGTTGCTCGGGTCGATCTGCAGAACGCGCTCGTAGACCTCGGCCGCCGAGCCGCCGTCGCCGATCTTGTCGGCCCAAAGCGACGCCGCCTGCATCAGCACGTCGACGCGCTCGGCCGGGTTGGCCAGCGCTTGCGTGCGCCGCTCGAGGATGTCGACCGCCTCTTCCCAGCGCGCCTCCTGCATGAACAGGCGTTCCAGCGCGGCCAGCGCGCGGAACTCCGCCGGATCCAGCTCCAGGACCTCGCGCCAGGCGTCGATCGCGTCCTGGGTCCGCATCAGCGTGTCGCCTTCGAGCTCGCCGAGCTGCGCGAACAGCTCTTTCAGCTCGTCGGTCTCGATACCGCTGCCACCCAGCTGGCCGACCTGAATCAACCGTCGCAGGGCCTGCGACAGCTCCTCCCAGGCGCCGGCGCTTCGGTAGTTCGCGGCGATGGCGCGCAGAGCGTCGACGTCCTGCGGGTCGATCTCCAGGACCTTCTGCCAGCTCTCCAGGGAGTTGCGCTCGCGCGAGAGCTTCTCGCCCCAGATGCGCCCGAGGCGCTTGTAGATCGGGATGCGCCGCTCCGGATCGGGCGTCGCCGTGACCTGCTTTTCCAGGACCTCGGTCAGCTCGCGCCACTCGCCCGCCATCTCGTGCAGATCGGCCAGGCCGGACAGCGCAATGGCGTCCTCGCCGCGGATGTCGACGACCTTGCCCCACAGCTCGACGGCCTTGCTCCGGTCGTCCAGCGCGTCGGCGGCCAGCTTGGCCATCCGCGCGTAGCAGTCGGCCAGCGCCATCTCCTCGGTGGTGAGGCCGGATAGCTTCTCGTAAACGCCGTAGAGATCGGCCCACCGCTCGGACCGGAAGTACAGGCGCTCGAGGGCGTCCAGCGCCTCACGTGACTGCGGCTCGTGCTCGAGGACGGCGAGGTAGCAGGCGATCGCGCTGTCGGTCTCGTCCAGCGCCTCGGCGTAGACGCGCCCCAGGCGCAGATTGAACGCCGTCAGCTCCGCGCTGTCGTCGGTGATTGAGATCCGCTGGCGCAGAACATCCGCCAGGCTCTCGTACATCCCCTGCCCTTCGTAGATCCGATCCAGGGACGCCAGCGCCGCCGGGTCCTTCTGGTGCTCCGCCAGCACGGCTTGCAGGGCCTTCTCGGAGCGCTCGAGGTCGCCCAGGTCCGTTTCGAAGCTGGCGGCCAACCGCAGCAGAACGTCGCGCCGAACCGCAGGCTCCCGCTCGGGCGAGGCCGCGTCGGTCATCGTGGTGACGTACGCGTCCCACTGGTGCGTGGCGCGGGCCAGCCGCAGCAGCTCGTCGACGGCCTGTGCCGACGACGGGTCCTCCTTCACGGCCTCGGCCCACCAGCCGAACGCGGCGACCTGATCGACCAGCTTGTGCTCGGCGATCTCCGCCAGGCGACGCAGCAGCGCTTGCCGCTCGGCCACGTCGGTGACGCGGCCCAACTGCACCTCGTAGATCTGGTGCAGCTTCTCCCACTCCTCGCCGGCGCGGTACAGAGGCTCCAGCACCTCGGCGATCTCGATCTGCATCGTGCCGCCCATGAACATCCGTTCGAGGGCGGTCCGCGTCTCCATGTGCGTCGGATCGGCGACCAGGATCTCGCGATAGGCCTCGACGGCCTTCGGCAGATCCATCAGCGCCAGCTCGTAGATCTGCGCGAGCCGGAAGTTCAGCGCGACGAGCTGCTCGTCGTTGGACGCGATCGCGATCTCGCGCCGGACGACCTTGGCCAGGTCCTCCCACTGCTGGGCGCGGCCGTACAGGCGATCCAGGGCCACCAGCGCCTGCCGGTTCTCGGGGTCCGCGTCGACGGCGCGCCGGTACGTGGCAATGGCCTCGTCGGTCTGGCCGCTCTCTTCTTCGTAGACGCGCCCGAGGCGCAGCAGCAGGTCGGTCTGCCGCCGCGGATCTTCGATCTTGTCCAGCTCGGTGGCGAACAGGTTGGCCAGCTTGGCCCAGTGCCCCGTTTCGCCGGCCAGACGTTCCAGCTGTCCGAGCACGTCGGTGTTGCTGGGGTCGACGTGCAGCGCGCGCCCGTAGATGTCGAACGCGGCGTTCTGATGCGACAGGCGGCGCTCCTCGATCTCCGCCATCCGCGACAGCAACTCCACCTTGCGCGCCGGCTCCTCGGCGGCCGCCTGCATGACCTCGTAGACTGCGGTCACGCGGTCCCACTCGCCGGTGCTCTCGTAGATGGGCTCCAGGACCTGCGCCGCCAGCACGGCGGAATCGGCCTCGCCACCCTCCATCAGCATCTCCAGAGCGCGGACCGTCGGCTCGTGAGCCGGGTCCATCTGCAGCACCTGCCGGTACGCCTCGACGGCGCGCGCCAGGTCCTTCAGGTGTTCGCGCCACAGCTCGCCGATGCGGAAGCGCAGCGACACGACCTCGGCGGGCGACGGCGCCAGCTCGGTCTGCCGTTCGAGAACGGCCAGCAGGTCGTACCAGCGCCCCAGCTGCTGGTACAGGCGATCCAGCGCCTGGACGGCGTCGTAGTCTTCCGGATCCAGGTCGACGATCGAGCTGTAGGTCTCGACCGCGCGCTCCGGGTCGCCCAGCTCGCGGTCGTAGACCTGCCCGAGCACGAACAGCATCTGCTTCTTCTCGACGGGCGTCGCGGCCAGCTCCGCCTTCTTGGCGTAGACGTTCTTCAGCTCGTTCCAGCGGGCGAGCCGGATGTAGATCCGCTCCAGCTGGTCCAGCGCCGTCGCGTCGGTGTCGTCGACCGACAGGACGTGCTGGAACACGGCGACCGAGCGATCGAGATCCTCCAGCACCTCTTCGTACAGCTGCGCGGCGCGATAGTAGAGGGCCTTCTTCTCGGCCATCGGCTCGACGATCTCGGCCTTGCGCTGCAGCAGCTGCACGAGCTGGGCGTAGTTGCCGCCGCGCAGATAGAGCTGCTCCAGCGCGTTGGCGGCGTTCAGGTCGCGCGGCCAGACGTCCAGTGCGGCGCCGTAAGCGGCCGCGGCGCGCGCGTCGTCACCCAGGTCGACCTCGGCCAGACGCGCGATCTTGTGATGAAGCGCGTTCTTTCGCTCCGGATCGCCGACCCGCGACACCAGCCGACCGTAACGGTCGACCAGGTCGTCGAGGCGTCCCAGTGCGCGCGCCAGCCGCTCGATCGCCCCCTGAACCTCGCCGTTCAGCGGGTCCTCGGCCAGGGCGCGCCCCAGCGCCTCGTACGCGTGGGCCGGATCGTCCAGCCCCAGCTCGTAGCCCTCGGCGATTTGCCGGTAGAGCGCGATCTTCTGGTCCGGATCGGGCGCGTGGCGCGCCTCGACTTCGTAAACGGCGATCAGGTTCGCCCAGTCGCCCCGCACGCGGTAAATCGGCTCCAGCAGCTGCGCCGCATCCAGCTCGTGCTCCGGGCTCTGCAAGATGCGCTCGAGCGCCGCGATCGTCTCGGGGTGCTCCGGGTCGATCTGCAGGATCTTCGCGTAGGTGTCGACGGCGCCGCCCAGCTGGCCGAGGGGCTGTTCACGCAGCAGACCAAGCCGCCCCAGCAACGCGACCTTCTCCTGCGAATCGTCCGCGACCAGCGTGAGCTGCCGCTGCAGGTTGTCGGCCAGCTCGCGCCAGTCGCCGCGGGCCTGGTACAGCCGGTCCAGCGCGCGCAGCGCGGCGACGTTCGACGGGCTGTCCTGCAGGACGACGTTCCAGGACAGGATCGCCTGGTCGGCGTTGCCCAGCATCTCTTCCCAGACCTTCGCGATCCGGATCCGGATCTCTTCGCGCTCGGCGACGTCGGTGACCAGCTGCGCTTTCTTCAGCAGCGTGTCGACGAGGTCATTCCAGCGCTCGGTGCGCGTGTACAGCCGCTCCAGTGCGACCAGCGCGGAGGCGTCCTCGGGCTGAATGCTCTGCGCGCGGCGGAAGTACTCGACGGCGCGCTCGGACTGCTCCAGCTTTTCGTCGTAGGCGACGGCGACCACCAGCAACAGCTCGCGCTCGAGCGCCGACGGCAGGCGGTCCTTGCCCTTCGCCGACAACGCCTTTTCGTACAGCGCGACCAGCGGCTGCCAGTTGTCGAGAATGTTCGCCAGGCTCTCCAGCGACTCACGGGCGGGCGTCGAGGCCGGGTTCTCCGTGAACGCGCGCGTGTACGCCTCCCAGGCCTGGTCGGCGTTCCCCAGCTGGCCTTCCAGCTTGCCGATGCGCAGCAGCAGCTCGACGCGCGCGTCGGTCTTCTTCTGGTGCCCCAGCTTGATCCGCTGGACTTCGACCAGTCGCGCCAGGTCGTTGGCGGCCTCGTAGATCGGCTCCAGCACCTCGACGGCCGACTGCTGCAGGGCCGGATCGGCGCTGGACAGATAGGCCTGAAGCGCCGTGCGTGCGCCCGCGTGCGCCGGCGACAGCGCCAGCGCCTCGCGATACGAGGCGACCGCGCCGGCTCCGTCGTCCAGATGCTGCTCCAGCACCTGCGCGCGGCGGAACTTCAGCTCGGCGACCATCGCGTTCTCGGTCGCGAGACGGATCTCGGCGTCGATGACCTGCGCCAGCTCCTGCCAGCGCCCCAGCTGCTGGTACAGGCGATCCAGCGCCGAGAGCGCCGAGACCTGCGCCGCGTCCTGCTTCAGGATCGCCAGATACAGCTGCACGGCCTTGTCGGGCTGCTTGATCTCGTCTTCGTAAAGCCCGGCCAGCTTGAAGCGGATGGCCAGCTCTTCGTCCTTCGTCTTGGCCAGCTCCAGCTTCTTGTCGTAGACCGCCAGCAGGTCGCCAAAGCGACCCGTCGCGACGTACAGCCGCTCCAGCGCGGCGACGGCGTTGGGGTCCTTGGGCGCCAGCGCCAGGATCTTCTGGTTGCGATCGATGGCGGCGTCGGGGTTCCCCAGCTCGGACTCGTAGGCGGCGGCCAGCGTCGAGAGCAGCGCCAGCGTCGCCTGCTCGTCGTCGGACGCGCGCGGCAATGCCGCCTCGTAGGCTTGCACGAGATCGTTCCAGGCCCGGCTCTCGCGCGCGAGGCGGCGCGACGTCTCGATCGCCCAGGTGTCCGTCGGCGACTCTGAGAGCGCCGTCAGCGCGACGCGCAGCGCGCTCGGTTTGTCGGCGACGCCCATGTCGAGCAGATCGGTCAACCGCTGCAGCCGCGTGTGCCGCTCGGCCGCGTCCCGCGTGTGTTCCAGCTCGACGAACAGGACCTCGGCCAGCCGCTTGACGTCCTTGCTCTTCTCGTAGAGCGGCACCAGCGCCTGCGCAGCCTCGAGATTCCGGCCGTCGTAGGACAGCGCCTTTTCGTAGGCCTTCTGCGCGCGATCCGCCTTCTGCAGGCGGTCGCGATAGAGCTGGCCGATCTTGTTCCACAGCCCGACGCGCGCGCCGCCGTCTTCGGATTCGGCCTGGCGCTCGAGGACGCGCACCAGCTCGTCCCACTTGTTCTGGGAGGCGTAGAAGCCCTCCAGCGCGTTCCAGTCCTTCTGCTGCAGGTACAGCTTCTTCAGCGCGTCCTGCGCACGCCGGTTCTCCGGGTCTTGCTGCAGCAGCGCGTTCCAGGCGGTGATGGCCTGGGGGACGTTCTGCACCTTCTCGGTGTAAAGGACGCCCAGCTTCACGTAGATGGCGGACCGCTTCGAGCCGTCGCTGGTGGCCGCGACCTGACGCTCGAGGACGGCGCCCAGCTCGCTCCACATCTTCTCGCGCTCGTACAGCTTCTCGAGCTCCGACAACGCTTCGGCGTTTTCGGGATCGTCGGTCAAAACCTTCTGCCAAAGGTCGATCGAGATCGCCGCCTTCTTCATCTTCTCGGAGGCGAGCTTCGCGACCTCGATCCGGCGCGCACGCCGCACGTCAGCGTCGGTGATCTTCTCGATCTCGCGCTGATGGACCGCGACCAGCTTGTCCCAGTCGCGCCGCTTCTCGTACATCGGCTTGACGAAGGTCAGCGCGTCGGCGTTCTCCGGGTCGATCTCCAGAATCGCCTCGAACGCCTTGATGGCCTCGGCCTGGTTCTGGAACTTCTCGAGAAACAGATTCGCGATGCGCAGCTGCAACGCGACTTTGTCCGCCGGCGACTCGACGACCGCCGCCTTCTTGCGCAGCAGCGAGATCAGATCCGGCCAACGCTTCATCCCCTCGTACTGCGCGGCCAGCTCGTCGGCGGCCTCGAAGTTGTTCGGCTGGATGGTCAGGATCTGGTTGAACGCGTTGACGACCATCACGTCCAGCTTCAGCGGGTCGCGATAGATCTCGATCATCTCGCGCAGGACCGGGATCTTGTCCTCGGGGCGAGACCAGTTGGCCTTGTCGACGGCGTCCTTCATCACCTCGATGAAGGCGTTCCAGCGCTGCGCCTTTTTGTAGACGCGCGCCAGCTCGCGCCGCGGCGCCCAGGCGGTCGGCGCGGAAGCGACGATCTTCTTCCAGGCGTCGATCCCCTTGTCGACCGATTGCTTCTCGGCTTCGAAGGCGGCCTGAACGGGCGCAGCCAGCTCGGCGGGAAAGTCGTCGAGCGCGGCGGACGTGCCGTTAGAGGAGCCGTTGCCGCCGGAAACCGCGGCTTCGTCCTCTTTCTTGCGCTTACCGTGGCCCTGGCCCTGCTTCGACTGCTGATCCACTGAGCTCCTCCAAATCGGATCCGTGCCGATATCTCCGTCGCCTAAGTATGCGAAACGGAGTAGAAAACAGGACGATTTTTATAACACGCCACGCCCCGTCGAAAAACACCAATCCGTATGTATGTTCGCGGATTTGTCGGGCGTTTGTGCCGTTCAGTTGAGCGTTGGATCGAAGTTCCGGTACGCCAATGTGCGCACCCCGATCCCCGTCTTCACCCGTCCTCGTCCTCGTCCTCGTCCGGTCCACGGCACCGTCGAGCCAGACGGAACGGCGACGGCGACGGCGACGAGGACGAGGACGGGTGAAGACGGGGGCGGAAACGCAAAAGGCCGACGTACCCGAAGGTGCGCCGGCCTTTTCTGCGCGACGGAGACTCTACGGACCGCTGAGGGCGTAGAGCTTGTCGTTGGCGGCTTTGATGTAGTTGCCGTCGGCGGTCTTGCCGGATTCGGCGACGAACTTTTGGAGGTACTCGCGGGCCTTTTCCTTCTGGTCGTTGCCGTGGGCTTCGTCGTACCAGTCGGAGTAGGCCATTCCGGCGTTGTAGAGCGCGTCGTAGAGCTCCGGATCGTCGTCGATGGCCTTCTTGAACTCGGCCGTCGCCTGCTCGTACTGCTTCAGGTTCTTGAGCGCCAAGCCGTAGCCGTTGTGGCACTCGCCGTCGTCTTCCTTGGCCGTGACGCAGCCCTGGAACACCTGGGCGGCTTCCTTGTTGAAGTCGTAGTCCAGGTACAGGTAGCCGAGAGCGACGTACGACTTCGAGAAGCGCGAGTTGGCCTCGATGGCGTGCCGGAGGGCATCGTCCGCCTCTTTCGGGCGGTCCAGCTTCTTGTAGACCAAGCCGAGACGCCACCAGGCCTTGAACAGCTTCCCGTCGGCTGCGGTGGCGGCCTTCAGGGCCTTCTCGGCCTCGTCGATCCGGTTGGCCGACAGATACGCCTCGCCGAGGTCGTACTGGTAGTTGGCGTTGTCAGGCTTGCGCTGCACCGCCTGCTCAAACGCCTCGATGGCCTTGTCCCACTTGCGCTGCTTCTGGGCCACCTTGCCGAGGTTGTAGTAGGCGATCTCGTACGAGGGGTCCGTCTGGATCGCCTGCTTCAGGTCCTTCTCGGCCGAGTCGTACAAGTTGTTCTTGAACTCCTCGGCACCCTTGTTGGCCAGCTCGATGGCCTTGATCCGCTCCTGGCTGCAGGTGAAGCCTTCGCAGGCCGGGACGATCGCGGCAATCGCCAGAATGACTCCCAGGGAACGATTCATGCTCACTCTCCACCGCCCGCGGGCGTGAGGACGAAGGGATAAGAGACGATGACGATACCGCCACCGAGGGGCTTCGGGAACTCCCACCGGCGGACAGCCTGGACGGTGCAGTTCTCGACGCGGGCGTTGCCCATCGTGGAGTTCTGCAGAACCGACGCGATGACCTGACCCGAGGCTGCGATGGTGAACTGCACCATGATGCGGCCGCCGAGCTCCGGCTTCTTCGTCAGCTCCTGCTCGTAGCAGTACTTCACCTCGTTGATGTGGCGCCGAATGATGCGGCGGATGATCTCCTTGTCGAGCGAACCGCGAACGTTCGCCTGACCGGGGATGACGTCGGGCGCCTTGGCGCGACGGCCACCGAGACCACCGGCGCCGCGGCCGTAGCCCGAGCCGTTGCCGCCGCCGCCACCCTTGCCGATCGTGCCGAGGTTACCGAGGCCGATGGTGCCTTCGCCGGTGCCACCGCCGCCCGAACCGGTGCCGACCAGGCCGAGACCGCCGACGCCGTAGGCCTCGCCGATCTGGTTGCCGATCAGACCGCCGAGGACGTCAGCCGCGTCGTTGCCCATCGCGGTGTCGCGGCCGAAGATCGAGGCGATGTGCGAGCCCTCGGTCTGCTTGAGGACGCCCAAGATGCCGGCGTTCTTCGCCTGCTCTTCGGCGAGCTTCTTCGCGAGGTGCGGATCCGGGTTGTCCTTCGGACCCTTCAGGCCGTACAGACCCTCCTTGTTCTTGGAGGTCTTCTTGCCCATCTTGCCTTCTTCGCCCTTGTGGCGCTTGCCCTTGCCGCCCTGCTGATCGTCCTTCTTCGACTTCAGCCACTCGGGGATGTCTTCCTCTTTCTCCTCCGGCGGCTTGATCAGGAACTTCACGAACCGGTTGTCGGAGTTGAAGAGATCGAGCGACAGCGACTTCGGGTCCGGCGGGACCGAGAAGATCATCAGCAGGAACAGGCCGAGCGCGACCGCCGAGCCGACCGTATAGATCTGCTCGTCCCAGCGCCAGGTCATGAACGGCACGTCGAGCGTGCGCGGGCGCGGCGTCGCGGTCACCACGAACGTTGTCTCGCCGCAATCGAGGCGCGCCGAGCCGCCCTGCGGGAGCGAGAAGCTGGACCCGCGCTGCTGCGTGAACTGCTGCAGCTGGTAGCTCTGGTTGTCGACGTACACCTCGCCGGTCATGCGGGGCGTGACGTTGACGACGTAGTCGGCGCCGGTCGCGGCGACCAGCGGGTGCGACGACGACGGCACGTAGTCCGCAGACACCGGCGCGTCGACGTCTCCGTCGGAGCCGACGAGGAAGTTCGGGTTCGTGCGGCCGCGGCGCTTGAGGCCCATGTACGACAGCACGCCACCGGCGAGCATGCCGCCGAAGACGAGGGCGGCGCTGGCCGGGGAGCGATCCTTCCAGTGGAAGTTCTTCGACTCCTTGCCGGCCGCCTGCCACTTCTCGTATTCGGCCTTCTCGGCGCCGACGTCCATCGCCGTGGCGACGAACATGCCGATCGCCACGACGGCCACGCCCATGCCGGCGTACAGCATCGAGGTGCCCTGGCTATGCGTATTCTTCCCCTCGGGGTTGAACAGGTGGCGGGTCCCCGTGACGACGCCGCGGAAGATGGTCTGAACCTCCATCGCGCGCGTGCCGTCGTGGACCTCGACCTCGGCGCCTGCGCCGGGCGCGCCCGAGAAGGACGGGGCGGCGTACGACTGCTGGGCCGGAGGCGCATATTGCTGCTGGGGCGGGGGCGCGTACTGCTGCTGCGGCGGGGGCGCGTAGGCCATCGGCGCGGGCGGCGCGAAGCCCCCGGCGGCCGGGCGGGCCCCGCCCCACGACTGCGGCGCGGGGGTCGCCTGCGCGGACAGCGCATCGCCGAACGTCACGATGACGCGGCAGTCACCGAACATGACCTCGTCGCCGGACTGCAGCCGCGCCTTGGTGACGCGCTCGCCGTTGACGGTCGTCCCGCGCGTCGAGCCGAGGTCGACGACGTGGACGTCGCCCGGGCCCGTGGCCTCGATGACGCCGTGCATGCGCGACACGGTCTCATCGTCGAGACGCAGGTCCGAAGATGCGAGCTTCCCGATCTTGATCGGGCTCTGCGCGAGGACCTCCTCGCGCACCAGTTGGTCCCCTTTGTAGATCTCGAACTTGATGGGGACGTTCGCGTCGGCCATGGCTGCTCTCCTCTTGCGGGTTCTTACGGGAAGCGCGCGATGGCCGTCAGCGGACTGCTAGACGTCCTCGAGCGACTTCAACATTTCGGGAATGAAGTCCTTGCGGATCTCGATCAGGCTGGAATGCTCCGCCTTCTTCTGCGAGCTGACGAGCTCGCCGTCCGGGCGCTGAAGGTCGCCCTCGACGGTGTCGTCCTCGAAGTCGTAGACGGTCTTGGCTTTGTACTGAACGTTGTCGTCGCCCGCGGGCGCCGCAGCGGCCGGCGCGGCCGCCTGCGCGAACACGGTCGACGGCGCAGCCAGAGCCATCCCTCCGAGAAGAGCGAAACCGATGATGAGTGGCTTCTTCATGATTCGGTTCTCCTTAGTACTGCAGGAGGTCCGGCTGCTGGGTGTCAGACAACCAAAACGTCCTGCGGTTCCGTACAAAATCCGACCTTTGTCGCTTTTATTAAGCCGCCGGAAGCCACTAAATGCAACACGGCTTACGTTTTCGGCGGCTTAATCCTTACTTCTTCTTCTTGCCGCCCTTTTTGCCAGCCGCCGGGGCCTTCTCGCCGTCCGCAGCAGCGCCATCGCCGCCCGCCGCCGGGGTCGCGCCCTTCGCGGCATCGCCAGCCGCGGCCGGAGCGCCTTTGTCGCCGCCCGACGCGCCTCCACCTTTCTTGGCCTCCGCAGCAGCCTTGTCCGCCTCCGCCTTCTTCTTCTCCTCCTCCTCCTGCTTCTTCATCTGCTCTTCCATCTGCTTCTGCTGCTCTTCGGCCTTCTTCTGCATGGCCTCGGACTCGGCCTGCATCTTCGCCGCCTCCTCGAGGGCGACGTAGATTTCGTCGATGTCCTTGATGCGCTTCTCGGCCTCCTTCTTCAGCGAATCGGAGGTGCCCGAGCCGTGCCCGAGGAACAGGCGGTAGTAATCCTGCGCCTTCTGCAGCGACGGCTTCTGGCCGTCCTTGTACTCCTGGTAGAGGAGGCCCAGGTTGAAGTAGCTCCCGCCCTGGGAAGGATCGAGGCCCTTGGCGGCGTTGTACTGCGCCTCCGCCTCGTCGATCTTCTTGTTACCGCGCAGCGCGACGCCAAGCCCGATGGCCGCCTCGAAGTTCTTCGGCTGCAGCTTGATCACGGCCCGGAAGTTTTCCTCGGCGGTGTTGTAATCGCGGTTGTTCAGCGACAGCGCCGCGAGGTTCAGGCGCGCCTCGGCGAAGTTCGGGTTCAGGCCGACCGCCTCTTTGAACTGCTTGATCGCGGGGCTGATGTTCTTCTTCTTCAGCTCGACGAGGCCGAGCGTGTTGTGGACGACCGCCAGCTGCTTCTTCATGTCGGACGTGACGCCGGTGCCGGCCTCGCGCCCGATCTCCTTGGGCTTGGCGGCCTCATCGTCGTCGCCCTTCTTCTCGGCCTTTTCCTTCTTGCCCTTGCCGGCCTTGCCGGCTTTTCCAGCCGCCTTGTCGTTCGCCTCTTCGACCTTCTCTTCCTCGAACTAGCCAGTCGCGATTTCGTCGGCCTTCTTGATGGCCTGGTTGCCGACCAGCTTGGCCATCTCCAGCATGTTCATGTCGTAATAGATGAACGCGAGCGTGGAGAACGCCTGTAGGTTGTTGCTGTCGAGCGCGAGCACCGTGCGCAGGTTGCTCACCGCCTGGGCGACGTAGTTCCTCTTCTCTTCGCTGCTCGACGCCTTGCGCGCCTTGTCGCGCTGGATCTGCGCCATGTTGTTGCGCGCCTCGACGCTGTGGAGCGGATCCTCGTCGATGGCGCGCTTGAACAGCGATTCGGCGCGGCCGGCCTCGTTGTTCTTCCAGGCGATGTAACCGAGGTTGGTGATCGCGGGGCCGTACTTCAGGCCGTCCCAGATGCGCGCCGCTTCGTCGTCACGGCCGCATTCGTAGAGGACCGCGCCCTGGTTGAAGCGCGCTTCGACCAGTCCCGGGTTGTCGTCGGCGACGCGCTTGAACGCGTCGGAGACGCTGGAGCACTCGGACCGGGACAGGCCGTCTTCTTTCCGGGCTTCCTGGTACCGCTTCATCGCCTTCTCGAAGTCGGCGCGCGCGTCGGCGCTGATGTTGCGCTTCTTTTCCTTGGGGA
>JBJMQQ010000034.1:0-16716 GCA_045802645.1 Polyangia bacterium
CGGGCTGGGCGCAGCGGCCGGGGCCGGCGCGGGCCGCGCGCTCGCGGACGCTCCGCCGCCGCCGGCGGGAAGCAGCGATGCGTGCACCTTCTGAATCGCACCAGGCTGGACGTCGACGTCCTGCCGCCACGGTCGGAAGCGGTCCTCGCCCTTGATCTCCAGGACGTGGTGCCCGGGCGTGATGCGAAACGCGCGGAAGTCGGTGCGGGCCTGCTGGCCCGAGGCACCCTTGATGGGCGCGCCGTCCAGCCACACCAGACCACCCGGTGGCTCGCTGGTCAGCTCGAACCCGGTGTCCGGCGACGGCTCGAGGGCGACGGTCAGGGGCAGCCGCTGGCCGGCGCGCACCTCGACGTTCTGGTCCGAGCGGACGTAGCCGTCGCGAATCACGGACAGCGTGTACGGCCCCGGCGGCTTGTCCAGGGACACGGGCGAGTGGTCGCCGACCTTGACGTTGTCGACCAGCACGGTCGCATCCGCCGGCGTGACGGTGACCTCGATCCGGCCGGCCCGCGTCGTGGTGCTGTAGTACCAGTAGCCACCGCCGCCAACGGCAGCCAGCAGCAAGAGGACGATGACCGCGGCGGCGCTGCTCTTGCGCTTCGGTGTCGGCATCGTCGGCGCCTCGAAGCTCCCGGTGCCGAAAGGCTGGTGGCCCGCCGGCTGGCTGGGGAACGACTGGCGAGGCGACAACCGCGGAGGCGGCGGGGCCGCGGGCTGCGGCGCGAAGGACGGCGCCGAACTGGGCGGCGGCGTCGCCGACGAGGCGAACGCGCCGACGGGCGGCAGGTTCATCCCCGAACGGCGGATCGGGGGCGGAGGCGGCGGCACCAGCGGCGGCGGCGTCAGGCCCGCGTCCGCGGCAGGCGGCGGCGTGGGGATCCGGGCGACCGGGCGGGTGGCCGAGCGCGAAACAGCGGGCGCCGGGATCCCCGTCAGCGTCGGGCGGCGTAGCGGCAGCTTGGGCTTCGCCACGGGTGGCGGCGTCGGCGGAGGCGGATCCTCGCTGGCCAGCGTGATCGAAAGCGTCGGCTCCGGCTTGGGCGTGACCAGCGAGTCGGGGGCACGCGCCTGCTCGAGGATGTCCGGCGGCGGCTCGGTCGCAACGGTGCGATCCTCGTCCTCGAAGAACAGCTCGGCCTCGGTCTTCTCCGGCGGCTTTTGCCGCGTCGGATCCGTCGGCTCCTTGTCGAAGATCTGGGTGTCCAGCTCCTCGTCGTCCCAGCCCATCTGCTGGGCGGCGCCCCCGTTCTTGGCGGTGGGCGGCGGTGGCGGTGGCGCACCGAATCGCGACGAGGGCGGGCTGGCGGCGGCGGCGCGGCGCGGCGCCTCACTCGACGCACCGACCGGCGCTGCGATCTGCCGGTATTGCTCGAGCTTGGCGTTGTCCTCCTCGATCTCCATCGCGAAGGTCTTCTTCATCCACGCGGAGAGGTCCTTGCGCGAATAAAACTCGCCGACGGAGTAGAGGAACGACTGGAGGTCGTCGTGCAGATCGATGGCGTTGCTGTAGCGATCCTCCGGATCGCGGGCCAACGCCTTCAGGATCAGGCGCTCCAGCTCCGGCGGAATCTTCTTGTTGTACGAAGAGGGCGGAACGATCTCGACGTTGCGGACCTTCTCGAGCGTGGAGAAGTCGGTCTCGCCGACGAACAACCGCTCGCCGGTGAGCAGCTCGTAAAGGACGATGCCGACAGCGAAGATGTCGCTGCGCTTGTCGATCGGTAGCCCGCGCACCTGCTCGGGCGACATGTAGCCGAACTTGCCCTTCAGGATGCCGGCTTGCGTGGTCGACGCCTTGCCGGCGGCCTTGGCGATGCCGAAGTCGATCAGCTTGACCTCGCCCTCGTACCCGATGAGGACGTTCTGCGGCGAGATGTCGCGGTGGATCAGGTGAAGCTGGCGTCCCTGCGCGTCCCGCTTGTTGTGCGCGTAGTCCAGCCCCTCGCAGACCTGCATCATCACGTAGCAGGCCATCGAGACCGGCAGCGAATCACCGCGGCTGCGCATGCGGTCGAAGATCGAACGCAGGTCGCGCCCGTGGACGTACTCGAGCGCGATAAAGAAACTTCCGTCGACCTTCCCGAGGTCGAAGATCTGCGCGATGTTCGCGTGCTGGAGCTGCACGGCGATCTTCGCCTCGTCGATGAACATCGAGATGAACTCTTCGTCCTCGGCGATGTTCGGCAGGATGCGCTTGACGGCCAGCAGGCGCTCGAAGCCTTCCACCCCGAACGTCTTCGCTTTGAAGACTTCGGCCATGCCTCCGACGTTGATGCGTTCGAGGAGGTAGTACTTCCCGAAGGGGACGGGCTTCTTCAAGCGGCTCATATTACTGAGAATTCAGACGTTCGCAGCGAATTTTGGTCCGTTTTGAGTCGCTTTTTTCGTCGCGTCGCTATCCAGAAAAGCGAGCGTCGCGCCAGCCGCAACGAACGGAGGGGCCACGAACAACGCAAAGGGGATCAAGTACAGCAAAGTAGCGCCGAGGCCGAACCCCAGCGTTTGCGCCGGATGCACCGCCAGATACGCCCACTTGCCGCCGAACGTGGCGCCCCGCCGAGACAGCGGATAGTCGAACCCGTCGTAGGCGAGGAAGATCGCGCTCAGCATGATGCCGGCCAGCGCGCCGATGCCGGCGGTCCAGAGGCTGAGCACGAACCCGACCAGCACCGCCATCCCGTAGAGGACCAGCTTCAACAGCCCGTGCGCCAGCGCCCGCCCGACGGACGCCAGCAGCTTCGGCGAGGGGGCCTGGCCGTTCACCTCGCGCTCGATCCGGTCCGAGAGGCGGTCGGAGAACGCGGCCGAAACGATCGGCTGCGCGACCACGAACAGGACGACGCCGCTCACCAGCGTCAGCACCGCCAGGATCAACCAGCCGACCGCCGGCGCCTTTGCCAGTTGTTCTCCGACGAACCCCTCGGCGCGCCAGTACCGGGCGGCCGCGAAAAGCGTCGCGACGCCAAGCGCGATGTCCAGCAGCAAGGGGATGACCAGATAGGCCCACAACCGGCGGCGTGCAATGAACACACCCCCGCGAAACGGCGCGACAAATCCCCGAAACAGACCCACCCCGGGAGTGTACACCGCGCGACCTCGTACACCCCGCAACCTTCCGACGGCCTGTCCGATACCCCATCAGGAGGGTCCCATGCCGAACGCCGTCATCCCCGTCTCCACAGGCCAGCCGGCCGATTCTCAGCTCCAGGTTGCCGCCACCCGCGCCCGCCAGACAGAGCGACCGCCCAAACCGTTTCATGACGTGCTGGCGGGTGGCGTCTCGCTTCTGTTGAGCGGCGCCGAGGTCGCCACCCACGTCGTGGCGGGTCCCGTGATGGCGGCGGCCGTTCACGACGCCCGAGTCGGCGCCACCGGAGCGCTCGGCGCGCCGGCCAGCGCAGGCACGTCGGGAGGCGTGGGCGACGTCCAATCGCTTCTCAACGACGGACAGGCTTCGAACATGCAGCTTCTGGCGCTGCAGCAACAGATCCAGAACGACAGCCAGCAGTTCTCGACGCTATCCAACGTCATGCGGGCCAGGTTCGACACAGCCAAGGCGGCGGTGTCGAACATCCGCGCGTGACTGTGATAAGGTCGCGCGCGCGTGGCAGGTAAGATCACCGGCCCAGGAAACGGGGGGCCACCCGGCAGCGTCCCGGTCGGCGGCTCCGACAGCAGCCGCCCGGTCGCCGAGGGACAAGCGCCTTTCGCCGACCGGCTCAAGCCGGCTGACGCGACTGGTGCATCCGCGGCCGTCGGGGCGCCACCGGCGATCGCTGCTTCCGGCATCGCCGATCTCGCGGCGGCGCTGAAGGCGGGGACGCTCACGCCTCAGGCAGCGGTCGACCGGGTGATCGATCGCATCGTCGACAAGCACCTCGGCGCGCACGCGCCCGTGGGCGCGCGCGAAAAGCTGCGCGCCGCCCTGGAAGCCGCCCTGGCCGACGACCCGCTGCTGGCCGAAAAGATCCGCAGCCTGGCCTAGTCGGCCGCCGGCGTCACGAAGCCGGCGTGACTTCCGGCGTCGGGCGCTGCGCGCGGGCGGCGGCGATGGCGTCGCGCACCTCGGGCGGCAGGAAGATCCCGTCGGTGTCCAGCTGGGCCAGCGCGCTGGTCAGCGTCGCGGCGCGCTCGGCCGGCGGGACCTTGCGGTCGATGATCACCCACCACTGCCCCTTCACCTTGCACAGGCCGCCCGCCCCGGAAACCTCGCCGGTCATGGTCTCGTAGCGCACCTGGACGCCCAGTTGCGTGGCGGCCTGTTCCAGCGCTTCGGTCATCTTTTCGGGCTTCATGAGTCCTCTTTCTTACCGGTTTCGTGAGGGCCAGAAAAGCTTTCCTGCGCAGCGCGGTCCAGGTCGATGATCTGCGCGCCGCCCACGTAACTCTTCGTTTCGTAACGCGTCAAGCTACCCAGCTTGCGCACGATCGCGGCCATTCGGTCCGCTTCTTCCAGAATTGTTCGGGCGATGGGCAGGTGTGCGTCATCGGGTCCCAGCTTGCGGATCAGCACCTGCGCGTAACCCATCACCGACGTCAGCGGCTGATTCAGCTCGTGAGCGGCGGCGCCGGCCAGCTCGACGGCGACGGCCTGCTTCTGCGAGATGGCCAGCTTCTCTTGCGCCGACGCGAGCCGCTCTTCCATGCGGATGCGATCCCGCAGGTCGGAGAAGACACCGACGGTGGCGATCTCTCGCCCGTCGTCGTCCAGAACCAGCGCCGCCGAGATCGACACCGGTACCCGCTCGCCGCCGGACGACAGCAGCTCACGCCGCACCGGCTCGAGGCGACCGCCGCCGCCGTGCTCTGCCGAGCGAATGAGGCGCATCACCTCGTTGGCCACGCCGGGCGGGTACAGGCGCTTGACCGAGATCTTGCCGATGACGTCCGCGGCCTTGTACCCGCAGATCCGCTCGGCCGCCTGGTTGAAGAGGACGATCGTGCCGCGCATGTTCGCGGCGATGATCCCGTCGACGGCCGAGTTGAGGATGCGGTTCAGGAACTCGCTGGTTCGGCGCAGCTCGCGCTCCAGCTCGCGCGCCAGTGTCACGTCGCGGAACGAGAAGATCGCCGCTTCATGCTCGCTCAGCACGGCGATCGACGCGACGGACACCGCAATGCGATCGCCCGACGTGGTCACCAGCTCGAGATCGAAGTTGTGCACCGGCTCGGCCGCGATCGCGCGTTCGATGCGGGCGGCCAGCCCTGGCCGGAACGCCTCGGGGACGATCTGGGCGATCGGTTTGCCTCCCAGCCCGTCACGCGCGTAACCGGTCATCTCCTCGGCGGCGCGGTTCATGTAGAGGACCAGCCCCGCCGCATCCAGGACGAAGATGCCGTCCGACGCGCTGTCGATGAACGCGCGGTAGCGTTCGATCGCGCGGATGCGCCCCTCCTCGCGAACCTCGGACTGCGTGATGCGGCGGGTCCGTCCGCGCAGGGGGTCCAGCGCCTTGGCGCCCCGGATCACGATCCCCAGCATGGATCCGGCGACGCGCGCCGCGGCCAATCCGGCGCGCGCGGCGTCGTCATCCGGGAAGCGGGCGACCAGCACGCCTGCCGGACGCCCGCCAACCAGCACGGGGACGGTGGCCGTGGTCTCGCCGGCAGCGTCCGGGCCGACGGACACCGCGCCGTCGTCGACCGCGCGCCGCAGGTTCGGGTGCTGATCCAGCGACCAGCGCACGCCTGCCGAGACGGGCGAAGCGTCGTCGACGCCGCTGTCGGCGACCAGGTACGCGGCGTCCGGATCGCTCAGCAGCGCGAACAGGCTGACCGACTTGGCGCCAAGAGCGCGCGCGACATGCTCGACCGCGGCGTGAAGCTGGCTTTCGCCCGTGCCGACGGCCAGCACCTGCGCGGCCTGCGCCAGGCTGTCGAGCGCATCGGGCTCGAGCGCGCCGTTCACGTTCGCCGGCTCCGCGCCGGCCGCGGCAACAGCTGGCGGGCGGCCGCGGCTGCGGCGCTCAGGACCTCACGCGCGGGGACGCCCGCCCGGGTGGCCAGGCGGCGGCAATCTTCGAACTCGGGCTGAGCCCCCAGCACCTGTCCGTCCAGCGCCGCGACCTTGACGCGCACCTCGCCGTACGGCGTCGCGACCTTCGCGAACGAGCGCGCCAGGACGACCCGATCCAGCGCCCGGCGCCGCAATCCCAGCGTCGTCGACGCCGCGAAGAACGCGCGCTCGACGGCCGCGCCCGTGGCGGCCGGCGCCAGCGCGGAGATCTGCAGAGCGGGACGACCCTTCTTCATCATGATGGGCGTCGACCAGACATCCACCGCGCCAGCCTCGAACAGAGCGTCGAAGAGCGGCCCGACCAGCTGCGGGTTCATGTCGTCGACGTTGGCCTCGATCAAGACGACGTCGGTGGCGGCCGCGACGTCCGGCTCGCCGACGAGGTCGCCCAGCGTCACGCGCAGGACGTTGGCGCGATCGGACAGCTCGCGGGTTCCCGCACCGTAGCCGATTGCGCGCAGGCGCATCGGCGGTAACGGCCCGAATCGATCGACGACGGCGGCCAGGATCGCGGCGCCTGTCGGGGTCGTCAGCTCCCCCCGCCCCTCGGGCACGATCGGCACGCCCGACAGCAGGGCCGCCGTCGCGGGCGCGGGGACGGGCACCGGCCCGTGCGCGGTCCGGACGACGCCCGTCCCGACGACGGGCGGCAGCGAGCCGATCGACGCGGGCGCCAGGTGCACGATGGCCGCGGCGACGCCGACCACGTCGGCGATCGAATCGTAGGCGCCGACCTCGTGGAACGTCACCTGGCCGATCTTCTTGCCGTGCAGCGGGCCTTCGACTTCGGCGATGCGCGCGAAGATGTCGCCGGCCAGGGCGCGGACGTCGGCGTCCAGACGCGCGCGGGCGAGCAGACGCTTGATGTCGGCGTAGGTGCGGTGGGCGTGGGCGTGGGCGTGGGCGTGGGCGTGTTCGAGTTCGTGTTCGTGTTCGTGGGCGTGTTCGTGGGCGTGGGCGTGGGCGTGGGGGGGGGCGGCGGGTTTGGGGCGGCGGGGCTTGGGCGCGTGGCCAGGCCAGCTCACGTCGAAGCTGCGGCCCACGTAGGCGCCGCGGGTGCGGCGGCCGAAGACCGCGCGCAGGCCGCGGACGCCCATGGCGGCGATCGCGCGCTGGACGACGGTGGCCGGGACGCCGGCGTCCACCAGGGCGGCGACGGCCATGTCGCCGGCGATGCCGGACGTGGGCTCGAAGTGCAGATGCACGCTCACGCTCGGATACGATTCAGCATGGCCGCCATGCGGCCCGCGCCGAAGCCGTTATCGATGTTCACGACGGCCACACCCGACGCGCAAGAGTTCAGCATCCCCAGCAGTGCGGCGATGCCACCCAGGCTGGCGCCGTACCCGACGCTGGTCGGCACGGCGATGACCGGCCGCGCGAACAGGCCGCCGACCACGCTGGGCAGCGCCCCTTCCATGCCGGCGACGACGATGACGATCTCGGCGGCGGCGACCGTCTCCTTGTGCGCCAGCAGGCGATGCAAGCCCGCCACCCCGACGTCGTAGATCCGCGCCACGCGGTTGCCGGACAGCTCGGCCGTGACGGCCGCCTCCTCGGCGACTGGGACGTCCGACGTCCCGGCGCTGAGCACGGCGATGAGCCCGCGCCCCTTGTCGGCCGGCGGGTTCTCGCCCACGACCACGATTCGGGGCACGGCCAGGTAGCGCGCGCCGGGTACCTCCGCGACGACGGCGGCGGCGGCCTCCGGCGACACGCGGGTGGCGAACACCGCCGCGCCGCCCGCCGCCAGCTCTTTCAGGATGGCCGCGATCTGCTCGGGCGTCTTGCCGGTTCCAAGCACCACCTCCGGAAAGCCCGTCCGGAGGTGTCGGTGCGTGTCCACGTGCGCGAAATCGAGCGCCCGGAACGGCAGGTCGCGCAGCGCCGCCATCGAGTCGTCGACGGTGGCGCGCCCGGCCTGCACATCTTCCAGCAGCGCCCGCAGCCGTTGAGGGTCCATGCGGACCCCCACCTTACCACTACGGGTGGGTCACGGAGCAGGTGCGGACTGGCCGCCACCGGCGGCCAGCACGTCCCGCACTTCGCCGACGAACGCATCCACCGAGAACGGCTTGCGCACGAACCCCTGGGCCCGCGGCGGACGGGGAGTCGCCATCGCGCTCAGCACGATGACGGGGACGCCCGCCAGCCGGGGCTCGGCGCTCATTCGCTGCAGGACCTCCCACCCCGACACCATCGGCATCAGCAGGTCGAGAATCACCAGGTCGGCGCCCGGCGGGTCGTTCAGCGTCAGGAAATCGATCGCCTGCTTGCCGTTGGAGGCGGGCACGACGTCGAACCCTTCGTCCTCCAAAATGTCTTGCAGCGAGTCCCGAACGTCCGGATCGTCCTCGACCAGCAAGATGGTCCGCCCCGCCCCACTCATGCTGCCCACCACATGTCTTAAAAGTCTGGCGGGCGGTTCTCCGGTCATCAAGCGAAACGCGTGGTAATTTGGTCCGCCCCTGGTGCCGCTGATGAGCCACGCGTCGCGCTACACCATCCTGCGGAAAGTCACTGACGGCGGCACTGCCGAGATCTTCCTCGCCAAGCAGCACGGCGCGCAGGGCTTCGAGAAGACCGTCGTCCTCAAGCGGATTTTCACGACGTTCTACGCGGACCCACAGTTCAGGCACATGCTGGTCGACGAGGCGCACGTCGCGATGTCGCTGAACCACAGCAACATCGTGCAGGTGCTGGACCTCGGCGAGTCCGAGGGGCGCTACTTCCTGGCGCTCGAGCTGGTGGACGGCTGGTCGCTGGACCGCATCCTCAAGCGGGCGAAGGCAGCCGGCGTCCAGATGCCGCCACCGCTGGCCCTCTACGTCACCGCCGAGGTTTGCCGGGCGCTGGCCTACGCGCACGCCAAGAAGCGCCCCGACGGAAAGCCGCTTGGCATCGTCCACCGCGACGTCAGCCCGCACAACGTCCTCATCAGCGAGCAGGGCGAGGTCAAGCTGACGGACTTCGGCATCGCGAAGGCGATGAACAAGACCGAGAAGAGCCTGGGGAACCTGATCAAGGGCAAGGTCGCGTTCATGTCGCCCGAGCAGGCCGCGGCGGCGCCGCTGGACGCGCGTTCGGACCTGTTCTCCGTCGGAACGATCCTCTACGCGATGATCACCCGGCGTCACCCGTTCGACGCGCCGACCGACTACGAGACTCTGATGCTGGTGAAGAACGGCGACTACATGCCGCCCGAGACCGCGCGGCCGGGGCTGAACCCGGAGCTTTACCGCGTGATCCGTAAGGCCATGGGCAAGCAGCCGGCCGACCGCTATCAGCGTGCCGAGGACATGCTGGTCGACGTCGAGCAGGTCATGCGGGTCGCCTTCCGCGCCGTCGGTCAGACCGAGCTGCAGCGATGGCTGGCGGAGCTGGGCACGAAGGACGGTGTGCCGCCGGTGACGCGTGAGGCGCCGCCCGAACCGCCCGCCGCGCGCTCGACAGTCGGTCCGCTGCGCGCCGGGTCCGGACAGGAGTCCGGCCTGGTGCTGAACCTGGACGACGCCGAGGAGATTCGCTCGGCGGACCAACCGCCGCCGCCGCCGGCCGCCGCGCCGACCGAGGTGATGCGAAAGCCGCCGGCGTTCGCGCGGGCCGACCGGCCGTGGCATCGCCAGCCGGCCGTCAGGATCGCCGCCGCGCTCTTGCTGCTGGTCGTCGGCGCGAGCGTCGGCGCGCACCTGATGCGCGGGCGCACCGCCGTCACCGCGACGGGCCAGCCACCCGCGCCGACCGCTCCTGTCGCAACGGCGCCCGCCGCTGCCCCAACGCCGCCGCCCGCGGCGCTGCCGGCGTCACCCGCGCCCGTCGCGGACACCCCGAAGGCCGCCACGCCGTCGCCGAGCGGTCCGACCGCCGACGCTGCCCCGGCCGCGACCGCGCCGACGGCAGCCCCCGCCAGGGCGGCGACCGCCGAAGCCGAGCCCGAGCCCGAAGAGGACACCCCGCCCGCCCAGCAAGGCGGCGATACGGACGTCCCGTCGGGTAGCCACGCCCACGGCAAAGGCAGGCCACCGCAGTTCCCCGTGACGATCAAGAGCGACCCCGAAGGATCCCGCGTGACCACGGGGCGGCACCAATTCGGAACGACCCCGATGACGCTGAAGCTGCGACCCGGGAATGCCTACGAGCTGACTTTCAGCCACCCGGGTTACGCGCCACTGTCACGGCACTACCGCTTCGAGGCGTACGCGCCGCAGACCCTGCACGTGACGCTCAAGAAGCTGCCCGAGCCGCACAAGACGACCACCATCGCGAGCCCGGGAAAGCCGGCCCCGGCGCCAGCGGCCAAGTCCTTCTTCTCGCGCTGAGGAGCGCGGGCGGGTTCAGGCGGTCGCGCCGCCGCCCGTCGTGTCGAGCATCAAGCGCAGCACCTCGATCGCGGCGAGGCGCCCCATGATCCGTCGCAGCTCGCCGAGGTCGACGAACGAGTGGACCACGCCCGCCTGCCCGCCGGCCGACGCCCGTGAGGTCGATTCGTCGATTCCCGTTTCCGTTCCGCGCGCGTCGTTCATGTGACCATCCTCCTGGCGAGCCGGTCGCGTGCCGTTCCGGGGCAGCGTGCGGGGCGCTAGCGCGCCATCCTTCCGTGCGCTTCCCGGTATTCCGACGATGTCAGCCGTTCGACCGTTTGGCCAAGACGATCGACCTCGATCGGTTTTCGCATGCATTCGAAGCCCGCCTGTCTTCCCAACCGGCAGAGCTGCAATTCGCGATCCGAACGCGCCGTGACGAGCAGAATGGAACAGCCCGGTCGCGAACGACGCAGCCAGCGAATGAGCTCGAGCCCGTCCATGCCGGGCATCTCCAGATCCGTGATCACGAGATCGGCCGGGAAGCCTGCGAGAACCTCGCAGGCGCATCGGCCATTCGCTGCGACCATGACGTCGTACCCTGCGTCCGCAAAGTAGTCGCGCAACAGCTCACGCGTGAGGTCGTCGTCGTCGACCAGCAGAATGCGTGAACGTCGCATGCTGTCCATGGACGCAAGGGACTGCAATCCGCGCACCAACACTTACAGGTGGCTTCCTGGAAACTCGTAGGGCGTTGCCTTGAGTGGAGTCCAGTCCGGTAACATCAGTGTGGCCCTAGGTGACACACCGCGACCTCAGCCGGGGCAAATTGGCGGGATTACGCCGCCCCGCGGCTGGCACGTAACTTGTTTAGTTCCGGCTGGACGGGCGGGCGGGCTCCCGGTCCGCTAAACTCTAATTGGAGGGCAGTCATGGATGTCATGGCTGAAGTTGGGTCCTGCTGCGTGGCCGAGGTGATGGGGACCGAGTTGTACACGCTGACGCCAGACACTGTCGTGGCTTCAGCGCGGCGGCTGGCCTTCGAAAACGGAATCGATCACCTGCTGGTGCTCGACAACGGGACCTTGACCGGGATCGTCTGTCGCGAAGACTTGCGAACGGCCGAGCGGACGGCGTTCGTCGGTGAGTGCATGAGCTCGCCCGTCCTGTGCATCGGGCCGGACACGACGCTGGACGAGGCCGCGCAGATCATGGCCGAGCAGCACGTGTCGTGCTTGCCCGTCGTGACCGGCGCGTTCCTGGTCGGCATCGTTACGCGCGACGCGCTGGCGACGGTCGGGCTGGCGGGCGAGCGGCAGCCCGCCGCGAAGCTGGTGTGCAGCGCCTGCGGCGCCGACCACGAGGACGACAAGGTTCGCCGGGATCCGCGCTCGGGCGGCATCCCGCTGTGTGTCGACTGCCTGGGCCGCACCTCCGCGAACGCGCTCCGCCGTCAAGCCGACTGACGCGTTTATTCGTTGATGTATAAGGCCGGCGATGCCGGTCAGCCGCGCGGGCGCCAAGCTGGAAGCGGCGCTGAGCCAGTTCGCGCTGGCCAGCGCCGTCGCGGACGCGCACGCCGTCGACGTCGGGGCGTCGGCGGGCGGCTTCACCGAGGTCCTGCTCGCGCACGGCGCAGCTTCGGTCCTGGCCGTGGACGTCGGCCGCGACCAGCTGCATCCGTCCCTGCGCGGCGACGCCCGTGTGACCGTTCTGGAAGAGACCGACTGGCGCCACCTGTCCCTGAACGAAGCTGAAGGGCCTTTCGATTTCTTTACCGTGGATGTGAGCTTCGTCTCAGCTCGTAACATGCTGAGGGGGCTGGCGTTTCGATTACGCCCCGGCGCGCAGGGCGTCGTCCTGGTGAAACCGCAGTTCGAGCTCCCCGATCGCCAGGTGAAGGGTGGCGAGGTGCGGGACCAGAACCTGCGGCAGGCCGCCGTCGATCGGGTCCGCAAACGCGGCGAGGCGCTCGGCTTCCGGCTGGTCGCCGATACCGATTCGCCTGTCGCCGGCCGTGAAGGGTCGATCGAGATCCTGGCGCACCTGATCTTCGATGGGCGTTCGGAGCGGCTGCCCGCGCCCGGCGAGCGACGGCCGCACCAGCCACGAGCGCGCCGCAAGGCAGCTGGACCGGAGGCGCTGCGCTGGTTTGCCGTCGTGGCGCCCGGGCTCGAGCCGGCCGCCGAACATGAGGTGCGTGCGCTGGAGGGCGTCGCGGACGTGACACCCGTCGCGGGCGGGGTCGAGTGGACGGCGCCGGCGCTGGGGGGCCTCGAAGCCAACCTCTGGCTGCGCACCGTCACGCGGGTGCTCGCGCGCGTCGGCAGCGTCGAGGCGCGCGAGTTCGGAAAGCTACGGCGGCGCGGGGCCGGGCTCCCGTGGGATCGGTTCTTGGCCCGCGGCGCGGTTGTCAGCATCCGTGCCAGCGCCACGCGCTCGCGCCTCTACCACACGGGCGCGCTGGTCGAGACGGCCGCGCTGGCCATCGCCGATGCGGTGCCTGGCGTGCGTGTGGCCACGAAGGACGAGGACGAGCCCGCGGTGGCGGTGCTGGTGCGCGGCGAGGCGGACCGGTTCACGTTCAGCGTCGACGCCTCGGGCGAGCGCCTTCATCGGCGCGGCGCCCGCATCGAGGTCGGAGCCGCGCCGATGCGCGAGACGCTGGCGGCCGGTCTGCTGGCGCTGGCGGGATGGGATCCCAGCCAGCCACTTTGCGATCCCGTCTGTGGCGCCGGCACGATCGCCATCGAGGCGGCCCTGCAAGCGATCGATCGCGCGCCCGGGCTGGATCGCGAGTTCGCGCTGGAGGACTGGCCGCTGTTCGCGGCATCCGGCGAGCTGGCGGCTGCGCTGCGCGAGCGGGCACGTTCGCGCGTGCGGCCGACCGCGCCGGCGCCGATCGCCGCGTCCGATCGCGATCCGGCGGTGATCGAGAGCGCCGCCCGGAACGCCGCGCGCGCGGGCGTGGCCGAACAGATCGCGTTCGCCTGCCGCGACCTCGGCGACGCGCGCCCCCCGGCGGAACGAGGCGGCCTGGTGATCGCCAACCCGCCTTACGGGCGGCGGCTCGGCGATCCGCGGGCGGCCGTACGCGTCTACCGCGATCTGGGGCGCCTGCTGCGCGCGCACTTTCGCGGCTGGCGCGCGGCCATCGTGGTGCCGGCGCGGCTTCCCGGCGCGGGCGATGCGCTGCGGCTGACGTTGCCCGACCACCACCGCCTGCGCAACGGCGGGCTGCCCATCGAGCTGCGCGTCGGCAAGATCATTTGAGCGGCAATTCGAGCTGCGCGGCCGGCGGCTCTCGCTTCGTCGTCACCGGTGGCTTCGGTGCCTCGGCGAGCGAGCGGGCGTTGTCGCCCATCGCGTCGTGCGGACGGAATCCGTGGCGCGCGGCGGAGGTTTCGAAGAGCGCCTGGATGGCCTTTGCGTACGTCCCTTCTCCGCGCCCGCGCACGCCGAACCGCGAATCGTAAAGCTGTCCGCCGCGCGTCTCGCGAACCCGATGCAGCACCCGTTCGGCGGACAGCGGCAGCGCCGCCCGCAATCGCTCCTCGAAGACGGCCTTCACCGACCCGGGCAGCCGCAGCAGCACGTGGCCGGCCGACCGCGCACCCGCGTCGTGCGCCGCTTTCAAGATGCGCGGGATGTCCTGATCGTTGAGGCCCGGGATGATCGGCGCGACGTTCACGCCGACGGAGATCCCGGCGCGCGCCAGCTTCTCGATCACCCGCAGCCGCCGCGCGGGCGCCGGAACGTACGGTTCGATGGCGCGCGCCTTCTCCGGGTCCCAGAACGGAATGCTGACTGTGACGTGCGCCGAAGCAACGGCGGTCAGGCTGGCGAGCACGTCGACGTCGCGCTCGACCAGGGCCGACTTGGTGATGATGGCCGCCGGGTTCGAGCGTTCGACGCACACCTCCAGGCAGCCGCGCGTCAGTCGGTACGACGCTTCCAGCGGCTGGTAGCAGTCGGTGACGCCGCTGAAGACGACCGTCTCGCCGCGCCAGCTCTTGCGGGCGAACGCCGCGCGCAGCAACCCGGGGGCCTCTGGCTTGACGACGATCTTGCGATCGAAGTCGGTCCCGGCGCCGAAGCTGAGGTACTCGTGCGACGGCCGCGCGTAGCAGTAAGCGCACGCGTGAAAGCAGCCGCGATACGGATTGACGCTCCAGGTGAAGCCGACGTCGGGGCTGTCGTTCTTCGACAGGATGTTGCGCGTGCCGTCGACGAACACCTCGAGCCGCACCTCGGGAACACCCTCCAGGTATTCGACTTCGGTGGTGGCCCAGGGGTTCGGCGGATTCGAGATCGCCACCGGCCGCACCCCCGAACTGTGACCCTGAACTGATGTTCAGTCAAGCGCCCGCGCGATCAATCAAGTAGTGTTCCGCGGCTTTTGTCATGGCAGGCCCCCCCGACCCGTCCTCGAACCGATTCGCGCGCCTGGCCGCGCTTCCTCCGTACGTCCTCGCCGCCGTCGACGAGCTGAAGTCGCGGCTGCGCGCGGAGGGGCACGACGTCTTCGACTTCGGCCTCGGCAACCCCGACGGTCCCAGCCCGCGCGCCGTGATCGACAGGCTGACGACCGAGGCGCAGCGCCCCGGCAATCAGCGGTACATGCCGTCGCGCGGCCTGCCCGAGGTGCGACGCGCGATCTGTGACTGGTACCAGCGTCGTTACGGGCAGACCTTCGACCCCGAGACGGAGGCGGTCGTCACGCTGGGCGCCAAGGAAGGGCTGGCGCACCTGCTGCTGGCCATCGTGGCCCCCGGCGACTGCGTGCTGTCGCCCGACCCCTGCTACCCGATTCACCGGTACGGCGTGATCATCGCGGGCGGCGAGCCCGTCCCGGTCGCGACCCGCCCCGGGCTCGACCCATACGGCGAGATCGAGGCGGCGCTGGCGCGCTCGCCCCGCAAGCCCAAGGGCCTGATCATCAACTTCCCGCACAACCCGACCAGCGCGGTCGTCGAGCAAGGATTCTTCGAGAAGGTCGTCGCGTTGGCCAAACGCGAATCGCTGTGGGTGATCTCGGACCTCGCGTACGCGGACCTGCTACACGACGGGCGCCCGGCGCCGTCCATCTTCGGCGTGCCGGGCGGGCGCGACGTGGCGGTCGAGTTCTTCACGGTGTCGAAGAGCTACTCGATGCCCGGTTGGCGGGTCGGCTTCTGCGTCGGGAACCGCACGCTGGTCGGCGCGCTGGGGACGATCAAGGGCTACCTGGACTACGGGATCTTCGGGCCGGTGCAGCTGGCGGCGGCGACCGCGCTGTCACCCGTCTGCGACCCGGACGTCGCCGGAAACCGCGAGCTCTACAAGCAGCGCGCCGCGGTGCTGTGTGACGGGCTCGCCGCGGCGGGGTGGCCCGTGCCGCGGCCGAGTGCGTCGATGTTCGTCTGGGCGCCGTTGCCCGCCCGCGCCGTGGCAAAGGGGGCGGTCGCCTTCGCGGCCGAGCTGCTGGCCGAGGCCCGGGTCGCGGTTTCGCCCGGGGTCGGTTTCGGGCCGGGCGGCGAGGGTTTCGTCCGGTTCGCGCTGGTCGAGACCGACGACCGCGCGCGGCAGGCCTGCGCGGCCATCGGGCGGTTCCTCAAGGCTCATTAGCCTCATTGACAAGCCGGCACCACTCAAGTAGAAACCTCCGCTCCATGCCTTCCGCAGCCACGCACCATCGCCCTACTTTCCAGGCGAACGAATCGTTCGTTCACGGCTGGCACGTCGCCGACGTCGAGGGTCAGACCCTCGGCCGCGCCGCCACCAAGATCGCCGACATCCTTCGCGGCAAGCACCGCCCGACGTACACCGCGCACGCTGACGCCGGTGACTTCGTGGTGGTCATCAACGCCGACAAGGTTCGCCTGACCGGGAAAAAGTGGTCGGGCAAGCTGTACCGCGACCACTCGCTGTTCCCCGGCGGCCTGCGCACGCAGACGGCCGAGCAGCTGGTCAAGCGCCACCCGGAGGACCTGGTCCTCCGCGCCGTGTGGGGCATGCTGCCCAAGGGCCCGCTCGGCCGCCGCATCTACAAGAAGCTCAAGGTGTACACGGGGGCTGAGCACCCGCACGCCGCGCAGCAACCGAAACCCCTCAAGCTGGCCTAGCCGGAGTATCCATGCCTGATCCGTCGAAAGCGATTTACGCCACTGGCCGCCGCAAGCACGCGGTGGCGCGCGTCTGGATGCAGCCGGGCAACGGCAAGGTCGACATCAACCGCCGCACGCTGGAGGATTACTTCGGCCGCGAGACGTCGCGCATGGTCTTCCGGCAGCCGCTCGAGCTGACCGAGACGACGGGGCGCTTCGTCGTGTTCGTGAATGTCTCCGGCGGCGGCCTCTCGGGCCAGGCGGTCGCGATCCGCCACGGCATCTCGCGCGGGCTCATCCAGATCGATCC